>NZ_CP151943.1:559166-898333 GCF_038592905.1 Neobacillus sp. FSL H8-0543 | reverse complement strand
TGATTATACCTGAAGGTGGTCAAAATCACGTAGCGATTGATTTAATGGTCACAAAAATTCAAACAATTCTTGAACAAAAATCAATTTTGTGACACAATAGCTAAGAAAAGTTCTATATAATTGCTATTAATGAATAATATAAGTGCGCGCCCTTTTATAGAGGACGCGCTCCTATGTATTTGTGTGTTAAGCAATAAAACCTACATATTAATTCATACACAATCTATGGGGGATTGTGAAGACTAGAAGGAGTGAGAAGTTTTGGCGATAGAAAAAGTATTTCCAATGACACAAGCAGGAAAAGATAAACTTGAGCAGGAACTTGAACATTTAAAATCTGTAAAACGGAAAGAAGTCGTTGAAAGGATTAAAATTGCAAGAAGTTTCGGTGATTTATCTGAAAACTCCGAATATGATTCAGCGAAAGAAGAACAAGCTTTTGTTGAGGGTCGAATTACCACAATCGAAAATATGATCCGCAATGCTAAGATTATTAGAGAAGATGAAGTGGCAAGTGATTCTGTAGCATTAGGAAGATCTGTTACGTTTGTTGAACTTCCCGATGGTGAAGAGGAAACGTATACAATCGTAGGAAGTGCAGAGGCTGATCCATTTGAAGGGAAGATTTCTAACGACTCCCCAATTGCAAAAAGCCTTTTAGGCAAAAAAGTCGGCGATCAGGTGTCTGTTCAAACACCTGGCGGTGACATGAGCGTACGTATTGTATCAATTAAATAATTCATAATTTGTCTAGTTTCAGCGCCTGGACAAGGCGCTTACACTTTTCATGTTTGAAATGTGAAAACCTCGTCAAAACTTTTGACGAGGTGTTTTTTATGTGGCGAAGACGAACAAAAGGATTATTGTTTATCATCATAGTTGGCCTATTGGTTCTTATAGCACGTTTAGTGCAAATTCAATTAATTGAAACGGAAACCTTTTCAAAGCATAATATAAATTTACTTGAGGAAAGCGTAAAGCAAAGAACGCAGGAATTGGTCATAGATAATGGCCGGGGGAACTTTTTAGACAGGGATGGGAATATGCTTACCCATAAAGAGGTATCTGTTCTGGTTCTTTTTCCATTTTTGAAAAATATCAATTGGGATATAAATAAGGTTGCAGCCATCATGGGGATTCCTATTAACGATTTGAAAAATCATGTTGAAGAGGCAAAAAAACCCTTTGCCTATGGAGAACCAGAGCCGGTGGAATTAACGGCATTGCAAACCGAGCAAATTAATGCATTGGAAATTCCAGGTGTTTTTGCCGTTGAGAAAAAATTTGAGCGCTTGGAAATTCCAGCAGAACATTTAATTGGATTAACAGGTGAAAATGCAAAGGAATTGACTAAACGTTATCCTAAAAAGGAATTATCCGTAAAGACGTTAATCGGTGTATCTGGTTTAGAGGAAAGCTTTGATGAATTTCTGCTGGCTGAAGGAAAGTCTAAACTTGTTTACCATGTTGATGGAGACGGTGCACCATTATTCGGAATCAATGTGAAGTATGTTGACCCTGCTAATCCATTTTATCCTGTTAATGTACGAACAACATTAGATAAAGACTTGCAGTTGCGATCAGAGGGATTAGTGGACAAGCACGGAATAAAAAAGGGTGGATTAGTTCTTTTAAATATCGAAGATAACAGCGTTCTAGCCAGTGTATCACGTCCAATTATTAATAAAAAAGATCCCTATAATGATGCTGGGATTACCGATCGGATGTTAAAGCAGGAAATAATGGGCTCTATCTTTAAAACCGTTGTTGCAGCCGCTGCAATTGACAATAACCTGGATGATCCATCTAGATTTTTTGATTGCAGCAAAAAGATTAATGGAGAACCAGAATTAAAATTCAATTATGGTAATTTAAATTTTTCTGAGAGCTTTGCGAGAAGTTGCAATCGGACCTTTGGAGAACTTGCAAAGGAATTACAGCAAATTGACCAAGAGCTACTAGAAAAGTATGCTGCCAAATTATCCTTAATTGGCACTGTTGGCTGGCAAGGAGAGGTTTATCATACCAGTCATTTTAAACAACTTAAAGGGGAAGAAAAAGGCAGAGTGTTTTTATCTGAAGAGGCAAGAAAAGACGCTAATTTCGCAGCGATGTCAGGTATTGGCCAGCACGAGGTTAGAGCAACCCCGTTAGCGGTGGCAAATATGATGGCTACAATTGCAAGAGGTGGAAAGAAGGAAATGGTTCGTACCGCGTCAAAAATTGAATACAAGAACGGTACAACAATGGTTAGTTTCGAAAATCAAAACCTGCCAGGGGATAATATCTCTCCCTATACAGCTATGAAACTGCAAAAGTTGCTGCGTGAGGTGGTTACCAACACGAATGGTACAGGAAAAAGGTTTATAGACTTGCCATATGAGGTTGCAGGAAAATCAGGAACTGCGGAAACAGGAAAATATGATAATAATGATCAGCAGTTGCATAATAAGTGGTTTGCTGGTTATTTTCCATATGAAAATCCAAAATACGCCTTGGTTGCTGTCAATTTAGATGTACTTGAGAATGAAGGCAGTGTCCAATCATTATTTGCAGATATGGTAGAAATGATTTACCAAGCAGACAAAGGACAATAATCCTTGAACATAAGGGATAATTCTTCAAGTTCTATTCAATTCATGTTAAAATATTGGAAGCCTAATTGTTTGGAGTGATAAAGAAATGAGTAACGATTTTCAATCTAATTCTCGATCAGGTTACCGAGCTAGAAGAAAAAAAACGAATTTAATATTGAATGGTTTAATTATCCTGGTTCTTGCGCTAATTGTTTTTGTTGCCTATTCGATTTTTTCAGGTGATAACCAGGCAACGTCAAAAAAAGAGCCTGCAAATAATGGAGAGAATCAATCTGTAAATAAAGAAGATACCACTAAGGAAGATAATGAGACCGCACCAGAAGCTGATGGAGCAGTTAATGATGATGAAGAGGGCAATGAAGAGGCAAGTGAAGAAACGACAGCCCCAGCCCAACCAGATGAATCTCAGGTTGTGGTTACTGAAGGAGGGTCATCCTCCAATGTACTAAAAACAATCGAAAATCCGAGTTGGAAGCCAGTGGGGACCACGCAAACGGGTGAGCATACTCCTGTGTTCGAAGAGGAATCAGTCGACTGGCAAGAAATGCTTAAGGCCTTTTCCTATGCAACTGGCATTGAGCAAAATAATATGATTACTTACTGGGTAACAAGTGATAAAACAACAACCAACGCCATAATTGGTACGGTTTACTCTAAAGATAAGCAAAATAAATACAGGGTTAATATTAAGTGGGTCGACGGCGAAGGTTGGATGCCTACAAAGATGGAAGAGCTAGCTGAACTTGAAAAATAAGCAAAGGATAGGCCGATTATTGGCCTATCCTAATTTTTTGTGCTTAAAATGTACTACAGCTGTAAAATAAGCTAGCCCTTTTTCATTTGCATACATTTGATGTGAGACAGAGTGAACTCCTAGTAAAATTGCTTTGTTTTCTTCAATTTTGACCTCTATTTTCTTTTCTAATGTTTTTAGATCTGTTGCATCAAAAAACTCTATCTTATCCTCGATAAAATCAATTTGAAAATTCATCCACGTCATTCCTTTCCATGTCTTCATTTTAGAGGTTTCTAACCTTCTAAGCAATGAACGATATAGCATTTCCGTCTCAAAAGATGGTATCATAGTGTTTGCGGATACGATAGATGATCCAAAGGAATAGTAATATCAAGTAATTTTAAAAAGTAAAAGAGAGAGAAAGAGGTTTTATAATGAAAATAGCTATCATCGGAGCAATGGAAGAAGAAGTTACATTATTAAGAGACAATATTGAAGAAAGTACACAGGAGACGGTTGCAGGCTGTGAGTTTACTTTTGGGAAGATGCGTGGTGCCGATGTTATTTTACTGCGCTCTGGAATCGGGAAAGTGAATGCAGCGATGTCAACGACGATTCTTCTTGAAAAGTATAAACCTGATTGTATTATTAATACGGGCTCTGCAGGAGGATACAATCCTGTTCTCAACGTTGGAGATGCCGTGATCTCTACAGAGGTTCGTCATCATGATGTAGATGTTACCGCGTTCGGTTACGAATATGGCCAAGTTCCACAGCTTCCTGCTGCTTTTATTGCAGATGAAAGATTAATAAATGTGGCCGAACATGCTGCCAATGAAATTGAAAATTTCCAAATTGTTAAAGGGTTAATCGCTACTGGAGATTCTTTTATGGAGGATCCGATACGCGTTGATTTTGTCCGGACTAAATTTGAACATTTACAGGCTGTTGAAATGGAAGCGGCTGCAATTGCTCAAGTGGCCTACCGATTTGAAGTTCCGTTTGTAATCATTCGTTCGCTTTCAGATATCGCTGGAAAAGAGTCGGAACTCTCCTTTGACCAATTCATTGATAAGGCTGCGCTTCATTCTTCGACGCTGGTAATGAAAATGGTTGAAGCTTTAAAGTAGCTAGTAGTTACGTATAACAATTATGGGTCCGGCTAATAAGCCGGGCCACTTTTGTGTGATTTTCTTATTTCGCTGATAAACGCGTGATTTTTGCTGAAAACTATAGTCACACCGGGTATTTCTAAAATTTACATGCGCTGCATTGCTGAATTATATGGTAAAGTAGCTTAGTAGATTCTATGAAAAGTAGGTGAATCGGAAAGTGAAACAACATTCAAAGTTCCTTTATGACAAAATGGTCGATTTCAAACGTTTTGCCGTTCTTTTACTCGCTGTTGGCGTATTTTTCTATTTAGGTGTAATCATTCCATCTGAAACAAAAACTGAGATGGATTTAAATATTATGATGCTTTCGTCTATGTCATTTTTAGCGGTCGCAATTTTATTCTTTATTCAATCAAAAAAGTGCGAATTAAAGCTTAACGAAATGGAAAATGGTCAGGATCATTAAGCGTTCCCAGTATTGGGGACGTTATTTTTTTGCTTAAAAAAACTAAGCAAAATGACTATTTTTTTAAAAAATTCAAAAATATGGTTTACAAAGTATTGGTTCGTGGATATAATTACCGTAGTTAGTAAAAAATTCCGAAGGAGGTCGAGTAAAATGATTGAAGTAAACACTGCTATGAAAACTTTATATTTTAATATCACGCATTCGACCAGACTGGAATGGATGGCTAACTAATTTTTTTAGTTTGTTACCTTACATATCCATGCCGCAGGGAGAATGACACCCTGCGGTATTTTTGTGTCCAAAAATAGTGCCGCAAGGGGGTGACTTCTTGCGGCCTTTTTGTGTCGTTTAGATATGGATATTTTTGACAATTTGTGGATATATAGGTATTTTAAGGAGGTGGATTCGTATGACCCTGAATATATTATTCCTGTCGATTAACATTAAAAAACGTAAATTTACTCTTGAAGAGGCGTTACACGAAGAGCGAGTTGAAGAGCTTTATGAAGAAAATAAAGACCGCCAAATATCGATTCATTATTTCATGTAAAATCCATAACAGATTTTTTAAGGAGGTGCGTATATATGACACTAAATATCTTATTTTTATCGATTACTATAAAAAGACGAAAGTTAAACGTTGATGAAGCCATTGAACAAGAACGAATTGAAAAGCTTTATGAAGCGAACAAAGATCGTCAAATTTCCATGCAGCGTTATTTATAATATTGAAGAAATATATTAAAAGAAAGGGGTTTTTTTAAATGAAATTTTTAATGCAGGGAAGAGGAGCAAGCACGTGGGTTATAAAAGATACCACCTAGTTATGGAGGAGATAGAAAATGCCGTTACATTTATTGTTTCTGTCACTGTTTTTACGGAAAAAGAAAAAAGATAAATTATAATATCATAATAAAATTTATTTGCTAATACTAAATAATTTTTGTTAACAAAATGTTCATATTCCCTTAAGTTAGCTACTGTGAAAATGTGATAAATTCAAATTAGCATAGTAGCTTCTATCTAAAGGGGTGGAGAATATGTTCATGGCTGTCATGGCGTTAGTTATTACTGGGGCGATTACTTGTGTAATTTCGGCAGAATTGAGTGTCGAATAAGTAAAGAAAGAGGGTGTCTCACTTATTGAGAGCACCCTCTTCTTTTACTTATCTTCGGTTAACTGCAAGAATTCCTTTATATCATCAAGACAGAGGCCAACAGCTTTTTCCCAGAAATCTTTTTGGGTTAAGTTAACTTGTAAATGCTTCTCGGCAAGGTCCTCAACGGTCATAGAAGCAGTATCTCTTAATAAAGCAATATACTTCTCCTCATAACCTGTTCCTTCTTCGAGTGCCTGTGCGTAGATTCCAAGTGAAAACAAATAACCAAAAGTATATGGGAAGTTGTAAAATGGTACACCTGTAATAAAGAAATGGAGTTTTGAAGCCCAGAATAATGGATGATATTCTTCTAATGCCTCACAATAAGCTTCTTTTTGTGCAGCCTCCATCAATTCATTTAAGCGTTCACTCGATACCTGCCCTTTCTTTCTCTCCTCATAAAAGCTAGTTTCAAATAAGAAACGGGCGTGGATATTCATTAATAGTGCAACTGTTCTTTGGATTTTATCATCTAAAAGAACCAGTTTTTCTTCTTCATCCTTTGCCTTTTTCACAGCAGCATCGGCGACAATCATCTCAGCAAAGGTAGAGGCTGTTTCCGCTACGTTCATTGCATAAGCACGATTAAGGTGATGTACTCCTTTCATGGCGTAAGTGTGAAAGCCGTGACCTAGCTCGTGAGCAAGGGTCGAGACATTCGAAGGAGTGCCTGAATAGGTCATGAAGATTCGTGATTGATTACTCTCAGGGAAGAAAGTACAGAAACCGCCAGGGGCTTTTCCAGGGCGGTCCTCGCCTTCAATCCATTGCTCTTCAAAAGCTTTCTTTGCAAAAGTAGCCATTTTTTCTCCAAAAAGAGCAAAGTTTTCCTCAATAAATTCAGCACCCTCTTGATATGAAACCTTAGATTCTGTTTTTCCATAAGGGGCATCTAAATCAAACCAGCTTAGTTTTTCAACTCCTAAAAGCTTAGCCTTTCGGTTTAAATACGCTACTAACAGCTGTTTGTTTTCGGAAATAACTGTCCACATCGTTTCAAGTGTTTCAGGTTTCATCCGATTAATGGTTAACGGCTCTTTTAAAACCTCATCCCAGCCTCTTTTCTTATAGACATTTAAACGGAAGCCTGATAAATGATTTAACGTCTTTGCTAAATAATCCGACTGTTCACTCCATGCCCTTTCCCAATTTTTAAAAACAGACTGGCGAACAGTACGGTCAGGATTAGAAAATTTGTTGGCAGCCTGACCGACAGATAGTTTTTTTTCCTCACCGTTTTCGATAACAGTAATTTTTATTTTCCCGACTATTAGGTCATACAGTTGACCCCAGCTATGATAGCCATCGACACCGAGTGCGCTAATAATCGCTTCTTCATCCTTTGAAAGCTTATCTTTGGCCCGTTCCCGACGCTCTGTAAGTGAGTAGGATAGTTCTTTGAAAAAGTCATCTGCTAAGATTTGAGACCATACCTCGTCAGAGATAGAGGTCAGCAAGTTGTCAAAGGCACTGAGAGCCGTTTGAAAAGATGCACTTAATCCTGTTACGGCTGCATCGTGTGAATAGGCCTTTTTATCATCGGTATTTTGGGCCTGCAGGCAACTGACAAAAGCAGAGGCCTGACGGAGCTTTTGTCCGACTTGTTCGAAGTCTGTTAATAATTCTTTTAAATAGACCATATCCTCACTAGTATGGAGGAGAGTCCAATGATTAACTTTTGTTTGGAAAAGTTCGATTAATTCGCTGGTAATCTTTAAGTGGTCAGCAAATTCAGGTGAGTCACTGCCCCCTTTGAAAATTACATCAAGATTCCATACATCTGAATATGTAGTAGCTGTCATTCTTGTACCCCCTTTTTCTAATGTACCGTTCTATTATAAGATTATTTTTTGAAAAGTTCCATTACTTCCAATTGTATGCTGTTACTAAAAAATTAGGCTTATGCAAAAAGCATAAGCCGTCCATTTTTAACAGTATGTTGTATAATACCACCATCCGCCAAAGATAAGCACTAGAATCAATAGTACGATAAACAGTGCATACCATCCACCGTTGATACTAGGATATGGAACAGGGTAGGCTGGATAGGGTGCTGGATACATATAAGGATATGGGTAACCGAATGACACATAAATACCCCCTTTCCTTTTTATATTAGGTTATGTGCCTGTATAATATCTTGTATAGGCAGTTGCTGATTTAGGTTATATTATTTGACACTGTTTAGGGACTGGGGTATAAGTGGATGGATAGTAATGAAAAAAGGTTAGATTTTCGGAGGTATGAATGTGAAGATTCAGAGGAAAATGCTTCTATTCGTTTTAATAGGGTTACTTATCGTTGCGTCCGGCTGCACAAATGAAAGTCAGAGTGAAAAGTCGATGCAAAGTAAAACGGAGGAAGAAGTAAAATTTGAAATAATTCAGGCAGAGGACATAAACATCAAACAAATTCATGGTATCGGCTACCCAGGGAATGATCAGGCACTCTACATAGCTACAAATACTGGCATAAAAATGTATAAGGAATCCAAGTGGTTGGAGATGACAACCAATCAACATAACTATAGTAGTTTTCAAGCTGTTAAGGATGGATTTATTACTAGTGGAAGTCTAAATAAAGGTGAAGAACCAACTGATTCGCTCGGCATTGTTCAAAGTAATGACAAGGGCCAAAGTCTTAGCAAAATTGCCTTTCATGGGGAGAATCATTTTTATTTCATGGCTGCGAGCTATTTTGGGAATGGGATCTATGTTATTAATCAAGAAGAGAATGATCAATTAGACTTAGGTGTTAACTTTTCTACAGATAACGGAAAGAACTGGACAACAAGTGAATTAAAGGATTTTACTGCTGATTCACTTGGCATGATTGCAGTGAATCCCGCTAATGAAGATATTATTGCGATGTCGACAATGTCTGGTATATTTTACTCAGAGGATAACGGGAATACGATGAAGCTGATTACAGACCCGTACATGGTAACAGCTTTGACCTTCGTAGGTGATAACTTGCTATTTTCTAGTGTTGAGAATGAAAAGATTCATTTGAAAATGATTAATCCTAAATCAGGTGAACAAACAACGCTATCCATTCCATTTTTGGATTATCAGAATCCAATAACTTTCTTAGCGGTTAATCCGCATAATGATCAGCAGCTAGCTTTTACTACCTACACTAATGACTTATTTGAATCAACCGATAACGGGACAAAGTGGATTAATCTATTACAGGATGGAAAAACAGAGCCGGAGTAATTCCGCCTCTGTTTTTTCGTCAGCCCTTTTTTTTCTTTTCCTTTTCTGCGCGGTAAAATTCATGAAACATTTTCATCAATGCACGCTTTTCGATTCTTGAAACATAGCTTCTTGAAATACCAAGTTCCTTTGCAATTTCCCGCTGGGTCTTTTCTTTTTGTAAATCGAGGCCGAACCTGCCGATGATTACTTCCTTTTCACGTTCGTCTAATACATCAATATATTTTCTGATTTTTTCAAGTTCCATATTTAACTGGATCGTATCGATGACATCTTCTGATTCAGATTTGAGCACATCAATAAGGGAGATTTCATTCCCTTCCTTATCTTGACCGATTGGATCATGCAAGGAGACATCCTTTTTCGTTTTCTTTAGTGCTCTTAAATGCATAAGGATTTCATTTTCAATACACCGTGCAGCATAGGTTGCAAGCTTAGTACCCTTGCCTTCTGAATAACTTTCTATCGCCTTGATTAGACCGATTGTACCTATCGAAATTAAGTCTTCTGAATCTTCACCTGTATTTTCAAACTTTTTGACAATGTGAGCGACAAGCCGCAAGTTATGTTCAATTAACATATTGCGTGCATGTGAATCCCCCTCAGCCATCAATTTCAGGTATTTTTTTTC
The DNA here is from genome assembly GCF_038592905.1 of Neobacillus sp. FSL H8-0543. Classification (GTDB taxonomy): domain Bacteria; phylum Bacillota; class Bacilli; order Bacillales; family Cytobacillaceae; genus Neobacillus. Next base: position 888,407 of record NZ_CP151943.1, on the reverse strand, counting down.
ATCTGCAGCAGATAGGGGTTGCGGAAAAGCATTATTTTTTACATAAGAGACAAGAAATAGAAATTCTTTTAATAAATATCCTAGAGCTGTAACAATACCAGACATGATTATCCACCCCCGTGCTTTTTAGGCAAATGCCTATAATTAATTCCTATGTGAGAAAAAGGGCGATTGTGTCTGTCCTGTGTATTTTATTTAATAAAGGATAATATTTTCCATAAAAAAAAGCCCAGTTTAACTGGACTTCTGGTTTAAACTTTTTTTAGTTTATATGGACTTACCATTAAGAATGACAGAATAATAATAATGAACAAAAATGTTTGACCAGGTAAGAAGGGAATAGCCAAAAAGCTTAGTGTTGTTAGGCACCCTGCAGCAGTTATTGGTAATCCTGTAAAGTAACCATCGCTCTCGGTAATATTGAAGCGAGCAAGTCTAAAAGCTCCGCACGCTATATAGAAAACGGTGAAAAATATTCCAGGTACGCCAAATTCATTCAAAATTCCTTGATATAGTAATAGTGCTGGCGCTACTCCAAATGATATAATATCACTCATGGAATCTAATTGTTTTCCAAGTTCAGATTCAATATTTAATTTTCTTGCAATCATCCCGTCGAAGCGATCAGCTAATGCTGCAATAAATATTAACAGCAAGCTTAGTCTTAAATTTCCTTCGATGGCAAAAATAATTGCAAAGCCACCTAAAGATAAATTCGTTAATGTCATTACATTTGCGGTTTGAGCTTTAAATTTTTTAATTGTTGAATCGAAAACGTCTAATAAAAACATTTCTCTTCACCACTCCTTTTTAACAAGCCGGAAGGAATCAAGTTTTCCTTTAGTTAGTCTATTTTATTTAAGTTTAAAGCTTTTATGCTATTTCGTAAAGAGTATTTTTACACTTTTTTGGAGGTTAGTCAATGATACAACATTTATACAGAGTAATGATAGAGCTAACAAATGGAAAATGGTCATCCAAAGTATTGCAGCAATTTGCCCGTTCAAGCATTAGCCGGTTCATGGTTCCTTCTTTCGCAAAAGTCTATCAGCTCAATCAACAGGAGATGGAAAATTCCTTAGACAAGTATCCGACTTTGCATGATTTATTTATCCGGACACTAAAGAAAGATGCGAGAGTGATTGACCAAGGTGTCGATTCTGTGACAAGTCCTGTTGATGCAGTTATTGAAGATGTTGGGACGATAAAAGAGACAAGTGAAATGATTGTAAAAGGAAAAACATATTCAATTGAAGAAATGTTAGCGGACAAAACGGATATAAAAAAATATTTAAATGGCACCTTTATGATTCTTTACTTAAGTCCAAGCCATTATCATCGTATCCATAGCCCTGTCTCAGGGACTGTTCTAAGGCAATGGACACTCGGATCTAAATCGTATCCCGTAAATAAGTTGGGCTTAAAATATGGAGTTCGAACACTGGCAAAAAACTATCGGGTCATTACCGAGGTAGAGACCAGGTCAGGCCATGTGGCAGTTGTTAAGGTGGGTGCGATGTTTGTGAATTCGATTGAAATGACACATGGTGGAACCGTGCTTGAAAAGGGTGAGGAAATGGCGTATTTTACCTTTGGTTCGACGGTAGTACTGTTATTCGAACAAGGAATATTTAAATTGGATCCGTCTATTCATACACCTAAGGAGATAAAAATGGGGGAAAAACTAGGAGTAATTAGTAAATAGTACTAAGCTATATTTTCAAGAAAACTTAGTTAAAAGTTATTGTTGATTTATAACTAAGTTGACTGGAGCGGAAATCAACGGTCACTATAACAAATCATTTAGAAAAAAGAAAAAGCCCTTTAAGGGCATATATAAGTTTTAAGAAGATATTTTCATTTTGTTATAAAGGGAACGACGACGAATTTCCTTTTCAATGAGGTGAATAAACTCAGAACTTAGATTTAGTTCTCTAGCTTTATAATAGGATTCAATTAATAACTCATCTGACAGATTACGCAAGTCGGAAGGCACCTCCCTAGTGAAATAATTGGTTCTAAATGAAAGCTGTTAAGCATAAAATGGTAGGTACAATTGCTGTACCCTAAATCTACCAAATTTACTTATTGAGGACAACCTTTCCAATTATTCACAATTAATGGTGGATAACTTGTTAGTAATTTGTTTATAAAGTATCAAAAAGTAACGAATGCAATTGGTATTTTGTTAATAACTTTATCCACAGGCGGTAAAAAACAGAAAATTTGTCGAAAAATATTTTTGGTTTTATACATCTTTTTTTAAAAAATGTTTATTTTGTAAGGTACTAACGTTCTTTCTCATGTATTATTGTAATTTGACAAACAATAAGTGGAATAAGAAAAAAAGAACCAAAGCATTAATTAGTTTGTTTTGAAACAAAGGTTAAAATTGGTTATGATGGTACAGAAAAGCTACAAGTAGATGAATTATAGCTAAATTAATGAGGTGTAAACTTAGTGTTAAAGAAATTTTTACCTGATGAACATGTGAAGAGCGTTCTGGATATAACTCCCGAACATTTGAAAGAAAGAGGGATAAAGGGAATTATCACCGATTTGGATAATACTCTTGTGGAATGGGATCGTCCAAATGCCACACCTCAATTAATTAAATGGTTCGAGGGTATGAGAAATAATAATATCCTTGTTACGATTGTCTCTAATAATAATGAAGAACGTGTCAAGGCGTTTTCAGATCCGTTACAAATACCGTTTATCTTTCGGGCACGAAAGCCGTTTATCCATGCGTTCAATAAAGCTCTTTCCCAAATGGGAATTAATAAGAAAGAAACAGTCGTTATCGGTGATCAATTACTAACAGATGTTTTAGGTGGGAACCGGAGTGGATTTCACACGATTCTAGTTGTGCCTGTTGCACAAACAGATGGTTTTTTTACAAAATTTAATCGCTTCGCTGAACGAAGGATTTTAAATTGGTTCCGGAAAAAAGGTCTATTACAGTGGGAGGAATAAAGTTTGGGTGAACAACAGGAATATTTATGCATGGGGTGCGGAGTGGGTGTCCAAACGGAAAATCCCGCTGAATTAGGATATGCTCCAATGTCTGCACTTGAAAAGGATACGATAATCTGTCAGCGATGTTTTCGCTTAAAGCATTATAATGAAGTTCAAGATGTTAGTTTGACGGATGATGACTTCCTAAAAATACTCAATGGCATTGGAAAAACCAATGCACTAATTGTAATGATTGTTGATATTTTTGATTTCAATGGCAGCTGGCTGCCAGGCTTACATCGGTTTGTCGGTAATAACAAAGTTTTACTTGTGGGCAATAAGGTTGATTTACTGCCAAAATCGATTAATCCAAATAAATTAATCAATTGGATGAAGCATGAATCGAAGGAGCTTGGCTTGAGGCCTGAAGAGGTATTCCTTGTAAGTGCCGAGAAGGGGAAATTTATTAAGGAAACTGCTACAGCAATTGATAGGTTGCGTGAAGGAAAAGATGTTTATGTTGTCGGATGTACAAATGTAGGGAAATCTACATTTATTAACCGAATCATAAAGGAAGTAACTGGTGAAGGGGATGTAATCACGACCTCTCATTTTCCTGGTACAACTTTGGATGTAATAAAAATTCCTTTAGATGATGAAAAAGCATTAATAGATACACCAGGGATTATCAATCATCATCAAATGGCGCACTTTGTAGATAAAAAAGATTTAAAAATTATCACACCTAAAAAAGAAATAAAACCGAAGGTGTTCCAATTAAATGAGGGACAAACATTGTTTTTTGGTGGATTAGCACGTTTTGATTATGTAAGTGGCGGAAGAAGGTCTTTTGTGTGTCATGTGTCGAATGAATTAAATATTCACCGGACGAAAACAGAAAATGCAGAAGAACTTTATCAAAACCATGTGGGAGAAATGTTAGCACCACCGCGAAAAGATCAAATGGACACTTTTCCTGAACTCGTAAAACAAGAATTTATGATTAAAGAGGCAAAAACGGACGTGGTCTTTTCAGGACTCGGGTGGATTACGGTAAATGAACCAGGGGCAAAGGTAGTGGCGTATGTGCCCAAAGGTGTTCAAACCTTACTCCGCAAGTCGTTAATCTAACTAAAGGTTTTGTGGCAATGGAAATGGGGAGAAACGGATGAAGAAGCTTTATGCAGTTTTGGGAGATCCAATCGGTCAATCCATGTCACCGATTATGCATAATGATTTATTTTCTTATTATCAAATGGATGCAGCCTATCATCCTTTCCAAGTGAAGAGTGAGGATTTAAAAGCTGCCATTCTGGGCTTAAGAGCCATCGGAATATCTGGATTTAATGTGACTGTGCCACACAAAAGTACAATCATTCCATTATTAGATGGAGTCGATGAATTGGCAATGAGCATTGGTGCTGTTAACACGGTGGTAAATGAGGACGGAAGATTTGTCGGCTACAACACCGATGGACTGGGGTTTTTAAAAGGGTTATCTACCTATCTCCCTTCCATATCCGATCGTAAGGTTTTGGTAATTGGTGCAGGCGGGGCAGCAAGAGCGATTTATTTTACTTTAGCCTATAATAAGCCGCAAGTCATTGATATTGCTAATCGCACGATTGAAAAGGCGGAAGAACTTATTGAGGCATGCCCATTTGAAGTATCGTCAAGAGCGTTAGCCTTAAATGATGCTAATAATCATTTAGAAGACTATGATGTAATCATTCAAACAACCATGATTGGTATGTCCCCGAAAGTTTTGGAACAACCGTTAATGATTACAAACCTAAATCCTCATGCCTTGGTATGTGATATTATTTACAACCCACTAGAAACAAAGCTTTTAAAAGAAGCAAGACAAAGGGGTGCAACTACCCAAAATGGATTGGACATGTTTGTTTATCAAGGTGCATTAGCCTTTGAAAAATGGACAGGAATCACCCCTGACGTACAACGAATGAAAGAGAATGTTTTAAAACAGCTGGGAGGCACACAAAATGTTAACAGGTAAGCAAAAAAGATTTTTGCGTTCACAAGCCCATCACTTGGATCCTATTTTTCAAGTAGGAAAGGGTGGGGTTAATGAAAATATGATTAAGCAGGTAGCTGAGGCTCTAGAAGCAAGAGAGCTATTTAAAATAAGCGTTCTGCAAAATTGTGAGGAAGATAAGACTGTTGTTGCAGAGCAGCTTGCTAAGGGTGCAGGTGCTGAAATCGTTCAAGTAATTGGAAATACCATTGTTCTGTACAAAGAATCGGTGGAGAAAAAGCAAATTAAGCTTCCCTAAATTACACAATGAAGGAGGCAGATTCATGAGTAAGATTGGGATATTGGGAGGGACATTTGATCCCCCCCATAATGGTCACCTTTTGATAGCCAATGAGGTACTATCTGAACTTAGGCTTGATGAAATTTGGTTTATGCCTAACCAAGAGCCTCCTCATAAAAGGAAGTCGGATTTTGTTGAAAATCAAGAGCGTTTGGAAATGCTCGAGCTCGCAATTGAAGGAAATACAAATTTCAGAATTGAAACGATTGAGCTAGAAAGATCAGGTCCTTCATACACAGTTAATACGATGAAATTATTAAATGAAAAATATCCAAACCATCAATTCTTCTTTATTATTGGGGCGGATATGATTGAGTATCTGCCGAAGTGGCATAAAATCGATGACCTGGTTAATCTTGTACAATTTGTTGGGGTTGAGAGACCCAAATATAGTCTTAAAACAGAATATCCAGTCATTTATGTCGATGTTCCGGCATTTGATATTTCATCCAGTGTCATTCGAGAGAGAGTAAAATCCAGAAAGACGCTCCGATATTTATTACCTGACAGGGTTATCAAGTATATCAAGGAGAAACAGTTATATGGAACGTGATGCGGCCTTAAAAATTGTAAAAGAACAATTAACTGAGCACAGGTACCAACATACCTTAGGTGTGATGGTCACTGCAATCGCCTTGGCAAAGCAATATGGTGCCGATGAACAAAAGGCAGAATTGGCTGCAATCTTTCATGATTATGCAAAATTCCGTCAAAAAGAAGAAATGAAGCAAATAATTATTAAACAGGGATTTTCAGAGGATCTGCTTCATTATAACCCTGAGTTATGGCACGCCCCTGTTGGAGCTTATCTTGTTGAAGTTGAAACTGGAGTAACCGACCCAGAAGTTTTAGATGCTATTCGCTGGCATACATCCGGAAGACCCGGGATGACACTGCTTGAAAAGATTATCTATTTAGCAGACTATATAGAACCTGGACGCCATTTTCCCGGGGTCGAGGAAGTTAGAGAATTGGCCAAAGAAAGTTTGGATAAAGCTTTAATAAAAGCTGTCCATAATACGATTCAATTTTTAATGAAAAAGTCGCAGGCTGTATATCCTGACACCTTTCATACGTATAATGATTTAGTAAAAAAACTGGAGGATTGATGAATGAATAATCAAGATTTATTAAAAATAGCTGTGAAGGCTGCAGATGATAAAAGAGCAGAAGATATATTAGCTTTAAATATGGAGGGTATTTCATCCATTGCAGATTACTTTATTATTTGTCATGGTAATTCTGATAAGCAAGTACAGGCGATTGCTAAAGAAATGAAAGATAAGGCTGAAGAAAATGGTTATGATGTAAAAAGAATCGAAGGTTTTGATGAAGCAAGATGGGTATTAATTGATCTTGGGGATGTCGTTGCTCACGTCTTTCATCGTGAGGAAAGAGGCTATTATAAGCTGGAAAGATTATGGGGAGATGCACCGATAGAGGATATACTCAGTGAGCTTAACACATGAGCTATGAGCAATTTGCCTATTTTTACGATGAACTAATGCAGGATGCCCCTTACGATGAATGGGTAAGGTTCGTTAAAGAAAAGCTGATTGAGTATCATGTGGAAGGAAAAAGCTTACTTGATTTAGCCTGCGGCACCGGCCAGCTTTCCATCCGGTTTGCTAAAGAGGGGTATGACGTTACCGGTGTTGATTTGTCCTCAGATATGCTAGCGGTTGCCCAGGCAAAGTCTCAGGAAGAAGGTCTGCTAATCCCTTTCTTTGAGCAAAATATGGCCGACATAGAAGGGCACGGACAATTTGATATCATCGGTATTTTCTGTGATTCGTTAAATTACCTACAATCTGATCGTGAGGTAACTGATACTTTTTCAAATGTTTTTCAACATTTAAAGGCGGGGGGACTTTTCTTTTTTGATGTTCACTCCATCCATAAAATTTCACATGGCTTCATTCATCAAACCTTTGCACAGGCAGAAGATCGATTGTCGTACATTTGGAATAGCTTTCCAGGTGAAGGGCCGAATAGTGTCGAGCATGAGCTTAGTTTTTTCCTTTTAGATGAACAGACCGGGAAATATGACCGGTTTGATGAACTTCACATTCAAAGAACCTATTCTGACAAACAGTATAGAGATTGGCTGGAGGAAGCTGGATTTGACTTACTTGAGGTTTGTGCAGACTTTGAAAATGATGCTCCAAAGACGGATTCTGAAAGAATCTTTTTTATAGCAAGAAAAAAACCATCTTATTAAAAATAAAGATGGTTTTTTTAAAGGAGTTTTCTATAAGATAGCGAATTATTATTTTGAGAACTGCAAGCCAACCTTCTGTAAATCATCATGGAACTTTTCATGAGTGGCCTGAAAAAGATGTTCAAAGACATCACCAAGCTCGCTCTCCAATATTTTGATTCCCTCACCGGTAATACCACCCTTTACGCAAACCTTTTCCTGTAAAGACGGTAAGGTATAATGCCCTTGTCTTAAAAGCTCTCCAAGACCAACAATCATTTCACTAGCCATCACAGTTGCTGTATTTACATCAATCTCCGTTTCGTTTACAGCAGCAAGAATAAAGCGCTGGAGCAGGTAGCTGAAGAACGCAGGACCGCAGCTAACAATATCTGACGCCACTCGTGTGATTTTTTCATCAATCGTTACCGGAATTGATATCTTCGTAAAAAGGTTTGCCACATTCGTCTTCCAAACCTCACTGCAATTTTCTCCATATGTTAGTAATGAAACACCCGCTAACGCCCGGTTTGTGATACTGGGAATTGCCCTAACCACTGAACAAGCAACCTTTGTTTCGATTTGACTTGTATTAATCGGACTTGTTATCGAGATAATACATTTTTTTGGGGTCAGATACGGATTAATTTCATCAAGAATTTTATAGACATCATGCGGTTTTACACAAATAAACACTAAATCGGATCGAGAAGCAACTTCTGCTGCATTTTCCTCAACCGACAAATTTTTATATTTATCTTTAAGTACTATCGCTTTTTGTTTCGTTCGATTCGTTATCACCATTGAAGAAGGTAAAACGGCATCTCCATCAATTAAAGCCTCCACCAAAATCCTTCCCATATTCCCAGTGCCAATGATACCTATTTTCATATTTTCCGCCCCTCCTTCGCCTGCAGTTTCTCTAATTACCTTATGAAAAATGATAGTAAAATATGCCATAAGAAAGGATGGATTCATTTTGAAAGACTGGTTGAAAGAGCAATGGCTTTACGTATTAGTTGCAGCCATATTTGGATTAGGAGGTATTTATTATTTTTTCATCAATGAAACTGAACCATCTTCCATCACCACTGTTAGTGAAATTGAAAATAGCTTTCCTATCGAGGAGGGAAAGACACAACAAACAACAATACAGGAACCTGAAAAAATTATCGTTGATGTAAAAGGACAAGTGAAAAAGCCAGGAGTTTATCAATCTAGCAGTGGGGAAAGGGTCATTGATGTAATCAATCGGTCTGGAGGATTAACTGAAAATGCAGATGTAAGCCAAGTTAACTTTGCTGAACATGTCCAAGATGCTATGGTAATCTATATCCCTGCCAAGGGAGAGGAGGGACTTGCAGTACCTGGCGGATCAATGACACAGAATGGTTCAAGCGATAAAATAAATATCAATAAGGCGGACGAGACCCAATTACAGGACATACCAGGTATTGGTCCGGCAAAAGCATCTGCAATCATTGAATACCGCGAATTAAACGGTTCCTTTAAAACAATCGAGGATATAAAAAATATTAGCGGAATAGGCGATAAAACCTATGAAAAGCTAAAGGATTCGATTAGTGTCAATTAAATGTGTAATTGACGATAAGAAGGGTGTAACAGTACACTTATATAAAGATTGAAATTTGGAGGAGTTGGAAAAGTGGAACGTATTTCTTGGGATCAGTATTTTATGGCACAAAGCCATTTGCTTGCATTACGAAGCACGTGTACACGATTAACTGTGGGAGCAACCGTTGTTAGGGACAAGCGCATCATTGCGGGCGGTTACAACGGTTCGATTGCAGGAGGGGACCATTGTATTGACAAAGGCTGTTATGTAATTGATAACCATTGCGTTAGGACAATTCATGCGGAAATGAACGCACTGCTGCAATGTGCAAAATTTGGAGTCCCAACTACTGGGGCAGAAATTTATGTTACCCACTTTCCCTGTTTGCAATGCTGTAAAGCCCTCATCCAAGCGGGTATTAAAACAGTTTATTATGCAGAGGATTATAAGAATCATCCCTATGCGATTGAATTATTCATGCAAGCGGATGTAAGAACTGAGAAGGTAATCCTTAAGGATTCGATCATTGATCTTGGTAAAATTACACAATAACACAAAAACACTACCATAGCGCCGGTTTAAACTGGCGCTATGATAATTGGAGAATATTATATGAATGGCAAATATGTTTATTTTGCAATTGCAGCATTAATAGGAGTCCTTTCCGCGCTAGTTTTTTTACTTCCCTTCTTCTTGCTCATGGTCATCTACTTGATGTTCTTATTCAAAAATAAACGCTATACAAAGCATCAGTTGGGCCTCGTTTTCTGCATCTTTTTATCTTTCATGTTTGTAGGTATTTTGGCAGAAGCAAAAAATTCCACAACCATTCCTGATTCCACCGCAATTTTCTATCTCGAGTATAAGGAAAATACAAGAATAGATGGCGATTTACTTCAAGTAATAGCAAGTGATAAAAGATTTAATGAAAAGCTGCTGCTGCGTTATAAAATAAAATCAGAGGCTGAGAAAAAGAGACTAAAGGCAACTAGTTTTTTGGGACATGTTTGTAAAGTATCTGGAAAATTATCGAAACCCTCTATTGCTAAAAATCCTAATGCCTTTAACTACAGCCTGTATTTATCTAGAAAACAAACTTATTGGGTGCTTGAAACAGAAAATCCCCTTCATAGCTGTTCTCCTTTGAAAAGAACTCCCTTAATGCTCGTTAAACAGCTTCGTTTTACTGGAACTAACTACCTCGAGAATACATTCCCGTCAGAAATTGCTTCCCTCTCAGCCGCTCTAATATTCGGTGATCGAAGTTTACTTGATCCTGATTTATTATCCGATTATCAAAAAACTGGCATCGTTCATTTATTAGCAATTTCAGGTCTTCACGTTTCCTTATTAATCGGCATGATATTTTACCTTGGTATCCGTTTTGGATTAACAAGGGAGTTTATGATGAACTTTCTCCTTTTTCTTCTTCCTATTTATGTAATTCTTACAGGTGCGTCGCCTTCCGTCATTCGAGCTGCGATGATGATCTGCCTTGTTTTAATAAGCATAAAATGGAAGTGGCAGCTTAAACTTATCCCAATTGATGCCATTTGCCTCGTATTAATGATTTATTTATTTTTTTCGCCAATGATTATATTTGACGCAGGCTTTCAATTATCATTTACTGTAAGCTTTGGGATTATCTTGTCATCTACCTACCTTTTTCCGCGTTATTCAAACTATCTCCAAATTATGCTAGTGACTTCAGTTATCTCCCAATTATGCGCATTGCCGATTTTACTTTATCAGTTTTTCGAAGTTTCCTTTATAAGCATTGTAGCAAACCTTGTCTACATCCCACTTTTTTCCTTTATCTATCTGCCAGGACTGTATATTTTCTTCTTCCTCCAAATGATCTTTGGGGATCTGCCTGATATTTTTATTAAATTACTAATAAACGTAATCAAAGTTTTCGACGAACTTATCGAGCATTTATCAAGGATTACATTTGCCCAGTTTATTCCTGGAAGGCCAAATGCACTTTTTCTTCTAATATATTTGGTATTGATTTTCGTGATTTTTCTTATTTGGGAGGCTAAACCCTATAAAAAGAAAAAGCAGCATGGAATTTCCTTGCTTCTAGTCGTACTCCTTTTTCAGACTACCTGGAATTGGCTGAATCCCGTTGGGGAAGTAACGATGATTGATGTTGGACAAGGTGATAGCATTTTAATTGATCTTCCTTTTCGAAGAGGAACTTACCTAATTGATACTGGAGGAACGATTTCATTTCCAGAGGAAGAATGGAAACGTAAGAAAAAACCATATGAGGTTGGGAGGGATATAGTCGTCCCTTTTTTAAAAGGGGAAGGAATCACTAGAATTGATAAACTAATTCTTACACACGGAGATATGGATCATATTGGCGGTGCTTTTTCGATTCTCTCTGAACTGAAAGTCGGGCAACTTGTCATGCCCTCCGTTGCTGAACCCTCCGAAACGGAAGAATCCCTCGTTCAGTTGGCTAGGAAAAAAGGAATTCCTGTTGTGAAGATATCAGAAGGAGGACAATGGAATAGCGGGAAAACAATATTCTATGTCCTTGCGCCTGAAAAAAATTATGAAGGTGAGCGAAATAGCGGATCGATTGCTATTTTTGCCCAAGCAGGAGGACTTAACTGGTTTTTTGGCGGTGACCTTGACCAAGCAGGAGAAGAAAATATAATAATGAAATATCCGCAAATGACTATTGATGTTTTAAAGGCAGGTCATCATGGGAGTAAAACATCGACAAGCGAAAGGTTTATTAATCAGATAAAACCAAAGGTTGCCTTACTATCTGCTGGTGAAAAAAATCGCTATGGTCATCCTCATTATGAAGTGTTAGAACGGTTAAACTCGATTGCGGTTTACCGTACCGATAAGCATGGGGCAATCACATACCGATTTTATCAGGAGGAAGGAACCTTTTCAGTCTTTCTGCCATAGGATACCCATATAAACACTAAGGAAAATGAAAAAGACTACATGTTTTTATGTAGTCTTCGAGAACATAATATGTAACGCTCATTAAGAACCAATAACACTGATGACCGTTCCAATAATAAATATGGTTGCAAAAAAACCAAAAGAAACGACAAACCCTATCCCTGAATCAATTAAATCGTTACGTTTACTCTGCACATTTTTTTCAAATTCATTCACAAGCTACCCCTCCTATATCACATTTTAGTATAAGCTATTTGGCTGAAAAAATCCAGCATACATCCATCTGCTTTCCTCATTTGACAAGAGTTTACACAAATACTTTAATCCAATAAGGTGACACTAATCTTACACAAGGAACTCCGCCAGGTAATTAAAGATCCTAGGGCTTTATGTTACCGGCGTTCATCATAGATTGGGAATTGGCGCTTGTTCGAAAAGTCGTCAATTCCCTTTAAACACTTGTCAAAATGTCCAAGCTTCTTTACGATAGGTATGTGGTAAGTGAACGGAGGGAGCTTGGACAAATGGTATTAGATATATGGAAACAAATTAAGAAACGGGAATTTGCTCCTGTTTATTTATTATATGGAACTGAGGCGTTTTTAATAAACGAAACGAAGCAGTTGCTTTTAAATACAGTTTTAAATGAGGAAGAGAAGGATTTTAACTTTAGCACGTATGATTTAACGGAAACTCCGATTGACGCGGCTTTGGAAGATGCAGAAACCCTTCCGTTTTTTGGTGAAAAAAAAGTGATTTTTTTACATAATCCATCATTCTTAACTGCAGAAAAGACGAAAGAAAAGATTGACCACAATATTGCAAAGTTTGAAGCCTATTTAAAGGAGCCAGCGCCATACACTGTATTGGTTATCTCTGCTCCATATGAAAAGCTTGATGAACGAAAGAAAATTACAAAACAAATAAAAAGAACGGCTCAAATAGTTGAAGCAAAAAGGCTTAATGAGTATGAACTAAAGAATTGGATAAAGGATAGAGCAAAGGGAAATGGGATTGTATTTGCCCCTGATGCTCTTGAGTTATTAATTACCCTTGTGGGCACAAACATGTTTATGCTTACCAATGAAGTCGATAAACTAGCTTTATATGCAGCGGAAGAAAAACAAATTGATAGTGCATTAGTAGAGAAATTAGTAGCAAGATCACTTGAGCAAAACATTTTTACCTTAATTGAAAAAGTAGTACAGCGTAAGCTTGAAGATGCCTTAAGAATTTATTATGATTTATTAAAACAAAATGAGGAGCCCATCAAAATCCTTGCTTTGCTTGCTGGGCAATTTCGACTCATTTATCAGGTGAAGGAGCTTTCAAGAAAAGGCTATGGACAGCAGCAAATTGCTGGCTACCTGAAAACCCATCCATTTAGGGTAAAATTAGCAGCTGGACAAGCAAATAAATTCACTGATGAAGAATTGACCAACTTGATGACCTTACTTGCAGATGCCGACTACCAAATGAAAACTGGGGGCATGAACAAGTCCTTACTCGTTGAAATGCTATTGTTTAAATTAAAAAGATAAAAAACAAAAGGCGGAAGCGCCCGTTTAGCGACGTATGGACTCCTCGAAAAAGCTACCGCTTTTTCTTCGTGCGATGATTATGCTGCCGAAGCCTTCCTTGTGGAGCGCTCCGCATGAGATAAAGGAAACACGGAGCTATAGTCGATTCGATGTTGACTTATCGTAAGGAGGAGAGCGAAGTCCACTAGTCGCTGGGCGCTCCTCAGAAAAGCTACCGCTTTTCTTTCGTGCGATGCTTCGCTCCCGAAGCTTACTCTTGTGGAGCTGGATTCAGATAACTATTTCAAAGTTATCCAAAATAAATTATTTTATTATTTCTTTTAACAGCACCAAAAAAACGATTCCTAAACAAGGAATCGTTTTTTTACGGGCTCGTATTATAGCGCGTTAGCTTTTTTAGCAAGACGTGATTTTTTACGTGCAGCAGCGTTTTTGTGGATAAGACCTTTTGAAGCTGCCTTGTCTAATTTACTTGCAGCTGAAACGAAACTTTCTTTAGCAGTTGCAGCATCGTTTACTGTAATCGCAGCTTCTACTTTTTTAACAGCAGTACGCATTGAAGACTTCGCTGCAGTGTTTTGAGCATTGCGAGCTTCAGTAGTTTTTACACGCTTAATAGCAGATTTAATGTTAGGCATTACTTTCACCTCCTACAGAGAATCGAGACTTATATGAACTCGACTTTACATTCATAAATAATAATTCAGAACAAGAGATATTTTATCAAACGAAAGCCTATATTGCAATACTAGATTATTTTTTAAGAATGAATATCTTGAATGTTTTAGCGGAAAAGGGGCAAAAATAGGGAATAGTTTCTAATTAGAAATTCAGATAGGGGCGACATAAATGAAAAATGAGAATATTGATTTAAGCAAGTACTCGATTCGAACGGACTTGGCAATAGAGGCTAGGGAAATGGTCATTGCAGGGCGAGAAGGTGTTCATCAGGAGGAGAATCTTTCTCAAATTGAAGGAGTCATTATCAAAGAAAAAGATGTTGATGATATTAAAGTTTCACTTGTGGAGGTTACAGACGAGGGGGCAAAACAGCTTGGGAAAAAGGCTGGAAGGTATTTAACGGTTGAAGTCCAAGGGATCAGGCAGCAGGACACGGAATTGCAACATAAGGTAGAGGAGATTTTTGCTAAGGAGTTTTCGCACTTTTTAGAGGGCACAGGAATTAAAAAAGATGACAAATGCCTTGTTGTTGGTCTTGGGAATTGGAATGTAACCCCTGATGCGCTTGGTCCAATGGTATGTGAGAACCTTTTAATTACCCGGCATTTGTTTGAATTGCAGCCTGAAAATGTTGAGGAGGGCTATCGCTCCGTTGGGTCCTTAGTGCCTGGTGTAATGGGATTAACGGGGATTGAAACGAGCGACATTATCTTTGGTGTAGTCGAAAAAACAAAACCGGATTTTGTGATTGCGATTGATGCATTAGCAGCAAGATCGATTGAAAGGGTAAATTCGACGATTCAGGTTTCTGATACGGGTATTCATCCCGGTTCAGGAGTTGGAAACAAAAGAAAAGAATTGAGTAAGGAAACACTTGGTGTCCCTGTTATTGCTATTGGTGTGCCAACCGTTGTTGATGCCGTGTCCATAACGAGCGACACGATTGACTTTATCTTAAAGCATTTTGGCAAGGAATTAAAGGAGGGAAATCGCCCTTCGAGATCACTTGCACCTGCTGGGATGTCCTTTGGAAAACGCAGAAAGCTAACGGATGAAGACTTACCAGATGAGAAACAGCGCCAGACCTTTTTGGGAATGATAGGAACATTGTCCGATGAAGAAAAACGTAAGTTGATTTATGAGGTGCTAGCGCCAATCGGGCATAATTTAATGGTTACACCAAAGGAAGTAGATGTTTTTATAGAGGATATGGCAAACTTAATTGCTAACGGGTTAAATTCCTCACTCCACACAGCTGTTAACCAGGATAATGCAGGTTTCTATACAAGGTAAGTTCTTTTTTAGAGGGCATTTTTTTCGAATCGTTCCTTTGAGGGGGAATTAGGGCGGTCAACGGTAACGATACTCGAAGAATCGTTCCCTTGAGAGATAAAATAGTTTGATGACAGTGTGGTCCTCGGAAAATAGAATAATGGTTCTAGCAATTCTAGTAATGTCATAAGTATTTACTAGAATCAAATTGCGAGGTGGAACCATGAAAATTGCTAGGACTCCTGGAATGTTTGTAATCGTAAAAGGGACAAATCTCATTAAAATTATCTCGGCACTTTTATTGTTTATCGTTTTGGTGTTTTCGATTAGCGGGTTGTTAACCTCATTAAAGCCCCAGTATAGACCTATGTCATCGTCCGTGAACACAGCGACAAGTGATGTGAACGGGAAATTGCTCTATCAATTAATGGCATGGGAGAATCATCATTTTTTAAAGGTTGAAGAGGACTTAACTGCGAGTCCTAAACTTACAAGCCTAATTTTTCAGCTAACGAGCAATATCAATTTAGACGATCCTAGAAGTCTGTTAGGAAGAGAACTACCTGGGTTTTATCAGTTTGATGGGAAGATTGTTGTCGCAGGAGAAGGCTCAAATTATACAAATATGCCAACGGAGTCTTCTCCGCCGCTTGAAATTATGAAAGCGGAGCGAGAGGCAGCACTACAAAATTTAGAAGAAATTGAGAATAGCGGAAGCGGAGAAAAGCCACCACAGCCTTCACTTACAACTGGAGTTAAAAAGGTTGTTCACCTCTACTTTACACATAATCAGGAGTCTTATTTACCTTACTTAAAAGGGGTAAAGGACCCTAATCTTGCCTATCATTCACAAGTAAATGTAACAAAAATTGGAGATTATTTAAAAGAAAGCTTAGAGGAAAGAGGAATTGGGACTTCTGTTGATAAATTTGATGTGATGGGCACTGTAAAGATGGCTAATACGTATTCGAAATCAGGAGAATTAGTAAAGTCAGCGATGGCTTCCAATCGTGATTTAGACTATTTTATCGATATACATCGTGATGCCCGCCGAAAAGATAAAACAACTCCGATAATTAATGGAAAGCCCTATGCCCAACTTGTTTTTGTAGTTGGAGGAAAAAATCCTAACTATGAAAAAAATCTAAAGTTAGCCAAAGACCTTCATGAATTATTGGAAGAAAAATATAAAGGGATAAGCTATGGGGTTATGATGAACCAAGGTAGCGGCCAAAATGGTGTCTACAATCAGAACCTTTCCGAGAATGCATTATTAATCGAATTTGGTGGCGTTGATAATACGTTTGAAGAATTAAATCGTTCAGCTGATGCGCTTGCAGATGTCTTTAGTGAATACTTTTGGCAAGCAGAAAAAGTAAATTATGAGGTCGAGCAGCCAGCGGATGAACAATAGACGCTTAGGAGCAAGGTTATGAAGATATTTATGCTAAAATCCATATTTGTTGCCGGAATGATGTTCTTTATAGTTTTAGCTGGGATGCAGTTGGCAAACGAAGGTATCCATAAGATGAAGGGCTATGAAGACATAAATTTCCAAAAAGCCATTGCCATAGATGAAAATGAAAAGCAATTAAGCGCAACTTTTCTCGGAAAAGAGATTTCGAGCCACAACATCGACGATAAAAAACGGAAGCTTGAAGAAATGAGCGCGTATAATTTTTTCTCAACCATGGGAAAGAGTATATCTGATGGGGTAGCGAAATCATTAGAAAAAATGATTAATCTTTTCACAGAATAAACAATCCAAAGCGGTACCTCTAAAGGGTACCGCTATTTTACGGTAAAATGATAATTTTTTTTGAATCTAGCTCCAGCGCCCAGCGACTAGTGGACTTCGCTCTCCTCCTTACGATAAGTCAACATCGAATCGACTATAGCTCCGTGTTTCCTTTATCTCATGCGGAGCGCTCCAGTCCATACGTCGCTAAACGGGCGCTTCCGCTTTTTGTTTTTAATTGAATCTTGAAAGGTGTACTGATATAATCAAAAATAGTTTACATGTGTGAGTTATAGTAGGAGTGAACAACATGAACAAAGAAGAAAGAATGAAACGACAATCGAGAATAAGAAACTTTTCAATCATTGCCCATATTGACCACGGGAAATCAACATTGGCTGACCGTATCTTAGAAAAAACCAATGCATTAACTTCCCGCGAAATGAAAGAGCAACTCTTAGATTCAATGGATCTTGAGAGAGAACGCGGGATTACGATAAAGTTAAACGCCGTTCAGTTAACCTACAAAGCAAAAGATGGTGAAGAATATACCTTCCATCTGATCGATACACCAGGACACGTCGATTTTACGTATGAGGTATCTAGAAGTCTTGCCGCTTGTGAAGGGGCTGTTTTGGTAGTTGACGCAGCGCAAGGAATTGAAGCACAGACACTAGCGAATGTCTACCTTGCCCTCGACAACAATCTTGAAATCCTGCCGGTTATTAATAAAATTGACCTTCCTAGTGCGGATCCAGAGAGAGTCCGCGGCGAAATTGAAGAAGTTATCGGTTTAGATGCTTCTGAAGCTGTTTTAGCATCGGCAAAAGCAGGAATCGGGATAGAAGATATACTTGAGCAGGTAGTGGAAAAAGTCCCTGCACCAACAGGTGATCCTGAGGCTCCATTAAAAGCACTGATCTTCGATTCCTTGTACGACGCATATCGTGGCGTTGTTGCCTATATTCGCGTTTTTGAAGGTACCATAAAAGTCGGGGATAAGGTTAGAATGATGGCAACCGGCAAAGAATTCGAAGTAAACGAGGTCGGAGTATTTACCCCGAAAGCGACAATGCGTGATGAGTTATCCGTTGGTGATGTAGGCTTCTTAACGGCTGCAATTAAAAACGTCGGAGATACACGCGTCGGGGATACAATTACCAATGCTAAGAATGGTACGAAAGAGGCGCTTCCAGGTTATCGAAAGCTTAATCCGATGGTATATTGTGGTTTGTATCCCATTGATACGGCTAAATTTAATGATCTACGTGATGCCCTTGAAAAACTTCAGTTAAATGATTCATCACTTCAATTTGAACCAGAAACATCCCAAGCGCTTGGTTTTGGTTTCCGCTGTGGATTCTTAGGGCTCCTCCATATGGAGATTATTCAAGAGCGGATTGAACGGGAATTCAAGATTGATTTAATTACGACTGCACCAAGTGTAATCTATAATGTCTATATGACAGATGGCACACAATTGAAAGTGGATAACCCGTCAAACCTGCCAGACCCACAAAAGATTGATCACTTGGAGGAGCCGTATGTTAAAGCCACAATGATGGCTCCAAATGAATATGTTGGGACGATTATGGAAATCTGTCAGCAAAAGCGCGGTAATTTCATGGATATGGAGTACTTAGCCGAAAATCGTGTAGGTATTAAGTATGAAATCCCATTGGCTGAAATTGTCTATGATTTCTTTGATCAATTAAAATCAAGCACAAGGGGCTATGCTTCTTTTGATTACGAACTTATCGGCTACCAAACCTCTAAATTGGTTAAAATGGATATCATGCTAAATTCGGAAAAAGTGGACGCATTAAGCTTTATAGTTCATAATGATTTTGCCTATGAACGCGGAAAAGCAATTGTTGAAAAATTGAAGGAATTAATTCCAAGACAACAATTTGAAGTCCCTATTCAAGCAGCGATTGGACAAAAAATTGTTGCTAGGTCGACGATTAAATCGATGGGTAAAAATGTTTTAGCTAAATGTTACGGTGGAGATATCTCCCGAAAGCGTAAATTGCTAGAGAAACAAAAAGAAGGTAAAAAACGGATGAAACAGGTTGGTTCTGTCGAGGTTCCGCAAGAAGCCTTTATGGCAGTCTTAAAGATGGATGATTCCAATTCCAAAAAGTAAAAAACTAGCAGGAGGTATGGACAAGTCTAATTACAGGCGAAATCCTGCCTCTTTTTGTTATTAGAAAAGAAGGTGTATACAAATGATTAACGCTGCCTATCTGCACATTCCTTTTTGTGAACATATTTGCCATTATTGTGATTTTAATAAAGTGTTTCTAAAAGGGCAGCCGGTAGATGACTACCTACTTTCATTAGAGCAGGAAATGATTTTAACTATGCGTGAATTTCCTACAGAAAAGCTAGAAACAATTTTTGTTGGTGGTGGGACTCCTACTTCATTAAATGAGCAGCAGCTATACCGTTTTTGTGAAAGTATCAACAAACATCTGCCATTGGGGAAAAACAATGAATTTACGTTTGAAGCAAATCCCGGAGATTTAACAAAAGAAAAATTACAAATACTAAGGGATGCTGGTGTGAACAGACTTAGCATAGGCGTGCAAACCTTTAATGATGATCTCTTAAAAAAGATTGGCCGTGTCCATCGTGCGAAGGATGTTTACCAATCAATAGATAATGCAAAAGCTGTAGGTTTTGAGAACATTAGTATCGACTTAATTTTTAGTCTTCCATCACAGACGCTCACTGATTTTCAAAAGTCATTAACAGCGGCGTTTTCACTCGATATCAATCATTATTCTGCCTATTCATTAATAATCGAACCAAAAACCGTCTTTTACAACCTGATGCAAAAAGGGAAACTTCCTACACCGGGGGAGGATATTGAAGCAGCAATGTATGAACTCCTGATGGAGGAAATGGATAAACACGGATTTAAGCAATATGAAATAAGTAATTTTTCTAAGCCAGGCTATGAAAGTAAGCATAACCTTACGTATTGGCTAAATAACTATTATTATGGATTTGGAGCAGGTGCTCACAGTTATATAAATGGCAAACGGCGCTCCAATGCTGGGCCATTAAATAAATATCTGCAACATATTGAAAATGGGCATCTTCCTGTTTTCCAGGAACATGAAGTAACTATTGCTGAACAGATGGAAGAAGAAATGTTTTTAGGTTTAAGAATAGCGAATGGAGTCTCAATCCCTCGATTTATCCAGAGGTTTAACAAGGATCCACTGCAATTTTTTGAAAAAGAAATCACGGATTTAGTTGGTAAAAAGTGGTTAAAGGTTGAAAATGATCATATATATTTAACAAAAACAGGGCGATTATTGGGAAATGAGGTATTTCAATCATTTTTGATAACATCAAATGATTGACAGCATCCCACTATTTTTGATAATTTATTAATATAATTAGCACTCGACTTCCGTGAGTGCTAACAGAGGTGATGAATGGTGTTAACAGATCGTCAATTATTGATTCTTCAGGTTATTGTTGATGATTTTGTTCGGTCTGCACAGCCTGTCGGCTCAAGGAGTTTGTCGAAAAAAGAAGAGATATCATTTAGTTCTGCAACCATTCGAAATGAAATGGCTGATCTTGAGGAGCTGGGATATATTGAAAAAACCCATACCTCTTCAGGGCGTATTCCTTCTGAAAAGGGATATCGATATTATGTGGATCATTTGCTGGCGCCTCAAGCGTTAAATACAAAGGATGTTTCGATCATTCAATCTATTTTTGCTGAGAAAATTTATGAGTTTGAAAAAATAATTCAAAGATCAGCAAAAATTTTATCCGAACTAACCAACTATACATCGATTGTTTTGGGACCAGCTGCAAGTGTCAATAAGCTGAAAAGAATTCAAATTATCCCTTTGAACAGAGAAACTGCGGTTGCGATTTTCGTTACAGATACTGGACACGTTGAAAATCGAACAATTCATTTACCGCCTACAGTGGATGTGAGTGATCTTGAGAAAACAGTTAATATCCTAAATGAACGTTTAGCCGGTGTGCATCTTGAAGATTTGAACGATAAAATCTATAAAGAAGTTGCGATGTTGTTAAGGCAGCATATTCATAATTACGATCTAATGTTGCATACCATTGCCGACTCGTTAAAAATGCCAGTAAATGAAAAACAACTCTTTTTTGGCGGAAAGACAAATATGCTAAGCCAGCCTGAGTTCCATGATGTAAGCAAAATCCGCGGACTTCTGCAAATGATTGATCAGGAAGAATGGATTTATAATTTAATCAAAAATGACTCAGCGGGTATTAATGTGAAAATCGGCACAGAAAACAATAATAGTGCGATGGAGAATTGCAGTTTAATAACAGCTGCCTATTCGGTTGGTTCAGAAAAACTGGGAACAATTGCAATCCTTGGACCAACAAGAATGGAATATTCCCGTGTAATTAGTTTGCTACAGTTTTTAAGCAAGGATTTAACTTCTGTTTTAACAAACTTGTATCAAAAATATTAGTGGTGGAAATATTGAGTAAGTGTGGACGAATTGGAGTTCACAAAGGGTGAAATCTTATTTCACCCCTCTTTCCATGACAATAATTTATTTAATAAATAATTTAAATGCCTTTAAGGGAGGTGAGTAAGTTGACAAAAGATAAAAATAGCACAATCAATGAAGAGTTGAATACTGAAATGAATGACCAGGCTGAACTTACCGAGGAAGAAACAGTAGAAACTGTTTTTGCCGAAGAAGAGGAAGCGAATGAAGGTAATGGCGAAGAGTCAAATAATGAAGACCATAATGCAGAGATTCAACAGCTTATCAATAAGTTAGAAGAAGCAGATAATCGTTATCTAAGACTTCAAGCGGATTTTGATAATTTTCGCCGTCGTACTCGATTAGACAGCGAGGCGAGTGAAAAATATAGAGCACAAAAATTAGCTGCTAATATGCTTCCAGCATTAGATAACTTTGAAAGAGCCTTAAAACTGGATGCAGATAATGAGCAAACTAAGTCACTTCTTCAAGGGATGGATATGGTTTATCGCAGTTTAATTGATGCCTTGAAAAGCGAAGGTGTTGAACAAATTGAAGCAGTTGGTAAGGAATTTGACCCACATTTCCATCAAGCGGTAATGCAAGGTGAAGACGAAGACTATGGTTCAAATATTGTGACGGAAGAATTTCAAAAAGGTTATATGATAAAAGATCGAGTTCTGCGTCCGGCAATGGTTAAAGTGAATCAATAAACCTACATAATTTAGGAGGAAAAGGAAATGAGTAAAATTATCGGTATTGACCTTGGAACAACCAACTCATGTGTTTCTGTACTTGAAGGTGGGGAACCAAAGGTAATTCCTAATCCAGAAGGAAACCGCACAACACCATCTGTTGTTGCTTTTAAAAACGGTGAACGTCAAGTTGGTGAGGTAGCAAAGCGCCAGGCAATTACCAATCCTAACACCATCATGTCTGTTAAACGTCATATGGGTACAGATTTTAAGGTGGAGGCAGAAGGTAAAAACTATACGCCACAAGAAATGTCTGCAATTATTCTACAATACTTGAAATCTTATGCTGAGGACTATCTTGGTGAGCCTGTAACAAAAGCAGTTATTACCGTTCCAGCATATTTTAATGATGCTGAGCGTCAAGCTACAAAAGATGCAGGTAGAATTGCTGGTCTTGAAGTTGAGCGTATTATCAATGAGCCTACTGCAGCAGCACTTGCATTCGGTTTAGACAAGACAGATCAAGATCAAACTATTCTCGTATACGATCTTGGTGGTGGTACTTTTGACGTATCTATCCTTGAACTAGGCGATGGTGTTTTTGAAGTAAAATCTACAGCTGGTGATAATCGTCTAGGTGGAGACGACTTTGACCAAGTTATTATTGATTATTTAGTAGAACAATTCAAAAAAGATAATGGAATTGACCTTTCTAAAGATAAAATGGCCTTACAGCGCTTAAAGGATGCAGCTGAAAAAGCGAAAAAAGATTTATCTGGGGTAACTTCAACACAGATTTCTCTACCGTTCATCACTGCTGGAGCAGCTGGGCCGCTTCACCTTGAAGTAACATTATCTAGAGCAAAATTTGATGAATTATCTAATCATCTTGTGGAGCGGACAATGGTACCTACTCGTCAAGCATTAAGTGATGCTGGTCTAAGCCCGTCTCAATTAGATAAAGTTATTCTTGTTGGTGGTTCAACACGTATTCCTGCTGTTCAAGAAGCGATTAAAAAGGCAACAGGACAAGAGCCACACCGTGGGGTTAACCCGGATGAAGTGGTAGCTATGGGTGCAGCGATTCAGGGTGGCGTAATCACTGGTGATGTTAAAGATGTCGTATTATTAGACGTTACACCACTTTCACTTGGTATTGAAACAATGGGTGGCGTGTTTACAAAATTGATTGATCGCAACACAACGATTCCTACTTCTAAGTCACAGGTTTTCTCAACAGCAGCAGATAGCCAAACGGCAGTTGATATTCACGTGCTTCAAGGTGAACGTCCAATGGCAAATGATAATAAAACACTAGGCCGTTTCCAATTAACTGATATTCCGCCGGCACCGCGTGGCATACCGCAAATTGAAGTTAACTTTGATATTGATAAAAATGGTATTGTAAATGTTCGTGCTAAAGATCTTGGTACAAATAAAGAACAGCAAATTACAATTAAATCTTCTACAGGTCTTTCTGATGAGGAGATTCAAAAAATGGTGAGAGAAGCGGAAGAAAACGCTGAAGCCGATAAAGTGCGTAAAGAAGAAGTAGAGATTCGTAATGAAGCTGACCAACTGGTCTTTACAACAGAAAAAACATTAAAAGACCTTGAAGATAAGGTAGATGCGGCTGAAATTGCTAAAGCAAATGAAGCGAAAGATGCCTTAAAAGAAGCGATTGAGAAAAATGAACTTGATGGAATCCGTGCTAAAAAGGATGCATTACAAGAAATCGTTCAAGCATTAACAGTTAAGTTATATGAAGAAGCTGCTAAAGCGCAAGGCGGCCAAGGTCCACAAGGTCCAGATGGCGGAAGTTCTGCAGGTGCTGCTGATGACAATGTTGTCGATGCAGAATTTGAAGAAATTAAAGACGAGAAATAAGAAAAAGCGTAAGCTAGACTATCATTTTTCAAAGTAATTGATGTATCTACAGAAAAAGTCAAAGTCAGACTCTAGGACTTTGGCTTTTTCATTGCATTAACCTTGTAAAAGGTGTTAGAATAGTCTCTATGTGACAGATTCGGGAGTGGTAATCATGAGTAAACGGGATTACTATGAAGTGCTCGGTGTAAGTAAAAGCGCTTCTAAGGATGAAATTAAAAAAGCCTATCGAAAGCTCTCTAAACAATATCATCCTGATATTAATAAAGAGGCAGATGCGGCGGATAAGTTTAAAGAACTCGCTGAGGCTTATGAGGTTTTAAGCGATGAACAGAAAAAAGCACAATATGACCAGTTCGGCCATGCTAATCCAAACCAGGGTTTTGGTGGCGGAGGAGATTTTGGCGGTGGTTTTGGCGGTTTTGAAGATATTTTCAATACCTTCTTTGGCGGAGGCGGAGGTTCGCGAAGACGTGATCCGAATGCACCGAGACAAGGTGCTGACCTTCAATATACGATGACCATTTCTTTTGAAGAAGCTGCATTCGGGAAAGAAACGGATATTGAAATCCCGCGTGAAGAGACATGTGGAACATGTGATGGTTCTGGTGCAAAGAAAGGTACCAAACCAGAGACGTGTAAGCATTGTCATGGTACAGGCCAGTTAAATGTGGAGCAAAATACACCATTTGGCCGAATTGTAAATCGCCGCGTATGTAACCACTGTAATGGAACTGGAAAAGATATTAAACATAAATGTTCGACCTGCGGTGGTAACGGCCGTGTGAATAAACGGAAGAAGATTCATGTGAAAATTCCTGCAGGAATCGATGACGGCCAGCAGCTTAGAGTGACTGGTCAAGGCGAGGCGGGTATTAACGGTGGTCCATCTGGTGACCTTTTCATTGTTTTCCATGTACGAGAGCATGAATTTTTTGAACGTGATGGCGATGATGTTTATTGTGAAATGCCAATTACATTTGTTCAGGCATCACTAGGGGCTGAAATTGAAGTACCAACCTTACATGGGAAAGTTAAGGTTAAGGTTCCTAGCGGGACTCAAACAGGAACTAAATTCCGCTTAAAGGGTAAAGGCATTCCAAATGTGCGTGGTTATGGTGTAGGTGATCAGCATATCATTGTGCGAATAATTACCCCAACAAAACTTACAGATAAACAAAAGCAACTTCTTCGGGAATTTGCTGAACTTAGTGGAACTTCACCGATTGGTGAACATGAAGAGGGCTTTTTCTCAAAAGTAAAACGAGCCTTTAAAGGCGAGTAGAAGGATTGGAGTTGGTAGAATGAAGTGGTCAGAAATTAGTATCCACACTACAAACGAAGCGATTGAACCAATATCGCATATTTTACACGAGGCTGGTGCTAGCGGTGTTGTTATTGAAGATCCTTTTGAACTTATTAAGGAAAGAGAGGATCAATTCGGGGAAATCTACCAACTCAATCCAGATGATTACCCTGAAGAAGGCGTAATTGTAAAAGCCTACTTACCAGTAAACAGTTTCTTAGGTGAAACGGTAGATGCGGTTAAAGAATCTATTACTAACCTTGTAATCCATAACATCGATATTGGGAAAAATAAGGTGACGATCAGTGAAGTAAATGAAGAAGAATGGGCGACAGCATGGAAAAAGTATTATCATCCTGTTAAAATATCTGAGCGATTTACCATTGTTCCCACATGGGAAATATATACTCCAGTGAGTAGTGATGAATTAATTATCGAGTTGGATCCAGGTATGGCATTTGGGACTGGGACACACCCAACGACTGTCATGTGCATCCAATCGCTCGAAAGAACGGTTCGTGCTGGAGACAGAGTAATTGACGTTGGAACTGGTTCAGGCGTACTAAGTATTGCTGCAGCGATGCTTGGGGCAGAAGATGTTCGGGCTTTTGATCTTGATGAAATTGCCGTCACGACAGCAAGGGTTAACATTAAGCTTAATAAAGTGAACGACCGTGTCGTAACCTCCCAAAATAATTTACTTACGGGTGTAGAAGAAAACTCTGCAGATGTGGTTGTTGCAAATATTCTTGCCGAGGTTATCCTTCGATTTACCGATGATGTAGCCAAGGTTGTGAAACCAGGGGGTTCTTTCATTGCCTCAGGGATTATCCAACAGAAAAAAGATCTAGTAAAAGAGGCGTTAGTTGCTTCTGGCTTCGAAATTACTGAAACGATCTTAATGGAAGATTGGGTTGCAATAATCGCGAAAAGGATATAATTGAAAAGGGGGAAACAACCCCTTTTTTCTCGTTTGATCTACAAAAAAGTAAAAATGTCTAAAGGGGTGCATCTTTTGCAACGCTACTTTGTTAAACAACGAGCAAAGGATAATCGTTTTTTCATTGATGAGGAAGATCGCCATCACATTAGCAAGGTCATGCGCATGGCAACTGGAGATGAAATTATTTGCGTCGACCCAAATAGTAAATCGGCCATTTGCAGAATTACAGAAATTACCGATGAACAAGTTGTTGCAGACGTTGTACAATGGAAAGATGAGATTTCAGAGCTACCTATTACGATAACAATCGCTAGCGGATTACCTAAGGGGGACAAGCTTGAATGGATTATTCAAAAAGGAACCGAGCTTGGTGCCCATGAATTCATCCCATTCACTGCTCGTCGTTCTGTTGTAAAATGGGATGAAAAAAAGGCTGCCAAGAAAGTAGAAAGATGGCAAAGAATTGCCAAAGAAGCTGCTGAACAATCGCATCGAAGCTTCTTACCTGATGTAGTTAATCCGATGAGCTTTAAAGTTCTACTTGAAAAAAGTAAAAACTATCATTATAAGTTAGTTGCCTTTGAAGAGGAAAGCAGAAGTGGCGAAACTTCAATTTTCTCAAGCACGCTCCAAAAAATGAACCCAGGTGATTCCTTGCTATTAGTTTTTGGTCCTGAAGGCGGATTAACTGATGATGAAGTCCAAGTTTTACGGGAAAACGGTTTCTTTCTTTGTGGATTAGGACCGCGTATATTAAGAACGGAGACAGCTCCCTTATATGCTCTTGGGGCAATTTCCTACCATTTTGAATTATTGAGGTGAATATTATGCCAACAGTCGCTTTTCATACACTTGGTTGTAAGGTTAACCATTATGAAACGGAAGCAATCTGGCAATTGTTCAAGCAAGAAGGCTATGAACGTGTGGATTTTGAATCCATCTCTGATGTATATATTATTAATACCTGCACAGTAACCAATACTGGTGACAAGAAAAGTCGCCAAGTCATCCGACGTGCTGTTCGTAAAAACCCTGATGCCGTGATTTGTGTAACAGGCTGTTACGCTCAAACATCTCCTGCTGAAATCATGGCAATTCCTGGTGTTGATGTTGTAGTTGGAACACAGGATCGTGTGAAAATGCTTGAGTATATAGAACAGTATAAACAGGAGCGCCAGCCAATCAATGGTGTAGGTAATATTATGAAAAATCGTGTATACGAAGAACTTGATGTTCCAGCGTTTACCGATCGAACTCGTGCTTCGTTAAAAATTCAAGAGGGTTGTAATAACTTTTGTACCTTCTGTATTATTCCCTGGGCGCGCGGATTAATGAGATCACGCGATCCAAAAGAAGTCATTCGCCAAGCCCAACAGCTTGTGGATGCGGGTTATAAAGAAATCGTCCTGACGGGAATTCACACAGGCGGTTATGGTGAAGACATGAAGGAATATAATCTTGCCATGTTACTCCGTGATTTAGAAGCTGGAGTTAAAGGGTTAGCACGACTCCGTATCTCCTCTATAGAAGCTAGCCAAATTACCGATGAGGTAGTAGAAGTGATTAAACAGTCGAATATTATTGTTCGTCATTTGCATATCCCGCTTCAATCAGGCTCAAATACTGTCCTAAAGAGAATGCGCCGTAAATATACGATGGAATTCTTTGGTGAAAGATTAGACCGTTTAAAAGAAGTGCTACCAGGCCTAGCGGTAACCTCTGATGTGATAGTTGGTTTTCCTGGTGAAACGGAAGAAGAGTTTATGGAGACTTATGATTTTATTAATAAGCATAAATTCTCTGAGCTTCATGTCTTCCCATATTCTAAGCGTACAGGAACACCTGCGGCACGCATGGAGGATCAAGTTGACGAAGACGTTAAAAATGACCGTGTTCATCGTTTGATTGCCCTTTCAGATCAATTAGCTAAGGAATATTCTTCGAAATTTGAAAATCAATTATTAGAGATCATTCCTGAAGAGGAATTCAGCACAGGTAGGTATGTAGGATACACTGATAATTATTTAAAGGTAGTCATCCCTGCAACCGAAGATTTGATTGGTAAATTAGTGAAGGTAAAAATTTCGAAGGCTGGTTACCCATATAATGAAGGCCAATTTGTCCGTGTTATTGAGGATCATATGTCGCTAAAAGAACTATTGGTAAATGAAGAAGCTGCCATTTAAGGACCTAATTTGGTCCTTTTTTTTGTACTTTTGAGGGTAACCTAACGTTAGTAGCATCATTCTTTCTAAATGTTTATGGATTAGATAAATTAGAACGGAAATCGAAAGGAGTACACAAGATGGCTACTTCAAACGTTGCTGCAATGATTGATCACACACTTTTAAAACCAGAGGCAACAAAGCAGCAAATAGAAACACTTTGCCAAGAGGCAATCGAGCATAAATTTTTTTCGGTTTGTGTAAATCCTACATGGGTTAGTACATCGAAAGAACATGTCAAAGGAAGCGGTGTAAAAGTTTGTACCGTAATCGGATTTCCCTTAGGTGCATCGACGCCAGAGACAAAGGCTTTTGAGACAAAAAATGCAATAGAAAACGGCGCTGATGAGGTAGATATGGTTATTAATATCGGCGCATTGAAGGATAAAAATGATTCACTTGTTGAAAAAGATATTCGAGCCGTTGTAGAAGCTGCGAAGGGGAAGGCATTAACAAAGGTGATTATTGAAACAAGTCTGTTAACAAGAGAAGAGAAGATCCGTGCTTGTGAACTATCGGTTAAAGCTGGAGCAGATTATGTTAAAACATCTACGGGATTTTCTACAGGCGGGGCAACCATTGAGGATATTGAGTTAATGAGAAAAACTGTAGGACCATCTATCGGCGTGAAAGCTTCAGGAGGGGTACGGAATACCGAGGACACACAGAATATGATAAAAGCAGGCGCGACTAGAATTGGAGCAAGTGCAGGTGTAGCTATCCTCAAAGGCTTAACTGTAACTTCTGATTATTGAATAGAAGACGGCCAATGGCCGTCTTCTTTATTTTGGCTTATCGCCATGCAAACGTAAAATCAGTTCGCCAAACTTTGTGGCAAAAGGTAAGACAATGAGGGAAGAAACAACATTAAATAAGACACTTATGTGTGCTAGCTGAACCATTTTAGTGTCTGCTAAAAGATGTGCATTTGCACTTAAGGCAGGAATAAAAGGCACAAAGAGTAATACGCCAAAGACATTGAGGTAAACATGAGCATAGGCTGCTAACCTCGACTCCTTACCGCCGCCAATTGAAGCAATAAGAGCGGTAATACAGGTTCCGATATTAGCACCAAAAACAATAGCAATACCCGCATCAAGCTGAAGTAATCCAGCTGTTAAAAATCCCATTGTTATCCCTGTCATCGCTGTGCTAGATTGAATCACGGCCGTAATAGCAGCACCTGTCACTAAGCTTAATATGAGATTGTCATTAATTGAGAGAATAAAATTTTGAATGAATGGTAGTGAGGTTAACGGATGAGCTAAAAGTTCAAAGCCTTTCATAGCTGTGAAAACAGCGGCAATACCAAATAGTAGCATCCCAATACTTCTAATTTTAATATTCTTAAAAAAGGTTAGTAATGCCCCGATAATAGCTAACGGTACAAGTATTGCATCTAAATTAAAGGTGATTAGTTCAGTTTTAAATGTTGTACCAATGTTTGTACCAAGTATGATTCCAATTGATTGCGGAAAGGTCATAATTTTTGCAGATATTAACCCAATAGTGATTACCATAACCGCTGAACTACTTTGCAGGAGTGCTGTTACAAAGGTACCGGTTACCATGCCTCTTAAAGGGTTACTGGTTAGTTTGGTCATCCAGCCCTTTAATTTATTGGCAGACAAATTAAATAAGCCAAACCTAATGATTGTCATTCCAAAAATAAATAATAAAATAAATAAAATAAATAATATTATGTATAGCATGTCTTCACCTCTCCCTTCATTCTATTCCTAAAAGAAAACGGACATGCTAGATTTATCTAAATTTTGCTACATGGGTTCATAAAATTGTGCATTGCTATATAAAAGTAGGAAAAGCATGTTTAATCTAGCTGAAATACAGTTGACCTTGTCAAAAGGTTATATTATAATCTAAAGGTACATGGATTGAATGTAAAGTGTGTTGTGTTTCGGAGGGAGGGAAAGAGAATGTCTAAAACCGTCGTTAAGAAAAACGAATCGCTTGAAGATGCTCTTCGTCGCTTCAAACGTACAGTATCAAAAACTGGTACTTTGCAAGAGGCAAGAAAGCGCGAATTCTACGAAAAGCCAAGTGTAAAACGTAAGAAAAAGTCAGAAGCAGCAAGAAAACGTAAGTTCTAAAGAGAGGGTGTAATTAATGAGTCTTCTCGAGCGTTTAAATAGTGACATGAAACAAGCGATGAGAAATAAGGAAAAAGACAAACTTTCTGTCATTCGGATGGTAAAAGCTTCATTGCAAAATGAAGGTATTAAGCTTGGAAAAAGCGAACTCTCCGTTGATGAAGAGTTAACAATCCTTTCTCGTGAAGTAAAGCAACGCAAGGACTCCCTCCATGAATTTGATAAAGCAGGTCGTCAAGACCTTGTTGATAAATTGCGTACAGAGTTGGCAGTAGTCGAACTGTATTTACCGAAACAGCTTTCTGAAGAAGAGTTGTCAAATATTGTTAAAGAAACAATAGATGAGGTCGGCGCAACATCAAAAGCGGATATGGGAAAAGTGATGGCAGCTGTTATGCCGAAAGTTAAAGGCAAAACGGATGGATCACTTGTAAATAAATTTGTACAACAACACCTTTCATAATTATTCTGACAACAAAACCGCAGGCATAATGCTTGCGGTGTTTTTATTTTTATCTATAAATGAAACTTTCCGACGATTGAACCGTATTACTAGCGACTGATAAAAGTGATGCTTGAGAGGAGGGTATGTATGGTTGAATTTCTTACTGAACCGCTAATGATTACAGTTCTTTTATCGATTGCTGGTGTTGCTATCGTATATGAGCTTTTTTCTTCTAAATTCGGGATATCTGGTTTTATTGGTTTGTTCGCATTACTTCTTTTCTTTTATGGACATTTCCAAGCAGGTCTTGCTGGATTTGGAACAATCGCATTATTTGCTATTGGAATTATGCTAATTTTTTTAGAATTTTTCTTACCAGGGGCAATCTCGGGTACACTGGGATTGGCAGCTTTAATTGCCAGTCTGTTTTTAGCAGGTGACAGCCCGCTACACATGGGGATATCGATTTTCATTTCTATTGGTATTTCGGTCGCAATGATCTTTATTATGGTTAAGGTTTTAGGTAAAAAAATGGTCTTATTTAATAGAATGATATTGTTTGATAAATCAGGGAATGAACAAGGATATGTTTCCAATGTTAATCGGACAGACTTATTAGGGAAAGAGGGTATAGCATTAACCATGTTAAGACCATCTGGAACAGCGATAATAAATAACGAAAGACTTGATGTTGTAACCGAAGGCGGCTTTGTTGACCAAAATCGTAAAATCAAGGTTATCAAGGTAGAAGGAGTACGCATTGTGGTTAGAGAACTTTAAACAAACTTTAGAGGAGGAATGTGCAAGTGGACGTAATTTCTAATGGAACAATATTTATGATTGCAATTATCGTTGTCGCACTAATATTTTTAGGAATTTTATTATCATTTGTTCCAGTTATGCTATGGGTTTCAGCGCTGGCTGCAGGGGTAAGGATAAGCATCTTTACATTAATCGGAATGAGGCTAAGAAGGGTTACTCCTAGCAGGGTCGTAAACCCGCTGATTAAAGCGCATAAGGCTGGATTAGGTGTGACAATCAATCAGCTGGAGAGTCATTATCTAGCTGGCGGTAATGTTGATAGGGTAGTTAATGCATTAATTGCTGCGCACCGGGCGAATATCGAATTATCATTTGAACGTTGTGCTGCTATTGACCTTGCTGGACGTGACGTGTTAGAAGCGGTACAGATGAGTGTAAATCCAAAAGTAATTGAAACACCGTTTATTGCTGGTGTAGCCATGAATGGAATCGAAGTAAAGGCAAAAGCGAGAATTACTGTTCGTGCTAATATCGAGCGTCTTGTCGGGGGTGCGGGTGAAGATACTGTCGTAGCTCGTGTAGGTGAAGGGGTCATATCGACGATTGGTTCCTCAAGCGACCACAGTAAAGTACTCGAGAATCCTGAGCTGATTTCGCAAACAGTTTTAGCTAAAGGATTAGATGCAGGTACCGCTTTTGAAATTCTCTCGATTGATATTGCCGACGTAGATTTAGGCAGAAATATTGGAGCTGAGCTGCAAACAGAACAAGCAGAAGCCGATAAGAAAATTGCACAGGCAAAAGCAGAAGAACGCCGGGCTATGGCTGTTGCTACCGAGCAGGAAATGAAAGCAAGAGTAGAAGAAATGAGAGCGAAGGTAGTGGAAGCTGAGGCAGAGGTACCGCTGGCAATGGCTGAGGCCCTTAAGTCTGGTAATATCAGTGTCATGGAATACATGAATTATAAAAATATTTCAGCTGACACGGAGATGAGAGGCTCAATCGGGAAGATGACAGAAGATAATAAAGACAATCAGTAAAACCACCAAATAAATTCCTAGAAGGAGGGGTGGGGCTTGGAAACGATCATTTTTATCATAATCGCGGGTATTTTTTCAACAATCATTAACAAAGCAAAGGGTAATAGTCAGCCAAAAAATAAACCCTTTACTGCCAATCGATTCGATGATTTTCGAACGCTCTTTGAAAACCAAGCAGCAGACCCTGAACAGCTGGAAGCCCCTGAAAAGGTGTCAAGAGGACAGCAAGTGCTGCAGGAAGTAAATTTGCAGGATATCGAAAAAAAATACCAGCAAAATAAGCAAGAGCCTCTACCAAGTCGAGTTAGCCGAACGGACTCTCAGAATAGAATGAATAAACCTCGACCTAAAATAAAGGTGGAGGAGATTGTTTCAGGATCGCCGAATAAGAATACCGTAATTAACGGAATTATCTGGTCTGAGATTCTTGGAGAGCCGCGATCAAAAAGACCATATTCTGCAAAAAAGAGATAGACTGGTCAACACATAGAAAAATATGTGCTAGAACCCCCTTTCATTTCATAAAATGAGATGAAAGGGGGTTCTTTTTTTATGGCAAAAAAATGGAGCCAGCAAGTCCGAAACTGGATGGCAAGGAAAATGGATCTTCCTCAAGATGTCATAATGGATTTACCCCGAATCACAATGATCGGACAAATCCATATATACATTGAGAATCATCGAGGTTTACTGGTATTTACAGATAAAGAATTGCGATTGCTTTTAAAGCAAGGACAATTACAAATAAAAGGAAATTCCTTCGTGATAAAAACTATTTTACCTGAAGAGATTTTGTTAGAAGGAAAAATTGATCAGGTAGTCTATATAAATGAAAATCCGGGAGGAGCACAATGAAAAATCAATGGGTAGATTTTTTGTTTGGAAAAGTAACTGTCAAAGTTTCTGGAAAGGGAATAGAGAGATTTTTAAATAATCTTACAAGGCATGGGCTGCATATCTGGCATGTAAAAAGACATGGATCAGAAACCATTACCTTTATTATGAGATTACAAGATGCATTGAAAATCAGACTGTATGCTAGAAGCCATGAATGCTCCATTTCGTTTTTACGGCGAAGTGGAATGCCTTTTTTAGTTAAAAGGTTATTAAAAAACAGTGGTTTTATGGTAGGGGGCATTTTATTCCTATTTGTCATTTTAATATTATCAAATGTTATTTGGGGAATTGAAATAAAGGGTGCAAAACCAGCTACTGAGTATCAAATTCGTAAAGAATTGGATAAGTTGGATGTCAAAATCGGAAAGTTACAACTTTTCGTTGAAAACGTGGAAGGAATTCAAAGAAAGTTAACGAATAACATTGGCAGCCTTACCTGGGTCGGTGTGGAGTTAAAAGGGACAACCTATCACCTACAAGTAGTTGAAAAGAAGGATCCTAAAAAGCCTGAGCAACTTGAACCGCAAAATTTAGTGGCTAAGAAGAAAGCAATTATTGCAAATATGTATGTTAAAACAGGACAGTCTGTTGTAGAAATTAATGATCATGTGGAAAAGGGGCAGTTACTCGTATCGGGGGTAATTGGGAGAGAAGGGCAAACAAAGGAAGTGGCTGCTACTGGTGAAGTATGGGGGGAAATATGGTTTACGAGCCATGTTGAACAGCCGTTAATAACCAACTTTAAAGTCTTTAATGGCAAGGAGAAACAGAAACATTCTCTATTCCTTGGCAAAATAGAAATACCAATTTGGGGATTTGGAGAACCCGAATTTACAGAATATGAATCGGAAAAAAACGTTAGAAAAATTCATTTCCTTAAATGGGAATTACCGATTTCATATAGTAATGAAACCTTACGTGCCAGGGAAGAGATGGAACGAATCTATACCGAAAAAGAAGCCATCCAGAGGGCGGTCGAACTTGCCAAAAAGGACATAAAAAGCAAGGTAGATGAGGATGCTATTATAAAAGATGATAAAATTTTACACCAGGAGATTAAAAATGGTAAAGTTATACTAGATATCCATTTTAAGATAGTGGAAAATATAGCAGTCGGAAAACCGATACCCAAGGAGACTCTTGAATGACAGTAAACCTCAAAACGATAAATGTCCAGCTTGAAAATCCAGCTGAAGCGATAGCGCTTCTAGGGAATGCGGATGCCAATTTAAAAATAATTGAAGAAGAGCTTAATGTAGCGGTTGTCACCAGGGGAGAATCTGTAAGCCTGTCTGGTGATGAAGAAAAAGTGTCACTTGCCAGTCAAATTATTGACAGACTTATCTTTGTAATAAGAAAAGGAATTGCCATTAGCCAGAGAGATGTATTGTACGCCGTTCAAATGGCACAAAAAGGGACACTCGATTATTTTGAAAACCTGTATGAAGAGGAAATTTCCAAAAATGTAAAAGGGAAAATCATTCGAATTAAAACACTCGGTCAAAGGCATTATGTCATGGCCATTAGGAATAATGACCTTGTTTTTGGCATTGGACCCGCAGGAACGGGTAAAACTTATCTTGCTGTCGTTATGGCTGTAAATGCGCTAAAAAATGGACAGGTTAATAAAATCATTTTAACAAGGCCTGCTGTGGAGGCAGGAGAAAGTCTTGGCTTCTTGCCAGGCGACTTAAAGGAGAAGGTAGATCCTTATTTACGGCCTTTATATGACGCGCTCCATGATGTCCTTGGCATTGAGCATACAGAAAGGTTAATTGAGCGCGGAACAATTGAAATTGCCCCTCTTGCCTATATGAGAGGACGTACACTTGATGATGCGTTCGTCATTTTGGATGAGGCTCAAAATACTACAAATGCCCAAATGAAAATGTTCCTTACACGCCTTGGCTTTGGGTCAAAAATGGTCATTACAGGTGATCAAACGCAAATTGACTTGCCAAAAGGGGCAAAATCTGGTTTGATTGCTGCTGAAAAAATTTTAATGAACGTAAAAGGAATATCCTTTAATTTCTTAGAACAAAGTGATGTTGTACGTCATCCGCTAGTTGGCAGGATTGTCGAGGCTTACGGTAAACAATCACCAGAAAATTAAATGAAACTACCGGGGATAGACCTTATGGTTTATCCCTTTTGCCATCTAAATGTAACAAATCATAGGTAAATTAACACGTGGCCTAATTGAAGATGAAACTTAGCGGAAAAACTGTTATGATTTTACATAAAGTGTATGTATCAACTATAGTTAATTGTAAGTATTTTGTGGGGGGAGTTAGTTGAAAAAAATACAGCAGTACTTTATTCATATAAAAAAGCTTCTCAATCTTACATTTTTCCGCGTATTATTTTTCTTTGTGATTGGTATTGTGTTATTTGGGACGATGTACAATAATGTAAAACCGGAGAAACTAGATATAAGTCCGTTAACTGTTGCTGAAAAAACCATCCGTTCCCCTGGAACAGTGGAGGATAAAGAGAGTACAGAAAAAAAACGCCAGGAAGCATTGGACCAAGTGCAGGATGTATATACCTTAAAAAAGGAGTATTCATCTAATCAGGTTGATTTAATCAGCTCGATTTTTGACTCTGCAATAGAGGTAAATAACGAAATTAAAGCAGCGATAAAGAAAAAAAATGAAGAGACTAGTACTGATAATGATAATGATACAGGAGAACAAATTGAGGTAACAGAACCGTCTATTGATGAAGAAGTCACAATATTAAAGTCTAAGTTAACAGAGCAGTTGACGAAGGATTTATCAGGTCAAGTTTTTATAGCACTTGTACACGCAAGTAATGAGGAATTATCGATTGCAAAGGACTTAACGGTTACAGCAATCAACAATGTAATGAGTAAAAGAATATCTGCAGATGATGTAGAAAATGCTAAAAAGAATTTAGAAGAAGAGCTAAAGTTTGCACCGCTTAATTCAGATTTGAAGAATGCATCGATAGAATTAGGACGTTATGCAGTTATTCAAAATGAATTTTACGATCCTACTGCAACAGAAGAATTACGTAAACAAGCTGCAGATAATGTCGAGTCTGTAAAAATTCTACAAGGGCAAATAATTATTGAAGAAGGTAAATTAATTAGGCAAGAAGAGTATCGTCAACTTGAATTAGTAGGTCTTTTGGATACTGAGAAATCATTTAAGCCGTTAATCGGATTGATTATTCTTATTACTATTATCCTATCTGCTGTTTATTATTATTTCTACCAAATGAAAACAGAGCCAGAAAAAAGACAGGCGAATCTTCTCATGTTTGGGATAATTTTTATCTTAACACTAGCAATTCTAAAAATTACCAGCATGCTGCAAATCTTTAACTATTCAGGGATTGGATATTTATTTCCTGCAGCAATGGGAGGAATGTTAGTAAAGATTTTGATTGATGAAAAGCTTGCAATCCATACATCAATCATTTTAGCGGTTTGCGGCAGTGTACTATTCAATGAAGGGGTTTCTGGAACGCTAAATTTTTCAGTAGGAATTTATATTTTATTTAGTGGTTTAGCTGGTATCCTTTTTTTGAGTGAACAAAATCAACGTTCGAAAATCCTTCAGGCAGGCTCATTGGCTGCAATAGTAAATCTATTTACAATTTGGACGCTTATGTTTCTGCCCAATGGCCAATTTACGGGTCTAGAGTATGGTTATCATATCTTAACTGCTATCTTTTCGGGGATTGGATCTGCAGTATTAACGATGGGATTACTACCGCTATTTGAGGCTAGCTTTGGAATTCTTTCGACAATGAAACTAATCGAACTGTCGAATCCCAACCACCCGCTGCTTAGAAAGATTTTAATGGAGGCACCAGGTACATATCATCATAGTGTAATGGTAGCTAATCTTGCCGATGCTGCCTGCGAGGCAATCGGTGCGAATGGTCTTTTAGCGAGGGTTGGCTGCTATTATCATGATATTGGAAAAACAAGAAGGCCAAACTTTTTTATTGAAAACCAAATGCATGGTGAAAATCCGCATGATCGGCTTCCGTGTGATAAAAGTGCAAATATAATTATTTCCCATGTAATAGATGGTGTGGAAATATTAAAAAAATATCACATGCCAAAGGAAATTATCCATATAGCTGAACAGCATCACGGAACTACTTTGCTGAAATTCTTTTACCATAAAGCATTACAAAACGGAGAAAATGTGAAGGAGGAGGATTATCGTTATCCAGGTCCTAAGGCACAGACAAAGGAGTCAGCGGTTATAGGGATTGCTGATAGTGTTGAAGCGGCTGTCAGGTCGCTAAGGCAACCGACACCTGAGACTATTGAATCTTTAGTGAGAGATATCATTGCCGACCGGCTCCAAGATGGGCAATTGAATGAATGTGATCTAACCTTAAAAGAAATAGAGACGGTAGCGCACTCTTTCTGTGAAACGTTAAAAGGGATTTTTCACTCAAGAATTGAATACCCAGAAATAAAGAAGAAGGTGGTCCAAATATGACCAAATTAATGATAGATATTGTAGATGAAACAAATGAACTAACTGAGGAGCAACTAAATGAGATAGAAAATCTATTGAATTTTGCTGCAGAAAAACAGAAAATTGAAGATGAAAGTGAAGTATCCGTTACCTTTGTATCGAATGAAAGAATTCATGAAATTAATAAGGAATACAGGGAGAAGGATTCCCCCACTGATGTTATTTCCTTCGCCATGGAGGAACTTGGTGAGGGTGAGGCAGAAATCTCAGCCAATGGAATGCCGCGAGTCTTAGGAGATATCATTATTTCAGTAGCAAAGGCAAACGAACAGGCGGTTGATTATGGACATTCTTTTATACGTGAGCTTGGATTCCTAGCTGTACATGGCTTTTTGCATCTTTTAGGATATGACCATATGCATGAGTCAGAGGAAGAAGAAATGTTTACGCTGCAGAAAGAAATTTTGGATGAATATGGCCTCACCCGATAATAAAAGTTTTTATCAGATATTGAAATCCTTTTCATATGCAGTGAATGGTATTCGGACAGCGAGTTTGAATGAAAGAAACTTGAGATTCCATTTAATTAGCTCCGTTATTGTTATCGGCTGTTCGTTTTTCTTTTCGTTATCCTATATAGAGTGGATTGTTGTTGTTTTAGCAATTGGCGGCATGATATCTCTTGAATTAGTTAATACAGCAATTGAGAGGGTGGTAGACCTGATTACTGAGGAGTACCATCCGCTCGCAGAACAGGCAAAAGATATTGCTGCCGGGGCAGTTTTCGTTTATGCTATTACAGCAATAATCATCGGCATAATCATCTTTTTACCAAAGATAATTAGCCTGCTTTAGGCTGAAAAACAGAAGGAAGCTGAAAGCAATTTGAAAAGGAATGGTTAATTCGGTAAAATAACGTAACAGCTTTCTATGCTAAAAAGTGGGTAATTGGCTGATTTTTATGAAAATTCAATTTCTTTCATTACAATTTCATTAATTGTGATGATTTTGTGACAAATTTAAGTTAAAATAAAGGAAGCGGCAGATTTCTGCTGGAAGGGAAGAT
Source organism: Neobacillus sp. FSL H8-0543 (assembly GCF_038592905.1). Taxonomy (GTDB): domain Bacteria; phylum Bacillota; class Bacilli; order Bacillales; family Cytobacillaceae; genus Neobacillus. The sequence continues at coordinate 848,823 of NZ_CP151943.1, read as the reverse complement.
TATTAGTGAACATCGAGAAGTTAATTGAAGAAGCAAAAATAGCAAGAGAAAAGGCATATATTCCCTATTCGAAATTTGGGGTAGGGGCTGCATTACTAACAACAGATGGAAAAATATTTCATGGATGTAATATAGAGAATGCCGCTTATAGCATGTGCAATTGCGCTGAACGTACTGCCCTGTTTAATGCTTATTCTGAAGGAATTCGTGATTTTGAAACGCTAGTTGTTATTGCGGATACAGACCGTCCTTGTTCACCTTGTGGAGCATGCCGTCAAGTGATTTCTGAACTTTGTCCAAAAGATATGAAAGTGGTTTTAACTAACCTAAAAGGGGATATTCACGAACTGACTGTTGCTGAGTTACTTCCAGGTGCATTTTCTCAGGAGGACCTAAATGCTAAATAATGATAATAAAGCGTATAAATCAGGATTTATTTCAATTATCGGTCGTCCAAATGTAGGAAAGTCCACATTTCTTAATCGTGTTATCGGGCAAAAAATAGCGATTATGAGCGACAAACCACAGACTACCCGTAATAAAATTCAAGGTGTATTAACACTCAATGATACTCAAATGATATTTATCGATACACCAGGTATTCATAAACCGAAACATAAACTTGGTGACTTTATGATGAAGGTAGCACAAAACACATTAAAAGAAGTTGATTTGATTCTATTTATGATAAATGCTGAAGAAGGTTTTGGACGCGGTGAAGAATTTATCATTGAGAAATTCCAAACAGTCAACACTCCAATCTTTCTTGTTATTAATAAAATTGACCAAATACACCCAGATCAACTGCTACCGCTAATTGATGCCTATAAAGAGAAATATTCCTTTAAGGAGATCATTCCTATTTCAGCTTTAGAAGGAAATAATGTGGATCGACTATTGGAACAAATTAAAAAATTTCTGCCTGAGGGTCCGCAATATTATCCTGCAGATCAAGTAACAGATCACCCCGAGAGATTTATTATTACCGAGTTAATCAGGGAAAAGGCTCTTCACTTAACGAGAGAAGAAATTCCGCATTCACTTGCTGTCGTCCTTGATAAAATGGAACGGCAAAAGGATAAGGATGTCATTCATGTAATGGCAACCGTTATTGTTGAAAGGGACTCACAAAAAGGTATTGTCATTGGAAAACAAGGCAGTATGCTAAAAGAAATTGGTAGCCGTGCACGTGTGGATATTGAGAATCTCCTTGGTTCAAAAGTTTTTCTTGAGCTTTGGGTTAAAGTACAGAAAGATTGGCGCAATAAGATGTCCCAACTTCGCGATTTTGGCTTCAATGATGATGAATATTGATACCTATCTAAAATATTAACGCTACTTTCAGATTATGCATGGACAACATTAACAATATTTTCGTCTTATGAATTCTGCTCGGGCAGGCTATGATAATTGTAAGGTTTGGGATTGACACTAAGCTAGTCTAATATTGAAAGGTGGGGTTTTCATGATGGATTTTACGTGGAAAGTATTCCTGCAGACAGGTAATATTGACACATATCTTCTTATAAAAGAGCTTGAGAAGGAAAACCAAGAAATACCCGGAAATCTAAATGAAGAGCTAGCACAAATCGATTTTTCATAAGTTTGTCTCTGTAATACGGGATGGTGACAGTACATGCTTCAGAAATGTGAAGGCATCATCATTAGAACAACAGACTATGGTGAAACAAATAAAATCATAACCTTATATACGAGAGAATGGGGAAAGATTGGCGTCATGGCTAGAGGCGCTAAGAAGCCTAAGAGCCGTCTTTCCTCCATAACCCAACTATTTACCCACGGATACTTCTTAGTTCAAAGAGGGACGGGACTGGGGACTGTACAGCAGGGCGAAATGATTACCAGTTTCCGTTCTATTGGTGAAGACATTTTCTTAACGGCCTATGCCAGTTACATCGTTGAATTAACTGATAAATGCACAGAGGATAAAAAACCAAACCCTTTTCATTTTGAACTTTTATTTCAAACATTAAATTATATGAATGAAGGTTATGAACCGGATGTTTTGATGAATATCTATGAGATGAAAATGCTAAATGTGCTGGGTATGAATCCGATATTAAACCGATGTTCTGTTTGCGGAAGTACAGACGGAAATTTTTCTTTTTCAATTAGAGAGGGTGGTTTTATTTGCCACCGTTGTTTGGATAAGGATCCTTACCATTTTAAATTATTACCTGCAACTGTGAAATTATTACGACTATTTTATTATTTTGATCTTTCAAGGTTAGGAAGTATTTCTATTAAAGAAGAAACAAAGGCTGAATTAAAGAAAGTCATCACAGCCTACTATGAGGAATACTCGGGACTTCACTTGAAATCAAAGAAATTTCTAAATTCAATGGACCAATTTCGCAACCTCCTATAGATGTATTATTGACAAGCTTTCTAGTTTTCGTTAATATGATTTTTAATATGATAATTGCTATGAGAGAAAATAGTACTTAGAAACCTCTGTAAAAGCGAACCTAGGATAGTGAAAGCTAGGGTATAGAGCACTAAGGAAGGCATTCTTGAGCAATCGTGTTTTTATTGACACAAATGAAAGAGGCTGCTTTATGCAGCAAATAGGGTGGAACCGCGGGTAACTCTCGTCCCTATGCTTACAAGGCATAGGGATGGGAGTTTTTTTAATTTTATTAAAAAGGAGCAAAAAGAAGATGAATGTAACAATGGAGCAAATTGTTTCTCATGCGAAACACAGGGGCTTTATTTTTCCTGGTTCAGAAATTTACGGTGGACTGGCAAACACTTGGGATTATGGTCCGCTGGGTGTTGAATTTAAAAATAATATTAAGCAGGCATGGTGGAAAAAATTTGTCCGAGAATCCCCTTATAATGTCGGTTTAGATGCAAGCATCCTTATGAATCCAAAAACATGGGAAGCTTCAGGACATATTGGGAACTTCAACGACCCGATGATTGACTGTAAGAAATGTAAGGCCAGACATCGGGCAGATAAGTTAATTGAAAACGCACTTGATGAAAAAGGCATTGAAATGGTTGTAGATGGCTTGCCGTTTGAAAAAATGGAAGAGCTTATAAAAGAACATGCGATTATCTGTCCTGACTGTGGCAGTAAAGACTTTACAGGCATTCGCCAATTTAACTTAATGTTTAAAACCTTCCAAGGTGTAACGGAGTCCAGTACAAATGAAATTTTCCTTCGCCCGGAAACGGCTCAAGGTATATTTGTTAACTTTAAAAATGTCCAGCGGACGATGAGAAAGAAGCTGCCATTTGGTATTGCCCAAATTGGAAAAAGTTTTAGAAATGAAATTACACCAGGTAACTTTACTTTCCGGACGAGAGAGTTTGAGCAAATGGAACTTGAATTCTTCTGTAAGCCAGGTGAAGATTTAAAATGGTTCAATTACTGGAAGGATTTTGCGGAACAGTGGTTGTTGACACTGGGATTAAACAAAGAAAACTTACGGCTTCGTGACCATTCTGATGATGAACTTTCCCATTACAGTAATGCGACAACAGACTTTGAATACAAATTCCCATTTGGCTGGGGCGAACTCTGGGGTGTTGCCTCCCGAACAGATTATGATTTAAAACAGCATATGCAATTTTCAGGTGAAGATTTTAATTATCTGGATCCCGAAACAAATGAAAAATATGTTCCGTATTGTATTGAGCCATCACTTGGTGCTGATCGGGTAACGCTAGCCTTTTTAATTGATGCATATGATGAGGAACAGCTTGAAGATGGCACGTCCAGAACGGTCATGCATTTTCATCCTGCTTTAGCTCCATATAAGGCAGCAATTCTTCCTTTATCTAAAAAACTGTCTGATGAAGCAAGATTAGTATTTGAAACATTAGCAAAGCATTTCTCGGTTGACTATGACGAATCTGGATCAATTGGCAAGCGATACCGCCGCCATGATGAAATTGGTACACCATTCTGTATTACGTATGATTTTGACTCAAAAGAAGACAATATGGTAACAATCCGTGACCGTGATACAATGGAACAAACTCGTTTGCCGATTGCAGAACTTGTCAGCTTTATACAGGAAAAAGTCATGTTTTAATAACTGTTTAGATAAAAGGTGCGGTTTTCCGTACCTTTTATCACTTTTCAGCCTATGAATTTATGTATTCTTACCAAATAAAAACTAATTAGTATATAATATCACTAATAAGGATATAGCTTGTCTGAGTAATTTAATGCTTAACTAAATATACATATTGCGGAAAAAATAGGGTGGTGAGGGAGATAGAACTGACGAAGCGCCAAGACCGGATAATTGAAATAGTAAAAGAAAACGGTCCAATTACCGGTGAGCAAATTGCCGAACGGCTAAACTTAACAAGAGCGACTTTACGACCTGACTTGTCTATCCTAACGATGTCAGGATACTTAGATGCAAGACCGAGGGTTGGTTATTTCTATACAGGTAAATCTGGTAATCAGCTTTTGACAGAAAGTTTACAAAAAATATTCGTAAAAGACTATAAGTCTATGCCTATCGTCGTAAAAGAAAATGTTTCTGTTTATGATGCTATTTGCACCATGTTTCTTGAAGATGTCGGATCATTATTTGTAGTTGATCATAATTCTCTTTTAGTAGGGGTTGTATCTAGGAAAGATCTGTTAAGAGCAAGTATTGGCAACCAAGAGCTTACCTCGCTACCAATTAATATTATTATGACGAGGATGCCGAACATTACTATGTGTGAAATGGACGATTTGTTAATAGATATAGCTAAAATACTCATTGATAAGCAAATCGATGCCCTGCCAATTGTTAGAAGTACAGATAAAGGATTCGAAGTGATCGGAAGAATTACTAAAACAAATATCACCAAAGCATTTGTGGCTTTAGAGAATGAGTAATGTGGAAACCTGTTTTAGACAAGAAATCAAACATAGAGGAGCTGTTGGGGAGGAATGAGCAAGCAAATCATTTATGTAGTTTCTGATTCTGTCGGAGAAACGGCTGAATTAGTTACAAAGGCAGCAATCAGCCAGTTTAATGGTTCGGGAATGGTTTTAAAAAGGTTTCCGTATGTAGAAGAAACGGGACATATCGATGAAGTAATTTCACTTGTAAAGATGGACCATGCAATGATTGCATTTACCCTGGTAAAACCAGATATTCGTGAATATATGAAGAAAATGGCGGAACAAGCAGGAATTCAAGCTGTGGATTTAATCGGCCCAATTATGGATCAAATCCAACAATATAGTGGAAAAACTCCTTTATATGAACCAGGACTTGTCAGAAAACTGGATGAGGATTACTTTAAAAAGATAGAAGCCATCGAATTTGCAGTAAAATATGATGATGGACGTGATCCAAGAGGGATATTAAAAGCGGATATTGTTTTAATTGGTGTCTCCAGAACGTCTAAGACGCCCTTATCACAGTATTTAGCGTTAAGACGGCTAAAAGTAGCGAATGTACCCCTTGTACCTGAAGTAGACCCTCCTGAGGAGCTGTACAAGGTTCCTGCAGAAAAATGTTTCGGATTGAAAATTAGTCCGGAGAAATTAAATAATATTAGGCGCGAACGGTTAATTTCTTTAGGATTAAATGATAAAGCCAGTTATGCAAATATTGAACGAATTCGTGATGAATTAACCTTTTTTGATAAAATTGTTACCAAAATCAATTGCCCTGTCATAGATGTTACCAACAAAGCAGTGGAGGAAACAGCGAACGTTATTCTTAATTATGTTCATAAAAGGACCAACTAGCACATAGTCTTAGGATTATGTGTTTTAATATTCGATAAGAAATTAATAAAATAATTTTGTTTGGATAACTTTGAAATAGTTATCTGAATCCAGCTCAGCGCCCGGCGACTAGTGTACTTCGCTAAACGCGCACTAGCATCTTTTGTTTTTGCACAAAAAAATAAAAAAGTTATGGAAATATCATAATAAATGTACTATAATAAAAAATTGTGATAAAAATGAAACTTTTAGGTTTAGACTTGCATCTGAACGAATAAACTATTTATTGATAGATGTCAAGGAAACCCATAGAAAAAAATTCGACATTAATCCTTTTAATAAAAGTTGGCTGGTAAAGAAGGAATACGCGAAATGATGTAGAATTAGTACTATTATAAAGGGCTGCCCACGATTTTTGCGATGCAGATTCGTGTCTGGCTAAAGAGGAAATTGTCGAATTCACTTCTGGATTTTTCCTTAAAGTTCTTTTTGTCTCTTCATATGACCACCATGGGATAACTGATATTACATATATAAATGCAACATGACGATGTACAGGTGATATCACCTATGGGAAATCTATTTGAAGAAGAAGGAATTAAAACTGCACTTAACTTGCGCTGATTTTATTTTCTAAAGCAAGAAAAAAGGGGTGTATACGGTAAAGGGCCAAACCCTTTAAGTTCCGAGGAGCGATCAAAATTAATAGCAATTAGCAATAATTTTGTCGAAATTTGCAGGAATTTCATTATTGCTTGCAGAATATTATTTTTAGAAAAGCTAAAAGCGCCTCTTATAAGGCGAAAGGCAAAATGGAGTTGTTTTCATGGCAGACCGAATTGCCGAAGAAAAAATCAGCCAAATTCGTCAGTCTGTTGATATTGTTGAGTTAATCAGTGATTATGTTCAACTAAAAAAACAGGGGCGAAATTACTTCGGATTATGTCCTTTCCATGGAGAAAGTACCCCATCATTTTCTGTTTCATCTGACAAGCAAATTTTCCATTGCTTTGGATGCGGAGCTGGCGGAAATGTTTTTTCGTTTTTAATGGAGCTGGAAGGAATCTCATTTCAAGAAGCTGCCATTAAGTTAGCTGACAAGGCGAATATTGACTTGCAGATAAACTCTATAGCAACTGGGAAAAAGATTAGTGTTTCTCCAGAGCTTCAAGTGATGCTTGATGCACATGAGCTATTACTTAAATTTTACCACCATTTATTGGTAAATACAAAAGATGGTCAACATGCATTAGAGTATTTACTTCAAAGAGGTTTTACTAGAGAATCGATTGATAAATTTCAAATTGGCTATTCCTTAAATTCCTGGGATTTTGTATATAAATTTCTTACAAAACGAGGTTTTTCACCTGAAGGAATGGAAAAAGCTGGACTGATTATCAAACGTGAGAGAGACGGGACTTTCTTTGACAGATTTCGGGATCGAATTATGTTTCCGATTTTTGATCGCAATGGAAAACCGATTGCCTTTTCTGGGAGATCATTGGGGGCCGATGAGCCCAAATATTTAAATAGTCCCGAAACAGCAATCTTTAATAAAAGTAAAATTTTATACAATTTTCATCAAGCTAAGCCGAGTATTCGAAAATTACAACATGTCGTTCTCTTTGAAGGATTTGCCGATGTAATTGCTGCAGATCGAGCAGGAATTGAAAATGGCGTCGCGACAATGGGAACATCATTGACGCAAGAACATATTTCTTTAATCCGTCGTCAAAATGTCCAGTCCGTAACCATCTGTTACGATTCAGATAAACCTGGAATTGAGGCTGCTTTTCGGGCAGGAACTCTACTTAATGATGCTGACTGTCCTGTTAAAGTAGCGATGATGCCTGATGGTCTAGATCCGGATGATTATATTAAGAAAAATGGTCTGGAAAAATTCCGAAATGAAGTAATTGGGGCGAGTCTAACCTGGATGTCATTTAAATTTCTTTATTTTCGAAGAGGAAAAAATCTTCAAAATGAAGGAGATAGGCTTGCGTATATAGAAGAAATACTTAAAGAAATTAGTACATTGACGAAAGCTGTAGAAAAGGATCATTATTTGCGGCAATTGGCATCTGAATTTTCACTATCATTGGATGCACTAAAACAGCAACAAAAACAAATGTTTTTTTCTGAAAAGCGAAAATCAAACAGTAATTCTACAAACAATAAGCCTGTATTTATACCCAAACAAGAGAATGAATTAAAACCGAAACATGTTACGGCTGAGAGACGTTTAATTGCGCATATGCTAAAAAACCGGGATGTTGCTTTTAAGGTTCAGGATATGTTGAAGAGTAACACGTTTAACATCGATGAGCATCAAGCGATAATAACTTATTTGTTTGGATTTTATGAAGATCATTTGAATCCTAATTCAAGTGCATTTTTATCCTATATCCAAGATGAAAATCTTAGAAGAATAGTTGTTACGATTGAAATGATGTCCATAAACGATGAAATCAGCACACAAGAATTATCTGATTATATCAAACAGGTGTTGAATTATCAAAAATTGTTAAAGATAAGAGAAAAAGAAGTGGAAATGAAAGAAGCAGAGCGACAAAGTGATATTAAAAGAGCTGCTGCAATTGGTACTGAAATTAATCAGTTGCGTAAATCGCTATAGATTCCATTTTTAATGTCTTTTATTCTGGAAGGAGGGGGACATATGGCTGAAAAATCAGCCCGTTCAAAAGAGGCAACTGAAAATGAGTTGACCTTAGAACAAGTTAAAGACCAGTTAGTTGTACTGGGAAAAAAAACCGGTGTCCTGGCCCATGACGATATTGCTGAAAAGATGGCTAATTTTGATTTAGATTCTGAGCAAATGGATGAATTCTTAGAATTCCTCGGTGAGCAAGGAATTGAATTAGTTGGAGAAAGTGACGAAGAAGGTCCAAGTGCAAAAAAATTAGCAAAAGAAGATGATGATGAGTTTGATCTAAATGATTTAAGTGTTCCTCCCGGAGTTAAAATTAATGATCCTGTTCGAATGTATTTAAAAGAGATTGGTCGTGTCGATTTACTGTCCGGTGAAGAGGAAATCAAACTGGCAAATCGCATTGAAGAAGGCGATGAAGAAGCGAAACGCCGTCTAGCTGAGGCAAACCTTCGTCTTGTTGTTAGTATTGCGAAGCGTTATGTTGGCCGTGGCATGTTGTTTCTTGACCTTATTCAAGAAGGAAATATGGGCTTAATCAAAGCGGTAGAAAAATTTGATTACCGTAAAGGATTTAAGTTTAGTACCTATGCTACATGGTGGATACGCCAAGCTATCACTCGTGCAATTGCTGACCAAGCAAGAACGATACGTATCCCTGTTCATATGGTTGAAACCATAAATAAGTTAATTCGCGTTCAACGTCAGTTACTTCAAGACTTGGGTCGTGAACCATCACCTGAAGAAATTGGTGAAGATATGGATCTGACTCCAGACAAGGTTAGAGAAATATTAAAGATTGCACAAGAACCAGTCTCGCTTGAAACACCGATTGGTGAAGAAGATGATTCGCACCTTGGTGACTTTATCGAGGATCAGGATGCAACCTCTCCTTCAGAGCATGCTGCCTATGAATTATTAAAAGAACAGCTTGAAGATGTGCTCGATACCCTTACAGATCGTGAAGAAAACGTTTTACGTTTACGCTTTGGTTTAGATGATGGACGCACTCGTACTCTTGAAGAAGTTGGAAAGGTTTTTGGTGTAACTCGAGAACGGATTCGCCAGATTGAAGCAAAAGCCTTGCGTAAGTTACGGCATCCAAGTAGAAGCAAGCGCTTGAAAGACTTTTTAGAGTAAAATCATTTGAAATACAAAAAAAGGTAGTTTACTTCTATTTACAGGGGTAAACTATTTTTTTATTTCAAAATTGTTAATGTAAGCACTTTCTTGTATTTATTTTACTGAATTGTCTTTCAGTTTGCAAATGGACATAATAAAAAACTTTGGTTCGCAATTAAAGATCTTTGAAAGTACTACGTTCGGAAATTGCTTATTATTGTGACCTATTCTTATCATACTTTATTTTTGTTTGTTTTTGAATAATATAATTTATTTTAAATATTATTAATGTTGGGAAAATGGGTGAACCCCAAGTATAATAAAATTGAAAACGTATCTAAAGGTTATCTAGGGGGATATGAAGGAATACCATGTTGAAAGAATGCTGCGTGATGCGAAGCTTCTGGAAATTGGTGAGTGTACTTTAGAAATACAAAGAACCGTTATTACCAGATTAGTTGGTTGTTAAAAGGCGAAATAGGGAAGGTTAATGGCGTGACGGAAAACTGAAAGTATCAGTGTGTTACCTTTTTTATAAATATTATCATGCTAAAGTATGTTTGGGTCTTTTCCTTCTAGGATTTTTCAAGTAAAATAGAAGTTGTTTGTAGTGTTAGTATTATTTACAGTTATACGTACATAAGGGAGGTTATATGATGAAACGAAATCCACTTATTCCTTTCGCTCTTATCGCGATTGTTGGAATCGCACTAATGTTCTTATTCTCTTTCAAAGGCCTCGGGGATAGCAAGGATTTAGCCAAGGAAAAAGAAGGCGGTACTGAAACTGCTGAAACAGTTGCAGCTAAGCCTGAAGATACTTACAAGTCTTCTTGTATAGGCTGCCATGGCGGTAACTATGAAGGTGGTATGGGTCCTGCATTAACGGGTGTCGGTGATAAGTTATCAAAGGAAGATATTATGGACATCGTGGTTAAAGGTAAAGGAAATATGCCTGGGGGTATGGTTAAGCCTGAACAAGCTGAAGCTATGGCAGATTGGTTAGCCACTTTGAAGTAATAATTTTATTAAAGAAAGGTCCTTTGCATATGTAAAGGACTTTTTTTATACTATATTTAGCGAATGTTTATACATAAATAAGATTAAGGTGTGGTGTTTTTTGAATACAGATAAATTATCAGCGCGTTTAGCTGCGGTTGCAAAGTATGTTCCAAGTGGGTCAAGGGTGGCAGACATAGGTTCTGATCATGCATATTTACCATGTTATCTAATAAAAAATAAACAGATTACATATGCAATCGCAGGGGAAGTGGTGCTGGGACCGTTTAAGTCTGCAGAAAGGAATGTTTTATCTGAGGGATTGGCGGATAAAATATCTGTTCGAATGGGTGATGGTTTAGCTGTACTTCAGCCAGAGGAGGCTGATTGTATCACCATTGCCGGAATGGGCGGAAGCTTAATCGCAAATATTCTAGAACAAGGGAAAGAAAAGCTTGGTTCGGTACAGAGGCTTGTCTTGCAGCCGAATATTAATGCGATTTCAATCCGTACATGGCTCCTTGAAAATAAGTGGGAACTGATTGCGGAAGAGATTATAGAAGAAGATGGAAAGATATATGAAGTATTAGTTGCTGAAAAAGGAAATCCCGGTAATCCTTATAATTCCGGACAAATGGAAATAGGACTTTTATTTGGACCCTTCTTGCTTCAAAGAAAAGAAGATGCATTTAAGAAAAAATGGGGCTTAGAACAGAAGAATTGGCAACGAATATACGAGCAGCTTGAAAGTGCCGCACCATCTATTGAAACAGATGAAAAGAAACAGGAGCTTATTACTAAGCTAAAGCTGGCAGAGGAGGTTTTGAATGATGAAGAAAGTGAACGGGCATGAAATCATTCAACTTTTTGAACAGTTCTCTCCTAAAGGATTGGCGATGGAGGGGGATAAAATTGGCCTGCAGGTCGGTCGATTAAATAAGAAAGTGGATCGGGTGATGATTGCACTTGATGTGTTAGAAGAGGTTATAGATGAAGCCATAGCAAGCAATGTCCAGTTAATTATTGCCCATCATCCGCCGATCTTTCGTCCGCTAAAAAATGTAATTACCGATACGGTTCAAGGAAGAATGATTGAAAAGCTTTTAAAGCATGATATTGCCGTGTATGCTGCCCATACGAATCTCGATGTAGCTACAGGCGGTGTGAATGATTTACTTGCTGAGGCCCTAGGTTTAGAAAAAACAGAAGTATTGGTACCTACTTATGAAATAAAGCTCAAGAAAGTTGTTGTATTCGTTCCTAGAAGTGATGCTGAAAAGGTCTTGGACGCACTGGGTAATGCTGGGGCGGGTCATATTGGCAATTATAGTCATTGTTCCTTTACAACCGATGGCAGCGGTCGATTTTTACCAGGAGAAAACACAAATCCAACAATTGGGACACAAGGTCATTTAGAGACAGTTGATGAGGTGCGGATTGAAACGATTGTTCCCGAGCTTCAGCTTAAAAAGGTAATCATGGCAATGTTAAAGGCACATCCATACGAAGAGGTCGCCTATGATGTTTACCCAGTAGATAACCAAGGTGAAGTGCTTGGCCTTGGGAGAATCGGAAAGATTAATGAGATGACTTTAGCAGAATTCGCTGAAAAGGTTAAATCGGCTCTTAATGTTAAAACCGTACGTGTTGTTGGTGATTTAACGTCAAAAGTAAAAAAAGTTGCGGTATTGGGCGGGGATGGAAATAAATATTTCACTCATGCCAAATTTAAAGGTGCTGACGTATATGTAACAGGTGATATTTATTATCACACCGCACATGATGCGATGATGCAGGGCCTAAACATGATTGATCCCGGGCATAATGTGGAGAAAATCATGAAACAGGGACTTACTGATACTTTAAAGAAAATGTGTATGGATTCAGGATATGAGGTTGAAATTTTCCCATCAGAAGTGAATACTGATCCATTTCAGACAATTTAATGGTATTTATTAGTCTGCTACCAATTAAGCGCTCTTAAAGACAAAACCCTTTGGGCGATAAGGGGAACTTCTTTAATGAACTGTCTAAAGGACAAAACGCAACAAGGTAACCAGTGAATTGTCTACTAGGAGGGCGCTTAAAGACAAAACCTAACAAGGAAACTGGTGAAATGTCTGTAATAGGCTTGCTTAAAGACAAAACTTAACAAGGAAACTAACAAGGAAACTGGTGGAAAGTCTGTAATAGGCTTGCTTAAAGACAAAACCTAACAAGGAAACTGGTGGAAAGTCTGTAATAGGCTTGCTTTAACAAGGAAACTGGTGGAAAGTCTGTAAACTTGCTTAAAGACAAAACCCAACAAGGAAACTGGTGAAATGTCTATAATAAGCCCTCTTAAAGACAAAACCTAACAAGGAAACTGGTGAAATGTCTTTAATAAGCCCTCTTAAAGACAAAACCCAACAAGGAAACTGGTGGAAAGTCTGTATAGGCTTGCTTAAAGACAAAACCTAACAAGGAAACTGGTGGAAAGTCTGTAATAGGCTTGCTTAAAGACAAAACCTAACAAGGAAACTGGTGGAAAGTCTGTAATAGGCTTGCTTAAAGACAAAACCTAACAAGGAAACTGGTGAAATGTCTATAATAAGCCCTCTTAAAGACAAAACCCAACAAGGAAACTGGTGAAATGTCTTTAATAAGGTCTCTTAAGGACAAAACCCAGTTGGTCGGTAATGGAACTGTCTTTAATAAACGCTTAAAAAACAAGTTCAGTTTTATAACACAAAAACCAGTCCTTCAAATGACTAAGAAGGACTGGTTTTTTCTGAGATACGGTTACCTTAAAAGATTTTTATTTTTTTACCTTTGGAAGTATTCTATTTAGAGGAACATTTTTTTTACGTTCCCAGGTTGCTTCGTTACTTGGATCAAATTGTTCAAGGAATGAAATAACTTCCTTCGTAATGGGTGTAGGTGTTGAAGCACCAGATGTAACAGCAACATTCTTTGCATTTTTTATCCAATCGATTTCTAACTCCGAAATATCAGCAATGCGATATGCTTTTGTTCCTGCGATCTCTTCAGATACTTGTGCGAGGCGATTGGAGTTATTACTTTTTGGATCTCCGACAACAATGGTAACATCTGCCTCTGTCGCTTGCCCGGCAACTGCCTCCTGGCGTACCTGTGTAGCATTGCATATTTCGTTATAAGCATCTGCATGCGGGTATTTCTCCTGAACTTTTTTCATTGTATCAGCTACGTCCCATTGGCTCATAGTCGTTTGATTCGTTACAATCAACCTTTCACTATCAAGTGTTAATGCTTCGACATCTGCAGGTGTTTCGACTAGATGAACGAGGCCAGGTGCCACACCAACTGCGCCTTCTGGCTCAGGGTGACCTTTTTTGCCGATATAGATAACCTGGAAGCCTTGCTTTGTTTTTTCTTCTATCAAGTCATGTGTTCTTGTAACATCAGGGCAGGTGGCATCCAGTGTAACTAATCCCTTATCTCTTGCTAGCTTTCTAACTTCAGGTGAGATTCCATGAGCAGTGAAGATAACTGTTCCAGTGTTTACTTTTTCTAATATCTCCATACGGTTCTCGCCGTCAAGGGTGATAATTCCTTCTTCTTCAAAAGCGTCTGTCACATGTTTATTATGAACAATCATCCCTAATATATAGATGGGACGTGGCAGTGATTTATCTAATGCAGCGTTTCTAGCTATAACCATAGCATCGACAACGCCATAACAATATCCGCGGGGTGATATCTTGATAATTTGCATATAAGAAGTCCTCCTATAGGAACATACTTTGAATCTATGTATTTATTATATAAAATTAATAGATATAATACAAAGATACGTTTATTCTGAATCTTTTTGCAAAAAAGAAAGATGCTAAATCATAGCATCTTTCTGCTTAAATATATAGTTTAGGTAGGGATGAACCCCTGTGGCTGTTTTGCTTTTTATTATCCTCAGCTTCCACTTGAGTGCTGGTTTTCTTTTTTGGTCTTTTTTTCTTTCCAGTTGTAATGGATTGGACACTTTCTTTGGCTTCAGGATCCTTTGAAGTGCTTTCCACTGCCGTTTCCGCACTTGGTGCATCTTTTAGCCCCTTATATAATCTCCACATTGCCGGCAGGTTTTTGACTAAGGGTCCATACTGCTGAATCATTGGTCCTAGTGATTGTGCATGCTGTAAGATTTGCTGTGTATTATTCAAAAATCCATTTATCCCATTTGGATTGCTTAAGGTCTTAAGAATCGAACCGATACCACCACCACTACTTGATGCGCTGCGTCCAGCTGCTTGCATGCCACCAAGCCCTCCGAACTGGCTGCCGGTACTTTTCCCACCAAGAATCTTTGATAATAGTCCGCCGCCACTTCTCCTACCCTGCGACCTCCCCATCATTTGTCCCATCCTTGGATTGGCGCTATATTGGCGTGGTGGGCCCATCATGGGGCCTCCACCGCCAAAAGGACCCATCATTTGTCCATGACCTGTAAACTGTCCTTGGCGCATCATCATCCCTCTTTGGACAGGGAATCTTTGTCTAGGCTGCATACCATAACCTCCTCTCACTATATTCCTATGTTTTAGGGTATGCATTTAACTAATTTTGGTTTAGGTTAAAGGCACAGGACAAACAATAAATTTTGATGATTAAAACTCTGCCAAAGGTAAAAGATTAATAATAAGAAGAAGATAGCTGGTTATTTGGACAAAACTTTACTATAATTACATGATGGAAAGAAAAGTGGAAGCTCTTGCTAGTACAAGAAAACTACTCCAAAAACCAAGTTTATTTAAAAATAAGGAGCAATTACATGAAGGAAAATCGTTTTGATCGTTTTAAGTTTCAACCTTTCATTATAGAAGCAATAAAAGATTTTGGCTTTTATGAGCCTACTGAAATCCAAGAACGGATGGTTCCATTAGTTTTAAAGAATGAAAGTGCTATTGGTCAATCGCAAACTGGTACAGGAAAAACCCTTGCCTTTGTACTGCCGATTCTTGAAAAAATTAAACCTGAACGTAAAGAGGTTCAAGCTGTCATCACGGCACCTACGAGAGAGCTTGCTACACAAATCTATCAGCAAATTCTAAAAGTAACTGAGCATTGCAGTCCGGATCAAGCAATCATGTCAAGAAACTATATTGGGGGAACGGACAAGCAAAAATCAATAGACAAATTAAAGGTCCAGCCTCATATTGTGGTTGGTACCCCAAGTCGGATTAATGATCTTATGGCAGAAAAAGCATTATTTGTTCATACCGCATCAATGCTTGTAGTCGATGAAGCCGATATGATGTTAGACATGGGTTTTATTGAGGATTTAGACAAAGTAGCAGCTAAAATGCCCGAAAAACTACAGATGCTAGTGTTTTCTGCAACGATTCCAGAAAAACTTAAACCTTTTCTTAAAAAGTATATGGAAAATCCAAAAATGGTTCATATTGAACCCAAAAGCAAAACAGCAGAAAACCTGGAGCATTACCTTTTGCCTTCAAGGCATCGTAATAAAAAGCAGCTAGTTCATGATGCATTGGTAAAATACAATCCCTATTTAGCGATCGTGTTTACCAATACAAAAAAAATGGCTGAAGAAGTAGCGGACTTTTTAACTGAAAAGGGTTTAAAGGTTGGAAGAGTACATGGTGATTTAAGCCCGCGGGAACGAAAAAAAATGATGAAGCAAATCCAAGATTTAGAATACCAATACATTGTGGCAACAGATCTTGCCTCTAGAGGAATTGATATCGAAGGGATAAGCCATATCATCAACTATGAATTGCCAACGGATCTGGATTTTTATATTCATCGTGTAGGCAGAACCGCAAGAGCTGGGAATTCTGGAATTGCGCTTACTATTTATGAAATCGCTGATGAAGATGCATTAAATCGCTTAGAAAAAATGGGTATCCAATTTAAATATATTGACCTTAAAAAGGAAGAATTCCTTGTGCTAGAGGAACGAAATAAAAGGAAAACACGTGTAAGACAAGAGGATGCAGCAGAGAAGAAAGCCAAATCACTAGTGAAGAAACCACAAAAGGTAAAGCCGGGATATAAAAAGAAAATGCAGTGGGAAATGGATAAAATAAAGAAGCGCGAAAGAAGAATAGAGCAGAGAAAGAAATAAAGCAAGAAGGGAGAGCGAAGCAATGTTGAAACTAGGATCACACGTTTCGATGAGCGGTAGCAAAATGTTGCTGGCTGCCAGTGAGGAAGCTGTTTCTTATGGTGCTAATACGTTTATGATTTATACAGGCGCACCCCAAAATACTAGAAGAAAAAAGATTGAGGATTTAAATATTGAAGCAGGAAGAAGACATATGGAGGAACATGGGATTTCGGAAATTGTTGTCCATGCCCCCTATATCATCAATATTGGAAACACAACGAATCCAGATACATTTGACTTAGGAGTCAGGTTCCTTACCACAGAAATCGAACGTACGGAAGCTCTAGGTGCAAAGCAAATCGTTCTCCACCCAGGGGCCCATGTAGGTGCAGGCACTGAAGCAGGTATAAAGAGGATAATCGAAGGGTTAAATGAAGTATTAACCGGTAAGGAGCAGGTTCAGATTGCTTTAGAAACCATGGCTGGAAAAGGCTCTGAGTGCGGTATATCGTTTGAGGAATTGGCAATGATCATTTATGGTGTAAATTATAATGATAAACTCTCTGTCTGTTTTGATACATGTCATACACATGATGCGGGCTACAACATTGTTGAGGACTTTGATGGCGTATTGAATGAATTTGATAAAATTGTTGGTATCGAAAGATTAAAAGTACTTCATATCAATGATAGTAAAAATGCAGTCGGGATGAGAAAAGACCGTCATGAGAATATTGGCTTTGGACATATCGGCTTTAAAGCCCTTAACTATATTGTTCATCATCCACAGCTTACAAGTGTTCCGAAGATACTTGAAACTCCATTTGTCGGTGAAGATAAAAACAACAAAAAGGCACCTTACCGTTTTGAGTTGAATATGCTTCGAGAAAAAGCATTTGACGAGGACTTGATTGGGAAAATTTTACAATCTTAAAGAAGAAAAGCTGTGCATAAAATGTACCGCACCCCAAAAGTTAGAGTAAAATCTATAACTTTGGGGTGTCACATCAAATGCGCAGCTTTTTCTAATTTTTAGTGAATTGCACAAATAATTTATTCACTTCACGTGCCGTTTCAGGACCAGCAATTTTAGCAATTTCTTTAATTAATGTTGTTCGTTGGCGGGAATCAAAAATATTGACATTTTTTCCTTGTAAAAATTGTGCTACTTTATTTGCTTGCTGCCGATTTACCTTGATGTTAAATTGGTTAGCGTATTTTAATAATTCTTCCCCAGAAATCGTATTAATCTTATGATTAATGATGTTCTCAAATATTTTCAAACTCACCACTCCTCCATCTACTGTATGAAGATTATGGGAAATTTGTGAATTTTGTTCCGCTTTGAGTGCCGTACTTTACATTAAGAAATACCTGTTGTATACTACTAAAAGCTAAATCGGAATGATTCTTAAAATTAAAGGTGTGATACAAGATGCAATCAATAATTGAAATAGAACAACTTTCCTACCAATACGAGAAGGATACTGTCCTTGAGGATATTAATTTAACGATCCCAAATGGTTCGTTTTTGGCGATTGTGGGGCCAAATGGTTCTGGCAAGTCGACGCTTCTAAAATTGATTTTAGGCCTGCTTATGCCCCAAAGGGGTAAAATTAGTTTATTTGGTCAAGATTTGAATAAATTTAAAGATTGGCAGAAAATTGGCTATGTGTCACAAAAAGCAAATTCATTTAATACAGGATTTCCTGCAACTGTATTTGAAGTGGTTGCTAGTGGATTAACTAAAAAGCTAGGATTATTTCGTTTCCTTAAAAAAGAGCACCGTCAAATGGTGACGGACGCATTAGATTCAGTAGATATGATGAAGTTTAGTCAACGCAATATTGGAGAGCTTTCTGGCGGTCAACAGCAAAGGGTGTTTATTGCCCGCGCTCTTGTTAGTGATCCCAAGCTATTAATCCTAGATGAACCTACTGTCGGCGTGGATGCGGAGCATGTGAAAGCATTTTATCAAATGCTTGAAGGCCTGAATAAAAGTCGTGGTATTACACTTCTTTTAGTTACCCATGATATTGGTACCATCTCGGATAAAGTGAGCCATGTTGCATGTTTAAATAAATATTTGCATTTCCATGGTGAGACCTGCGAATTTGAAAAGCATAGAACAGAGGATATGTCGGCACTTTACGGGCATGATGTCCACCTGCTCGCCCATACCCATGATCATGGAGGCTCTAGATAATGATTCAAGGAATACTTCAATATGAATTTTTGCAAAATGCCTTTTTTACAGGGATTTTGATTGGTTTTATAGGTCCGTTGATCGGGGTTTTTATAGTTGTTAGAAGATTGTCTTTAATTGCTGATGCCCTAAGCCATGTTACACTGGCTGGAATTGCCTTTAGCCTATTAGTTGAAAAATACTTTACTTCGATGATTGGATTAAATCCTCTTTACATGGGAATGGTCTTTTCGGTAGGGGGCTCATTGTTTATCGAGAAGCTCCGAGCGGTTTATAAACATTACCAAGAACTTGCGATACCGATCATTTTATCTAGCGGCATTGGTCTATCGGTTATCTTTATTTCACTGGCTGATGGCTTTAATACAGATTTGTTTAGTTATTTGTTCGGCAGTGTTTCTGCAGTGAGCCGTACAGATTTATGGGTTATCTTATTTATCAGTATTGCCGTTGTTTTGGTGATTATTTTATTGTATAAAGAGCTATTTGTCTTATCTTTTGATGAGGAACACGCGAAAGCATCAGGGATTGCCGTGAAGAGTATTCATTTTGTTTTTATCGTGATGGTTGCGCTCGTTATAGCTGCTTCGATGCGGATTGTCGGAATTCTTCTCGTTTCTTCATTAATGACTCTGCCTGTAGCAGCAAGCATGCGAATTGCTAAAGGGTTCAAACAAACTCTATTATTATCTGTTATTTTTGGAGAGATTTCGGTACTTGGGGGATTGTTTTCAGCCTATTATTTGGACCTTGCTCCAGGAGGAACAATCGTAATGATAGCTGTTATTATTTTAGTAATAACTATTCTTTATAGAAAGATAAGGATAAAAAGGCAGGTTTCAGTAGGGGGTGCAGCCAGATGAATGTAGATGAAGCAATTCAATATCTAAAGGAAAATGGTTTCAAGCAAACAGGAAAAAGGGAAGACATGCTACAGCTTTTTGCTGATAGTGATAAATATTTAACAGCAAAGGACGTTTTGGATGAATTAAAAGAGGATTATCCAGGATTAAGCTTTGATACGATTTACCGGAATCTTTCTCTTTTTGTAAGTATGGGAATTCTTGAAATGACGGAATTGTCTGGTGAAAAGCATTTTCGCTTTAGCTGTTCTCGGCACCATCATCATCACCATTTTATCTGTTTAGATTGTGGAAAGACAAAAGAAATAGATACCTGTCCAATGAACATACTGAGTGAAGACTTAAAAGGTTATGACGTCTCAGGCCACAAATTTGAAATCTATGGGCGCTGTCCAGAATGCCATTAACAAAAAGAAACAGCTTATCCTAAAAGCTGTTTCTTTTTGTTACTCCAATAACCATTTCTTTACCCACGCGTTTGCTTCAAACCAGTCATTTACCCGAATAACACCTTTAGGTATTGGTTCTTGATTATAGGGGGTATTAAATAAGAGAACTGGTATGTTACATTCTTCATGTATCATTACAGCATTATCATGCTTATCCTCCAAGAAAATATCTACCTGATGCCTTTGGGCTGTTGCCACCTTATCATGTGAACCAATTAATTCAATATGGTGGTAAGTTATTCCCCTCTTACTAAACCAATTTTTTGTATTTTCAAGTAAGTGTGCTCCTCTGGCACTTATAAAAAATAATTCATGTTCTTTTTTCCAAGAATTCAGGACTTTTTCTGCTCCTTTTGCAAGGGGAGACCCTTCATAAATAATTGGCTCATTTTCAGTAAACCAATTCGTGAATTGCTCTTCTGGAACATTTACAACCTTTGTTAAATCATATTGTTTGACGTCTTCTAAGGTTATATTCAATCCAAACCCTTTATTTATATATGGTAACAGTGCTTCTGGACAGGTTACTGTCCCATCTATATCAATTCCAAATCTTTTTCCCATGTGTATTCACCTTCAAATGACTTGTTTTTATTTATTATTATATTTTACCAAAGACCTGCAGTTCACTAAAGGAAATGTTTTTATAACACAATTTGGAAATAATTTCCTAATAGAGACAATCATTAACATACTAAAAAAGAGAAACAGGCTAACAATAATAAATGCTCCTATTACTGAAAGTGAGGGATCAGGATGGTAGACCTAAAGAAAGACACTAAAGTCAGCTCAAATGGTCAAGATTACTATATAGGAAAAGACATTACAAATGATCCAGAGTATAGAGAAGAAACAGCAGCAGAAATTGCAGCTCCTGTTCCTGTAATCCGCAAAAGAGATAATGGGAACAGTTCTAGCGAGACCAAAACAAACGCTGGTACTGGAATGGGTTATGCTGCTTTAGCATTATCTATTTTATCTCTGTTTGTAATGCCAATACTATTTGGGGCAGTAGGTATTGTGTTAGGTTTTATGGCTAGGCGAAGAGGAGCCGAAGGGCTTGGAGCTTGGGCAATAGGAATCGGTGCAATATCGCTTGTCATTGGTATCTTCATCTTACCGTTCTTTTAACAAGAAAGTTTATAGGGGCATATAAAAAAGAAACCCGGTATATGATTACCGGGTTTCTTTCTCGTTATTTACTAACTGTAGCTTCTTCAGCTGCTTTTTTTTCAAAGTATTCTTTAGCTAATTGGTCGATTTCTTTTTTCAATTCATCCACCAATTCATTTTCTGGAACCTTACGGACAATCTCTCCTTTACGGAACAGCAATCCTTCACCGCGAGCACCAGCAATACCGATATCGGCTTCTCTTGCCTCTCCGGGGCCGTTAACAGCACAGCCTAAAACGGCTACTTTTATTGGAGCTTTTATTGTTGAAATATATTCCTCCACTTCATTTGCAATACTAATGAGGTCAATTTCAATTCTTCCGCAAGTTGGACACGAAATGAGTGTGGCTGCATTTGAAGAAAGTCCAAAAATCTTTAGAAGCTCTCTGGCAACTTTGACTTCTTCAACTGGATCAGCACTTAAGGAGATTCTTAAGGTATTTCCGATACCCTTACTGATTAATGCGCCTAATCCAGCCGCACTTTTTACGGTACCTGAAAATAATGTACCTGATTCTGTTATCCCTAAATGTAATGGATAATCAAATGCCTTTGATGCCTTTTCATACGCTTCAATGGCTAGCGGTACATCTGAAGCCTTCATAGACACGATAATATCGTGAAAATCTAAATCCTCTAGGATTTTTATATGATGGAGTGCACTCTCTACCATACCGTCAGCCGTTGGATATCCATACTTTTCGATAATCCTTTTTTCAAGGGATCCTGCATTTACCCCGATACGAATAGGGATTCCCTTTTCCTTCGCTGCTTTTACAACAGCCTCCACTTTTTCCCGTTTGCCGATATTACCTGGATTGATACGGATTTTATCAGCGCCGCCTTCAATAGCCTTAAGGGCCAATTTATAATCAAAGTGGATATCGACGACAAGAGGAATGTTTATCCTTTTCTTGATTTCTGAAATGGCATTTGCAGCACGTTCGTCCGGACATGCAACACGGACAATTTGGCAGCCTGCTTCCTCTAAGCGCTTAATCTCAGCAACAGTTGCTTCCACATCATGTGTTTTTGTTGTGGTCATGCTTTGTATAAATAATTCGTTACTCCCGCCAATTGTTAAATTACCAACTTTAATTGGCCGGGTTTTTGTACGATGGATAATTTCACTCAAGGGAAATTCGCTCCTTCTAATTGGATTCGAATAATAGGTGTTATTATAACAAGCTCACTTTATTTTATCAGTCTTTGACTAATCTTGACAAGACCAACGCACTATCTGTTTATTTAGAGTAGTCGGGAAATTGGTAGGTAGAACCGATTTGTATTTTTTCTGGTGCTTGTCCGGGATTTAACTTTCGAAAGTCTTGAATTAATTCATCAATTGAAATTGGTAAGGGCTTATCTAGCTGATGTTCAATAATTGATATGACTGTCTCACCGGGTTGAACTTCTTTTTCAAAAGCAGGGAGAGACGTTTTCGTACTTGCCGTTGTCGCGACCACTATTTCAGACTTTTGGGTATATGAATTAGGAAGGGTACCATTTGTTAAATCAATATAGATAACATATATGGTTAAAAGACCCAATAGGACCATTAAAAATCTTTTCATATGACAAGCCTCCAAATGGAATGTTTGTACATTCCTATGCTTGTCCGCCAGTCATTAGAACAAAAAACGCACCCAAGTGGATGCGTTATTGTTAGGGATTAACTGTTTTAGATTTTGGCTTTGGAATTTCGTTAATGGCTAAATATAGTACAATGATTGCAACGAACCAATTGATCAAAAAGCTATTTGGAACAGTTGTATTAATCGCAGCCATAATGGTAAAGAAAACGGTTGGTAATGTCTCGCTGTAAGCAGCCATTCTCCATTGTTGACGATATTTTAGATTTCTGCCTGTAAGACTTTTCAGGAAAAGGCCGAACAGAGCTAAAATAGAAACTTCAATGAAATTTGCAGCGCTAGAAAAAAGGAAGATAAAGAAGGACATTACAGGGATAATAATTCCTTTAACCCCATCAAGGATGTCAATAAAATTACTTACTTCATCTTTAGAAATATATATTCCTTCCAACATCGTGTAAGGATATGTATCAATTCTGCCGCCTGCTGAAACGACAAATTTATCAGTCAGCAACGCAAAGGCATTCCCCTCTTCTCCGACTTTTTGTTCGGTAATGTTTCCTGTTGGGTCAAGAATAATGGTAAAATCCTCTTGTTCAATTATTACTGGTACCTCTGTATCCGCTGATAAGATCCCATTTTCTATTGAAAATGAGGGTATTTCATTAGTAAGTACATTTTTGGAAGTTTCGATTCCAGTTGACAGAATGGTACTTAAAAAAACAATAGAGGGAATAATTGAGATCAAGGAAAGGAAAAAAACATACAAAATTGTTTTTCCGATTCCTTGAAAGCGAAACGATGCTATATCCCTTGGTGAATGAGTGCTTTTGTAAAATTGTTTGAAAATATTCATGATTACCACCCTTAAACTTATTCATTGTTCTATTGTATCTTTTGCCAAAGTTATATACAAGAATGAAACTATTTTAAACGAATTTTCGTATTAGTATGGAAGTAAGTGAAATGTTAAAAAGGATGAGGATAATGGAAATTGTTTATTGGGGTATTATTAGTATCTTGTTTGTCGTTGCGTTTATTGGGTTGATCTATCCAATTATTCCGAGTGTACTATTTATATTAGCTGGGTTTTTACTTTATGGTGCCTTTTTTTCTTTCGCGCCGTTTGGCTGGTTCTTTTGGCTGATTCAAGGACTTTTTATTGTCTTATTGTTCGTAGCCGATTATATTGCCAATATGATTGGAGTTCAGAAATACGGCGGGTCGAAGGCTGGAATCTGGGGAAGTACGATTGGCCTTTTAGTAGGACCTTTTGTCATTCCGGTGCTGGGTATTCTAATTGGGCCATTTATCGGGGCATTTATAGCTGAGTTAGCCGTGAATAAAAGGAATATACAGGACAGTTTGAAAATTGGATTTGGATCTGTTGTTGGGTTTATTAGCAGTGTATTAACAAAAACAATCATTCAACTTATCATGATTGCTTACTTCCTATTAGTTGTTTTTTAAAAATTAGCTGTTGATTGGAGCTCCAGGCACTTCGCTTTCCGCGGGCAGTCCGGGAGCCTCCTCGTCACTTCGCTCCTGCGGGGTCTCCCGTGACTTGCTCTTCCCGCAGGAGTCTTCGTGCCTTCCGCTCCAATCAACAGAGTTACTTTTAATAGAGCAATACATTAGGAAATCCTCCTCTTTCCCTGAGGAGGATTTTAGTTAGTTAACACCACATATTTCATACGGGCAGTTGTGGCAGTCGACTTCACTTTTTAAGTAGTTAATATTTTTTATTGTTAATTTCTGCTGGTCATAAGAAATGACATCCTTTTCACGAAGTTCCTTTAAAGCCCTTTGGATAACTTCCCTGGTGCCGTATGTTAAATTGGCTAATTCCTGATGGGTTAAGGGTAAGTCAATCAGAATGCCGCTTTCTGTCCTTACTCCATAGGTACGGGAAAGTCGGATTAAGATGGAGTATAATCCGCCTTTTTTTCCATTCATTATTAAGTCTTGACATTTCATTTGTGCTTTTACATAACTAGTACTTAGCCAAGCAACGAAAGCAGCCATTGCGTCAGGGTCATTTATGATAAATTCTTCAAATTGTTCCTTTTTAATAGCGACAAGTTCACAATCAGAAACTGTCTTTGCATAAAACTGAAAATGGGGATTTTGTTTAAATACTTGATACTCAACGATTAGTTCCCTATCATTGAATATTTTTAGGGTAAAATCTTTTCCTCGCAAATGGACTCTTCCGAGAGCAACACTTCCACTTAGCAGTAGGTAAACATATTCCACAGGTTCCCTCTCTTGAAAAAGAACAGTTCCAGCCTTCACCTTTTGAATTTGCTCTTTCCCTTGGAAGAATTGAGATAATAAACTGTATATTGAAAAGCTGCTTCTAAGCATTCATACCATCTCCCTTTTGTCCTTACAATTCGATTAAAATCAATAATCAACATCATGTCAACAGGTGGTTTACAATATATGGAATCTATAAGGCGTAACTATGACTTAAATCGTTGACAGAATACGTTTTGTTGATTTTTGACAACTTTTTGAAAACTTTGATTTGATGAGAATAAGTCTAAACAATGTATTTTTTTTTCTAAAAAAGGATATTGTAACTTTGTTAGGTATGAGCATTTTAATTGAAATGGATAACTTTATTTGGTAATCTTAACCTACGAAGCTTTAGGAATATTCTAAAATTGTTTTAATTTTAGACAAAACTAAAGAGAAAAATTTTTTATTACATAGGAGGAATATTAAAATGGCATTTGAATTACCAGAATTACCTTACGCGTATGACGCACTTGAGCCGCACATTGACAAAGAAACGATGAATATTCACCACACAAAACACCACAACACATATGTAACTAACTTAAACAATGCTTTACAAGGTAATGAAGAATTACTTTCTAAATCAGTTGAAGAGGTTGTTGCAAACTTAGACGCTGTTCCCGAAGCAGCTCGTACAGCGGTTCGCAATAATGGTGGCGGTCATGCCAACCATGCACTTTTCTGGCAAATTCTTTCTCCAAATGGCGGAGGAGCTCCAACTGGCGAATTAGCTGATGCAATCAGCAATAAATTCGGCAGCTTTGAAAGCTTTAAGGAAGAGTTCGCAAAAGCTGCAACTACTCGTTTCGGCTCTGGTTGGGCTTGGTTAGCTGTAAACAATGGTGAGTTAGAAGTTACTAGCACACCAAACCAAGACACACCATTAATGGAAGGTAAAACACCTATTCTTGGTCTTGATGTTTGGGAGCATGCATACTACTTAAATTATCAAAACCGTCGTCCAGATTATATTGCTTCTTTCTGGAACGTTGTTAATTGGGATGAAGTTTCAAAGCGTTTCAGCGCTGCGAAGTAATTAAATTATTTTACGCAAAAGGACAGCTAGTTTTTCTAGCTGTCCTTTTCAATTCGCTCGGGAAATGAATAAGACTTACTTGCTTGTTAAAGACTAACCCTTATGAAAAAAGGGGAGTTTTTATGGGAAAAAAATTAAGGATTTTAGGTGAAGTTGAATTAACAAAAGATTTATCCTTACTATTAATAATCGGAGGTTTATATTCTCTAAGTGTCGCACTATCAAATACGTTTGTGAATATCTATTTATGGAAACAAACAGGGGATTACACTGACCTTGCCCTCTATAACCTGTCAATTGTTGTATTACAACCGTTGACCTTTATCTTGGCAGGAAGATGGGCTAAGAAAATTGATCGGGTTGTTGTCTTAAGGATCGGTGTTAGCTTTTTAGCAATTTTTTACCTAACGGTTTTAATAACTGGCAAAAATGCGGCAGCCTATTTACTTCTATTAGGTGCCCTACTAGGGATTGGCTACGGTTTTTACTGGCTCGCATTTAATGTATTAACTTTCGAAATAACTGAACCTGAAACGAGGGACTTCTTTAATGGTTTCTTAGGGATACTATCCTCCATTGGGGGAATGATTGGGCCCTTTTCCGCAGGTTTCATTATTACTCGATTTACGAAGTTTACTGGTTATTCAATTGTTTTTGGTTTATCTTTATCCTTGTTTGCACTTGCCGTATTTTTGAGTTTTTCGCTAAAGCCACGACCTGCAAAAGGTAAGTATTGCTTTAAAAGAATACTTGAAGAAAGAAAACATAATAATAATTGGCGACTTATAACAAATGCTCATTTTTTTCAAGGGCTTCGTGAAGGTACCTTTCTATTTATGATTACTGTTTTCGTTTATATATCCACCGGCAGTGAGATGGCTTTAGGAACCTTTGGTCTAATTAATTCAGGGATTTCCTTCATAGCCTATTATTTTGCATCAAGATTAATCAAAAAAAGACATCGGAAAAAGGCCATCCTTATTGGTGGAATCATCCTATATTGTGCCGTTCTATTAATTGTTTGGGAAATAAGTTTTGTAAAATTATTAATTTATGCAGGTATGATTGCCATTGCATACCCATTGTTGCTTGTCCCCTATATATCAACTACATATGATGTGATAGGAACAGGTTGGAAAGCAGCTGAAATGCGGATTGAGTATATTGTTGTACGTGAAATCTTTTTAAATATCGGGAGAATTGTCTCGATATTAATATTTTTAGTAACAGTGACATGGTTTAATGCTGAAAAAGGCATTCCAATACTCTTGTTGTTTCTTGGTGCAGGACATTCTGTGATCTATCTATTTATTAGAAAAATTCGCTTCCCTGTAACATCAGGCGTTGAGTAGAAATACTGCTCATCGCCTTTTTTCTGTAGTTTTCATGGTCTTTTGTCGAAGTATGTAAAATTGGTAAGTGTTCCTGATAGTATTAAGAGTGGTTTTCTTATAAAATAGAGTTTATCATGTCAAATTTGACAGGGAGTGAGAAATAAATTGAATAATAAAAAGAAAAAGAAGAAGGCACATGTTACCTTCCGTTTGAACATGGTGTTTTTTGTTGTATTTTTGCTTTTTTCTGTCCTAATTTTACGTCTTGGACTTGTCCAAATCGTTTATGGTGATGATTTTAAACGTGAAATAGAAAGAACCGAAGACATCACAGTTAATACTCCGGTGCCTAGAGGGAAAATGTTTGATCGAAATGGTAAAAGCATTGTTGATAATACACCTCTAAATGCAATCACCTATACAAAATATCAAACAACAACTCAAAAGGAAATGCTTGAGACTGCAAAACGATTAGCAAAATTAATTGTTAAAGATACATCAAAGGTTCGTGAACGCGATAAAAAGGACTTTTGGCTTTTAACAAAACCGGATAAGGCAAAAGAAAAGATAACGGAAAAAGAATGGGTTCAGTACGATCAACAGGAAATAGATGATAAAGATATCTACCGTATGCAGCTTGAAAGAATTACAGAGGATGATTTAAAGAGCTTAGACCTCGAAATTGTTGCCATTTATAGTGATTTTAACAGCGGATATGCCTTGACCCAACAAATTGTAAAAAATAAAGATGTGACAACAGAGGAATTTGCTGTTGTCAGCGAAAATTTAGAGTATTTGCCAGGTGTAGATACAACCACGGATTGGGAACGAAATTATGCTTATGGAGATACATTAAAATCTGTACTTGGAAATGTAACTTCTGCAGAAGAGGGGCTGCCAAAAGATAAACTGGATGAGTATCTAGCTCGTGGATACAGTTTAAATGATCGAGTTGGCAAAAGTTATATTGAAATGCAATATGAAGATATTCTGCATGGGCAAAAAGCTAAAGTGAAAAATGTGACCGACAAAGGCGGAAATATCATATCTACAGAAGTCATCTCTGAAGGACAGCGAGGAAAAGACCTCATCCTAACGATTGATATGGATCTCCAGCTTGAGGTTGAAAAAATAATTGAAGAAGAATTATTGGAAGCAAAGAAATTCTCTAGGTCACAACTTTTAGATCGCGCCTTCGTGGTGATGATGGATCCAAATACAGGTGAAATTTTATCAATGGCTGGGAAGCAAATTGCCAAGGATGAAGATGGTAAACAAGTCATGCGTGATTTTGCTCTAGGTAATATTACAACATCTTACACTGTTGGCTCTGTCGTAAAAGGAGCTACGATATTAACAGGATATAATTCTGGGGCTATTCAGCCAGGTTCTGTTCATGTGGATCTACCATTGTTAATTAAAGGTACAAATCCAAAGTCTTCATGGAGAAGCTTTGGTCCAATAAATGACCTTAGAGCACTTCAGGTTTCATCGAATGTTTATATGTGGAAGACTGTAATCGAAATGGCGGATGGGCGCTACGCCCCAAATCAGCCACTGCCATTAGACTTGACAACTTTTGATACGATAAGACAATCTTTCAGTCAGTTTGGTCTTGGCACTACGACTGGAATTGACTTGCCAAATGAAAGCACGGGCTATACTGGTCCAATTAAGCAGTCTGGTTTATTACTTGATCTTGTCATCGGTCAGTATGATACCTATACAGTAATGCAATTGGCACAGTATGTTTCAACGATAGCAAACGGGGGATATCGAGTACAGCCCCACATTGTAAAGGAAATTCGGGAACCATTATTGGATAGTAAGGAAATGGGTCCGATTATCCAAGAAATTAAACCCAATGTATTGAATCGAATTGATGGGAAGAATGAGTGGATTGACAGGGTTCAGGAAGGTTTTAGAATGGCTTTGCAGGAACCGGGGGGAACCGGGTACAGCTATTTTAGGAACACGGACTATAATCCTGCTGGAAAAACAGGAACGGCTCAAGCATTTTATGATGGTCCTGATCGCAAGAAATTTGGGAAAGTGGCCCCTGAAGTAAAGAATCTTAGTGATATCGCTTATGCGCCTTTAGATAATCCAGAGGTTGCCATAGCTGTGTTAGTTCCGTGGGCATATCAAGGTAACAGTGGTCCTGACGTCAACCATGAGATCATGAAAAGGGCACTCGATGCCTACTTTGAATTAAAAAAGCAACCTAAAGAACAAAAGGGCAGTGACAATGATACAGAGCAAACGGGTGAAAATGCTGAAAGTGCACAAAATGAGCAAGAAAACCAAGAAAACCAAGATAATCAAGAAAACCAAGATAACCAATAATTACTCTAAGCACCTGTCTAAATTTAGGCAGGTGTATTTTTTATTTCGTTTTTACACAAACTCAATATATCTTTACATTAAATTTACACGATGTTCAAACAGGGTTTACATCAAGGAGGTATTCTTATATTTGTAAAGCGAAACAAACATACACTCTTAGGGGGAATAAAAGAAATGAAAAGCTTTAAAAAAGTAGCACTTACAGCAGTGATGACTGGAATGGTAGCATTCACAGCAGCATGCGGAGCTCAAGATGATAACAAGGAAAAGACTGGCTCTGAAGGCACTGAAACAAAGCAACTGCAAGGCGAAATTAAAATAGACGGTTCATCTACAGTATTTCCAATCATGGAGGCGGTTGTTGAAGAGTATGGCGCAAAACAGCCTGATGTAAAAGTTTCTGTTAGTTCCTCTGGAACAGGCGGCGGCTTTGAAGCATTCATCGCTGGTGAAACAGAATTAAGTAACGCTTCTCGTCCAATTAAAGACGAAGAAAAAGCTGGTCTTAAAGAAAAAGGTATTGATTACACTGAAATTAAATTAGCATATGACGGCCTCTCAGTTGTTGTAAATAAAGATAATGATTGGGTTGAACAATTATCGATTGATGATTTAAAGAAAATTTGGACTGAAGATGGTACTGTGAAAAAATGGTCTGATATTAATCCAGACTGGCCGGCAGAGGAAATTAAATTATTCTCCCCTGGTACCGATTCAGGAACCTTCGACTACTTTGATGAAGTAATTCTTGATGGACAACCTATTGTTGAAAAGGCAACTCTTTCTGAAGATGACAACACTTTAGTACAAGGTGTTCAAGGTGAAAAATATGCAATTGGCTATTTCGGCTATGCTTACTATGCTGAAAATAAAGATACTTTAAAAATTGTTCCTATCGATGGTGGAAACGGTGCGGTTGAACCGAATAATGAAACAATTGAATCCGGTGAATATGCTCCACTTTCACGTCCATTATTCACATACGTGAAAAACTCTGCAGTTAAAGATCAAGAGGAAGTTTATGATTTCGTAAAATTCGTTCTAGAAAATGCAGCTGAATTATCTGAAGATGTAGGATATGTAAAATTACCTGATGAAGAGTATACAAAGCAGCTTGAAACACTAGAAACTCTTAAGTAGTATTAGAATAAATTCATAAGTGGGAAGCGCTAAAGTGCTTCTCACTATTGTCATGTTGAAAGGAGTTTTCATTTTGGAGTCTCAAGAACCGAATTCTTTTTCCGTTCAGAAAATGATTGAAGAGAAGAAAAAAAAGAATAGTGCAACGGGAATCATAGAAAAAGTCATGCCCTTTATCTTGTTCCTCACTGCGGCTGTTTCTGTTTTAACAACGGTAGGTATTGTACTAACGTTGGTTTTTGAAACATTTCTGTTTTTTGATAAAGTGTCGATAATTGAATTTTTTACTGCGAAAAAATGGTATCCATTCTCTGAAACCCAGGGTACTTTTGGAATTTTGCCATTAGTAATGGGAACGTTGAAGGTTACCCTTATCGCCATTATCGTAGCAGTACCGATTGGTTTAACTTCAGCCATTTATTTGAGTGAATATGCATCTGACAGATCTCGCAGAATTATTAAACCGATATTAGAAGTATTAGCAGGAATACCAACCATCGTTTATGGTTTTTTTGCCTTAACCTTCGTAACTCCAATTTTACGTGAGTTTATACCTGGTCTCGAAATCTTTAATGCATTAAGTCCAGGTATTGTAATTGGAATTATGATTACTCCGATGATTGCCTCTCTTTCTGAGGATGCGATGTCATCAGTTCCAAATGCCATGCGTGAAGGGGCTCTTGCACTTGGGTCAACGAAATTTGAAGTGGCAATTAAAGTCATTTTGCCAGCAGCGATTTCAGGAATTATCGCCTCTATTGTATTGGCCATCTCAAGAGCGATTGGTGAGACGATGATAGTGGCGGTAGCAGGCGGTTCCACACCAAATCTTGAATTGAATGTGACGCAATCTATCCAAACAATGACCGCTTATATCGTCCAAGTTAGCCAAGGGGATGCAGGCTATGGTACGACCATCTACTATAGTATCTATGCGGTAGGGATGACCTTATTTTTGTTCACGTTAGTGATGAATTTAATTGCACAATACATCACTCGTCGCTATAGGGAGGAATACTAATGAAGTTAGTAAATCATGAATCGGTTGTTAAGCGTATGAAAACCAGGTTATTAGTAAACCGTACTTCAAAAGCGATCTTTTTTGTTGCGACGATGTTTGGTTTGCTCGTTTTAGCTATATTATTATATCGGGTATTCACTCAAGGATTTGGCTATTTAGATTTGCAATTCTTGCAAAGTCTCCCATCACGAAAGCCAGAGCAAGCAGGTGTGTATGCTGCCCTAATTGGAACCATTTGGTTGATGGGTGTCGTCGCACCGGTTTCTTTATTAATCGGTGTTGGTACTGCCCTCTATCTCGAAGAATATGCAAAAAAGAATTTTGTTACCGATTTTATTAAAGTGAACATTTCAAATCTAGCCGGTGTTCCTTCGATTGTTTTTGGATTATTGGGTTTAACGGTATTTGTTAGAGCATTAGCATTAGGTACAAGTGTGCTCGCAGCGGGACTCACCATGAGCTTGCTCGTATTACCTGTTATCATTGTCGCATCCCAAGAAGCGATTCGTGCGGTTCCAAGAGAATTAAGGGAGGCATCCTATGCCATTGGTGCAACGAAATGGCAGACGATTGTTCGTGTGGTATTACCTGCATCCATACCAGGAATTCTTACTGGTGCTATTTTAGCATTGTCGCGTGCCATCGGAGAAACAGCTCCACTAGTTGTTCTCGGTATGCCATTATTTCTTGCATTTTTACCAAAATCATTATTAGATATGATTACTGTGTTACCGTTGCAAATTTATAATTGGACAGGTCGTCCACAAGCAGAGTTTCATGCATTAGCAGCAGCAGGAATCATCGTATTATTGGCTCTGTTACTTTTTATGAATTCCATCGCAGTGTTAATTCGCAACAAATTCCAGAAAAGATATTAATGGTTTATTCAAGGAGGAAACATTATGAATACAACATCAGCTCCTGCTACACTAGTCAGACCAGACGAAAAACAACTGGTTTATAAAACAAGCAATTTAAATTTATGGTATGGTGAAAATCATGCTCTCAAAAATATAAATCTTGATATTAAGGAAAATGAAGTTACAGCTATCATTGGTCCGTCCGGATGTGGAAAATCCACCTATATTAAGACGTTGAATAGAATGATTGAATTAATACCTATAGTCCGAACATCGGGTGAAATATTCTATCGAAACAGGAATATTCTCGATAAATCATATGAAGTCGAAGAACTTAGAACAAAGGTTGGAATGGTTTTTCAAAAGCCTAATCCATTTCCTAAATCCATTTATGAAAATGTTGCTTATGGCCCGAAAATTCACGGTATTCGAGACAAGAAAACATTAGATCAGATTGTTGAACAGAGTTTAAGAGGTGCGGCGATTTGGGATGAAGTGAAGGACCGCCTGAATCAGAATGCTTATGGTTTATCAGGAGGGCAGCAACAACGCCTTTGTATTGCTCGTTGCTTGGCAATTGAGCCAGATGTTATCTTGATGGATGAGCCTACTTCTGCATTAGATCCTATTTCAACATTAAAGGTAGAGGAACTTGTCCAGGAATTAAAGACGAATTTTAGTATTATTATCGTTACTCATAATATGCAGCAAGCTGCTCGCATATCTAATAAAACAGCTTTCTTTTTAAATGGAGAAGTGATAGAATATTCTGAAACAAATAAAATCTTTTCCACGCCTAAAGATAAACGGACAGAAGACTATATTACCGGAAGATTCGGTTGATGAGGTGAAAATATGAGTACTAGATCTAAATTTGATAATAAGTTAATGCAGTTAAAAGAGAAGCTGTTAGTAATGGAAGGCTTAGCTGAGCAGGCATTAAAAAATTCGGTAAGTGCACTTATTAACCAAGATATTGAGAAAGCGAACCTTGTCATTAATAGTGACAGTCAAATTAATTCCTTAGAACATGAAATTCATGATAAGGCCTTATTATTGATCACAAGAGAATCACCAGTAGCTAAGGATCTCAGATCATTAAATGTTGCCTTAAAGGTTTCATCCGAAATAGAACGAATGGCAGATTTAGCAGTAAATATAGCAAAGGCAACTGTGCATATTGGTGCTGATAAGCATTTCAAGGAAATTGTGGACATCCAAAAAATGATGGATACCGCGCTTGAAATGGTTGCGATGTCTATAAAGGCTTACATTTCCGAAGATATCTTACTTGCACAAAAATGTGCGGAAAAAGATGATGAAGTCGATAAAATGTTCGGTAATTTAGTTCATGAGTTAATTAGTTTAGTTCCTGAAAACCCTAATGCTACAAATCAGATTATTCAACTCTCTTTTGTTTGCAGGTTTATTGAAAGAATTGCAGACCATTCTACGAATATTTCGGAAAATGTAATCTACCTTGTAACAGGGAAACGGTTTGAGTTGAATACTTAATAAAATAATTATTAAAATGATGAGGCTTATCTGATAAGCACTCATCTTTTTTTATTTAATTTGTCGAATTGTATCGGAGGTCTGGCAAAATACGACAAAATGCGTTTATTGTACTGTTCTCCAGCAGATGGTACCATTGAATTTATAGGAATATTTCGGATACTTTTGCATATTATGATGGGCTGCAGAATGGAGGATAAAAATGATAGATGAAATAATTAAACTAAGAGAGGATGGTTTATCTTTTCGAAAAATCGCCTCAGAGTTGAATACCACAGTTGGAAGAGTTCAATATAGATGGA
The DNA here is from genome assembly GCF_038592905.1 of Neobacillus sp. FSL H8-0543. Taxonomy (GTDB): domain Bacteria; phylum Bacillota; class Bacilli; order Bacillales; family Cytobacillaceae; genus Neobacillus. The sequence continues at coordinate 814,096 of NZ_CP151943.1, read as the reverse complement.
ATAAGTGGGTCAATAATCAAGAGAATATTGAAGAGAAGGACAATGATTCTAAGATCGAAAGTCCAAATACTACCAGTAATGAAAACACCAATGATATTGTTCCGCTGAAGGGGGAACTCCAGGCGAAGCTTATTTCTCCTAGCAGGATTATGTTAATTTGGGAAGTCACTGAGACTCCAGGATCATTCATCCGTTTATATTTTAATAAAAGGATAGAAGACCTAGTCCAGGTTGTTAGGGTTTATGATGTAACAGATATCATTTTCAATGGAAATAATGCTCATCATTACTATGAAATCGCTGTCCCTTTTACTAATGGTTACTGGGTTATTAAGGGTTTAATTGCTAACAGGAGCTATATTGCTGAAATTGGTGTTAAATTTAATGAAAATGTTTTTTTCCCAATTCTCAGGTCAAATACCCTTCAAACACCGCCAATTACACTTTCAAACTCAAGTGAAATATATCATTTAGCGCAACATCAACAACTCGAAAATCGCCCGCCAAAGTGGGTGGATCGTGTGAGCACATATAGTTATTATGGAGAACCAAAAGAGATGGAGCGCGAATAATGAGTAAGATCATTCCTAAAGAGGCAGATGGGAAGCAATTTGGCTGGCATTTGAAATTTTTAATCCTTAGTTGGGAATATCCGCCGAATGTAGTTGGCGGGCTCTCGAGGCATGTAAATGGGCTAGCAGTTGAGTTAGTCGAATCAGGTAATGAAGTCCATGTAATTACCGCGGGAAACAGTGAGCTTCCTTCCTATGAACTACTAAAAGGAGTAAATGTTCATCGTGTTATGCCGTTGAACAATTACGATGATAATTTTCTTAATTGGATAGCTGGATTAAATTTAGCTATCGTTTATAAAGCAGAAAAAATCGCAGATTCAATGAAATTTGATATCATCCATGCACATGATTGGCTGGTTGGAACGGCTGCGATAGCCATAAAAGAAAGCTTATCAACCCCCTTGTTAACTACAATCCATGCCACAGAGCATGGCAGGAATAATGGTATTTATACCGAAATGCAACGGGTTATTCATAATAAAGAGCTTCAGCTAATAAAGGAGTCAGACCAACTTATAGTTTGTAGCGAATATATGAGAGAAGAATTATTGACAATTTTTCAAGCATCACCTAAAAAAATTGCAGTCATTCCTAATGGGGTCGAACAGAAGGATATAAAGGCAGATGCTGAAGAATACTTTCCATCCCTAATAAATAGAAAGTATATCTTTTCAGTGGGCCGAATGGTAAAGGAAAAAGGGTATGAAACAATTATTGAAGCAGCAGAGATTGCGAAAGAAACTGGACAGGATATTTATTTTGTAATTGCTGGGAAAGGGCCAATGCTAGATAATTACCGTAACCAGGTAAGGGAGAAAAAGTTAGAGAATTATCTTAACTTTATAGGTCATGTAACGGACAACCAGAGAAATGATCTGCTTTTAAAAAGTGAAATAGCCATTTTTCCAAGTCTTTATGAACCGTTCGGTATTGTGGCATTAGAAGCAATGATTCTTGGTATACCAACGGTTGTTTCGGAGGTCGGTGGTCTAAAGGGGATTGTCCAACATTTGCAAACAGGATTGTTAATGGTTCCTGGAGATGCAAAAAGTGTAATGGAAAATATTGATTTTCTTTTTAGAAATCCCCAAAGGGCTAAGGAAATTGGCAATAGGGGAATGAAGATTGTAAAAAGCTTATATGGCTGGAAAAATATCGCTTCTCAAACTACACGTGTTGTTGAAGATACACTGCTTAACAAACGAGTATTAGATAGTGAGGTATCTACATGATTTTATCTATTAAATCACTTTCAAAATATGTACTAGCATTTCCTTTTGAAAAATGATATTATAGAAAAGTCGTATGAACGAACTAGCTTAATCGTTTGGAGGGAAATTGACATGCGTGTAAATATTACGTTAGCTTGCACTGAGTGTGGAGATCGTAACTATATTTCAACAAAAAATAAACGTAACAACCCAGATCGTCTTGAGCTTAAGAAATATTGCCCAAGAGAAAAACGTTCAACAGCACACCGTGAAACAAAATAAGCAGTAGGGCTTCCTACTGTTTTTTTGTTGTCTAAAAATGTTAGGAGGGTGTTCAAATGAATGATAAAATGGCCGTGCGCAAGCAAATGAAAGAGAAACTCTCTGAACTCTCAAAACCGCTTTACGAAGACTATTCTTATAAAATTGCGAAGTTGCTTTTCGAAGATGAAGACTGGAAACAAGCTAAAGTTATCGGAATTACTGTCTCGAAACAACCTGAGGTTGATACATATCAAATTATTCGAAAAGCGTGGGAGTTAGGGAAACAAGTTGTCGTCCCCAAGTGTATTCCAAGCAAAAAGCAATTAACATTTCGAAGCCTAACGGAGTTTTCTCAGTTAGAATCTGTTTTTTATGGATTACTTGAACCAATAGAAGCTCTGACTACTGAAACTAGTTCAAAGAATATTGATCTTTTAATCATTCCAGGTTTGGCCTATACAACAAAAGGTTACCGTCTAGGGTTTGGAGGCGGATATTATGACCGATTTTTATCTGACTTTACCGGTCAGACCCTATCCCTTGCATTTAACTTCCAAGTAATTCCTCAATTTACAGTCGAAGAACATGATTTACCAGTTTTAAAAATTATTACTAATAATGAGGTAATGAATACAATATGATTGAAACATTTATTGTCATCTCAATTATTATTTTAGGCGGCTTTGCAGGATATCTGGCCCGATCTCTCACTGCTTCGGGGGCTATTGCTGCTATATTGGTTGGCATTGCTGTCTTCTTGGGGTTTGGAGTAAAAGGACTCCTCCTCCTTGGGATATTCTTTTCTTCCTCAACCTTTTGGTCTAAATATAAAAGTTCAGCGAAAAAGGATATGGAAGAAAGACTAGCTAAGGGAGCAAAGCGAGATTGGCGACAGGTAGTTGCAAATGGCGGGACAGCAGCATTGTTCAGTATTCTTTCTTACTTTGAACCATCAAACATCTGGCTTATTGGTTTTTCAGTCTCACTTGCAAGTGCCAACTCTGATACTTGGGCTTCAGAAATCGGCTCATTAAGCAAAAAAAATCCAATATACATACGTACTTTTAGACGGGTTGAAAAAGGTACTTCGGGTGCAATGAGTATTTTAGGCAGCTCAGCAGCACTATTAGGTTCCCTGTTGATTGCTTGGTTAAGTTCAGTACTTTTTCCGCTGAACATATATCATCTTTTTATTATTTTCCTTTTTGGATTTATAGGCAATATCATTGACACTGTATTTGGTGCCTTTTACCAAAAGGTATATACTTGTCATCAATGCGGGATTGAAACGGAAAAGAGGAATCACTGTCAACAGCCAACAGTTAGAATAAAAGGCTACAGGTTAGTGGATAATGATATGGTGAATTTCTTATCGGGTTTAATTGCAGCTTTGCTTGCAATTGCAGTTATCTTATTCAATTAAAGATGTCAAGGGAGGAATTATCATGGTAAAAGTTAATCGAGTTGCACTTATTGGAACTGGTTTCGTAGGCTCAAGCTATGCCTTTGCACTTTTAAATCAAGGAATTACCGAGGAACTTGTTTTAATTGATTTAAATGAAGCGAAGGCAGAAGGGGATGCAATGGACCTAAATCATGGGCTCCCTTTTTCTCCTTCGCGGACAAAGATTTGGTATGGTAGCTATAATGATTGCAGTCAAGCAGACCTTGTTGTTATTACAGCTGGTGCCAGCCAAAAACCAGGTGAAACACGTTTGGACCTAGTTGAAAAGAATACGAAGATATTCAAGGGAATTGTTGAACAAATCATGGCTAGCGGCTTTGATGGAATATTTCTTGTAGCGACAAATCCTGTCGACATTTTAACATATGCTGTATGGAAATTCTCTGGTCTGCCAAAAGAGCGGGTGATTGGATCTGGGACAATCTTAGATACCGCACGTTTCCGCTTTTTGCTTGGTGAGTATTTTGATGTGGATACTCGAAATGTTCACGCTTATATTATTGGGGAGCATGGGGATACAGAGCTTCCAGTTTGGAGCCACGCAGATATAGCAGGTACAAAAATCTCGGATTGGTCAAAAAATAAGCAAGATTATAAACCAGAGGACCTCGATAATATCTTTGTTAATGTCAGGGACGCGGCCTACCATATTATCGAGCGAAAAGGTGCAACCTACTATGGGATTGCGATGGGGCTTGTTCGGTTAACAAAGGCGATTCTGCAAGATGAGAATTCAGTATTAACCGTTTCTGCTTATCTTGGCGGAGAATATGGCCAAAAGGACATCTATATTGGAGTACCTGCAGTGGTCAATCATAGTGGGATTAGACAAGTTGTTGAACTGGATTTAAATGTTGAAGAAAAGCAAAAATTTACGAACTCAGTTAATGTCTTAAAACAAACGATGGGGCCGGTTTTTAGTAAATACTAATTGAAATGATGTTTATCTTTGATGGATAAAAAACAGCATCTTATCGCACTATATGGGTAGGAGGATGATGATATGTCGCGTATGCTTACATCTATTTTTATGATTGGTTCAATTGGTTATTTTGCCTACCGCTTTAGATTTAGAATTATTAATGTTTTGCTGAGATCAGGTTGGCTCCGCAATATTGCAGTAGGTTCAATTATGAGCTTCCCAGGAGTGAAAAATAAGATGATGCAGTCTGTTTTTGGCAGACCATCTGTTGGAGGACCATCTGAATGGTGAAAACCACAGATGGTTTTTTGTTTGTTTATTTATGGGGCTCACCATTTTCGTATATAATTAAAGAGATAGGTTGAATGATTAATCATTGATGAAGGGAAGTAGGGGAGATATTGAACAATCGAGAGGATTACATCTATTGGAGGTTGGCTTATTATTTCATCTCCGATCAGGAGTACCGAATTATCCAATTATCTGAAAATAAAAAAGAACTATGGCTAGAAAAAATAGAAAATAAAAAAGCTCCCATTGTCCGTTTGCTTCGCCATGATTTAGACTGGAGTAACTCTATGCAAAGAGATATCGAGTTTACAGCAACAAATGGGGAAAGGATCCGAAAACAATTAGGTCGCAGTGAGTTCAGGGTATTCAATATTTATATTAGTCAATTTCCGCCGGTCGATGACTATGAATTTCGTCTTGCTAAGCCATTTATCTTCCCAGAAGGAAATAAAACAGAAGCTCATTCGTTATTGATAACGAGTGGCGATTATGAGAAAGGTCTTCAACTTCTCTCAGAGCGACTTGAAAGTATAGTAACCTTTCAGGTTAAGGATGAGTATACCGAACAGGAAGTAGAATCCCAAAAGAGGGAAGCGCTTGGATATGCGATAAAAAAGGCCAAAACTGAAAAAGAGATCTTTACAAATGGAAAGCCGTTTTTTACCTACATCTTAATATTTATTCAAATTGCAATGTTTTTCTTCATGGAGATGCAGGGAGGCAGCACGGATACTTCTACGCTAATTAAATTTGGGGCAAAGTTCAATCCTTATATTTATGAGGGCGAGTGGTGGCGTTTCTTTGCACCGATTTTCTTGCATATAGGTTTTTTACATTTGGCAATGAATACAATGGCATTGTACTTTTTAGGAACAGAGGTTGAGAGAATATTTGGAAATGCCCGCTTTTTATTCATTTATTTATTTGCTGGTGGAATGGGATTCGTTGCTAGCTTTATCTTTAGTGCAAATGTTTCAGCAGGAGCGAGTGGAGCTATCTTTGGGTGTTTTGGTGCGTTGCTTTATTTTTGCTTTATTTACCCAAAGCTATTTTTCCGCACGATGGGTCCTAGTGTAATTGCTGTCCTCGTATTCAATCTAATATTTGGATTTTCCATATCAAGCATCGATAACGCAGGACATTTAGGAGGTCTGGCAGGCGGATTTTTGGCGGCAGGAATCATGCATTTTCCAAAGCAGAAAAAGCTTATGCTCCAGCTAGCCTTTTTAATTTTATCCACGGCCGTTGTTTGGGGTTCTTTATCCTACGGGTTTACTCATGCGGCAAAGGATCAAGGTGAAAGGACTAATTTACTGCTTGCAAAAGAATTTATCCAACAAGAAAACTATGAGCAGGCACATGAGCTTTTAACGGAAATAGAAGAGAAGTCTAGTAATCCTTCTGCACAGATCTATTTTGATTTATCTTATACTGAAATCATGTTGAACATGCTGGGCGAGGCAAAAACACACTTGCAAAAAGCAATTGAATTAGATCCGGATGTTTCGGAAGCGTACTTTAATCTTGCACTCATCTATTATCAAGAAAATAATTTAGAACAGGCTAAGATAAATGCTGAAAAGGCTGTTGAGCTAAGTCCTGAGCGAAAGGAATATGCTGATACTCTCAGCGAAATTAATCAGCTTCTTCAATAATCTGGCGGAGGAGAATCGGCTCTCCTTTTCCTGTCTCAGTTAGTACCAAAAGATGTGTTTTATCTTTGGCTAACAAAATAAGCGGGATGGTACTACCTAATGGGGTTATAATTGTACCGTCCGCTTTTTTTATTCCAAGTATATAGTTTTTATATAATCCCTCCCAAAGGTTGCCCACAATTCGTGCTGTTTCTGGTTTGCTAAATCCAGGCAAAGTAGTCTTTGCCCTTTCATGAAACTGACTAAATGGAAGTACTTCATAGTTTTTCAATGGGATAGAAAAATAGCGAATTCCATTGTTCCAGCTTAGTTGAAGCATTCTTTCGGTTTCAGCATCCAACTGTTGCTTCCATTGTTCCTCGTTCTTGTTACTAGGTACTCGGAAGGTTTTAAACGGATTCGAATGGACTACGTACAATTGATCTGCTGACATTGCTTGGGAGCTAAAAATTTGATCTCCTTTTTCATGTAGCTCTGCATGATGAAAGGTAATGGCTTGGAGTAAGGTGCTCTTTTCCGTTGCAATTTGGTCATCTTGAATAAGAGCAGCGGTATTTTGTTTCCAATCACTAAGTTGACCTGTTAATCGACCATTGGCAAATAACAGACCTGCATCCTGCCGTAGATAAGCCTTTTGATCCAGTGTGGAATGGATGGTCCACAATATAAAATTAGTTGGTTTATTTAATGGGGAGAGAATCGTTTCCGTTTTTATGAAATTGACCTTCGGATCTATCGGGAAAAATGTTATGCTTTCCTGTGCGGGCGGATTTTTATATTTATATATGCTGACAGCAAGTAAACAGACTATTAATATGGTAAGAACTGTACTGAATTTTTTCATAAGTATCCCATCCCTGAATTTTTTCTATTATGATTGTGGTTGTCCCTTGTTTAAGGTATATGGAAATTTCAGTTCAAAAATACCAAGTTCTGGACAATATATGACGCTTAGAGGATTCGCTTGAGGGTGAAGTTTGCTTAGGGTATACTTTTGGTTGTGATGATTCTTCAATATGATGGCAGAGGGATAGAAATGAAAACAATTTATGAAATACAGCAATATTTAAAACAATACGGTACGATTATTTACGTTGGCGATCGAGTAGCAGACCTTGAGCTAATGGAGGCAGAATTAAAAGAGCTATATCAATCTCAGCTTATAGAGCCTAGAGATTATTCGACAGCACTTTTGATCCTTCGTCAGGAAATACAATTTCAAAGAGAAAAAGATCAGAGGAATAGGTGATAGTATGTCAGAAAAGTGGATTGCTGGAGTAGATCTTGGCGGGACGGCTACTAAGCTTGCGTTTATCAATATGGAAGGAGTTATCCTTCATAAATGGGAGATTCCCACGGATCATACAAATGAAGGCCATAATATTACAAAGAATATTTCCGATGCAATTAATGAAAGACTAGCCGAGCTAGACCATCCTAAGACAAAAATAGTCGGAATTGGAATGGGGGCACCTGGACCAGTCGATTATGAAACAGGAGTCATACTTAATGTAGTAAATTTAGGCTGGAAGGATAACTTCCCGTTAAAAGCGAGTCTTGAAGAATTAACATTATTACCAGCTGCGGTTGAAAATGATGCCAATTGTGCTGCCTTAGGCGAAATGTGGACTGGTGCCGGTGAGGGTGCAAAGAACATTGTTTGTGTTACGCTTGGTACAGGTGTGGGCGGCGGAGTTATTTCTGGTGGCAGTATCGTTCAGGGGGCAAATGGAGCTGCAGGTGAAATAGGCCATATTACAGTGATGCCATTTGGCGGAGCGCCTTGTAATTGCGGGAAAACAGGTTGTCTTGAAACCATTGCTTCGGCTACAGGAATTGTTCGCCTAGCCACGGAGGAACTTTCCAAAGAAGGGACCACTGGAGGGCTGTCTGAGTTGTTTGCTGAGAATGGAAAGGTTACAGCTAAGGAAGTATTTGATATGGCACGTAATGGTGACGTAATCGCTCAAAAAGTAGTGAACGAGGTTTCCTTCCATTTAGGTTTAACCCTAGCGAATATTGCTAATACACTTAATCCGCAAAAAATTGTTCTCGGTGGCGGCGTTTCGAAAGCAGGCAATTTTTTGTTGGAATCCGTTAAAGAAAACTTTTCTAAGTTTGCATTCTCGGCAGTAAGAGATTCGACGGAGCTTGCACTTGCAACTTTAGGGAATGATGCCGGGGTAATCGGTGCAGCTTGGCTGATTAAGAATAAAATAAAGTTATAGAATCAACCCGAAAGAACCTGCACAATTGTAGGTTTTTTCTTTGTACTATCATTTTTTCCTTTATACTTCATATGATTTTTATGATGGGAGGAGGATTTGATGGAGGTCCGTGTCAGGTCTGGTGACACTTTATCGTATTATGGTCGATTGTTCATGGTTCCACTTGATCTCTTAGTTGATTCGAACGTTGATAAAGGTCCATCCAATTTGAAGCTTACTGAAAAAATTAAGATTCCAGGTTATGCATCGATTCCATATTCAGTTAAGGAAACAGATACGTTATGGAAAATTGGGGTGTCGAGAAACATACCAATTGATGCAATTTTGCTATTGAATCAAATGATAAACCCAAATCAATTGAAACCAAATGAAACGATATATTTACCGGAAAGGATTACCCAGCCGATTGTATCTTCTAAAGTACCGCTTGATTCTAGGAGCCTAATGAAACAATTAACATATTTTAAAAAGGAATTTCCCTTTATATCAGTCAATACTATTGGAAATAGTGTTTTAAATCAGCCAATACAAGAAATACGAATTGGAAAAGGCGCAAAAAAAGTCCATATTAATGCCTCTTTTCATGCAAACGAGTGGATTACAACAATGGTCTTGATGAGTCTTGTCAATAAATATTTACTATCATTAACGGGCCGATACAAACTAAATAAACTAGAAGCCATAAATTTGTATAATGATGTGGAATTATCAGTTGTTCCAATGGTTAACCCAGATGGAGTTGATCTAGTATTACATGGTCCGCCTTTAGCGCTAAGAGAAGAGGTAATCAACATTAATCAAGGCAGTGAGGATTTTATTCACTGGAAGGCGAATATAAGAGGAATTGACTTGAACAATCAGTACCCTGCAAACTGGGAAATTGAAAAGGAGCGCAAGATACCGAAGTCGCCTGCCCCTAGAGATTTTCCCGGGAGTTCTTCATTATCCGAACCAGAAGCAATTGCAATGGCTGAATTGATTAAAAATAATGATTTCGATAGAGTATTGGCGTTTCATACCCAAGGAGAGGAATTTTATTGGGGATATGAGGGGGGAGAACCGCCAGATTCTGAACTGCTGGCTAAAGAGTTTGAACGAGTGAGCGGTTATCGGGCAGTACGGAATGTTGATAGTCATGCGGGTTTTAAGGACTGGTATATCCAAGAGTTTAAACGTCCTGGTTTTACCTTGGAACTAGGTAAAGGAATTAACCCATTGCCCCTATCTCAATTTAATGAGTTACTTGAAAAAGTTGGAAGAATTTTTCTAGCAGCACTTTATTTATAGTATGGAAGGTTCACCTCTTGTAAATTAATATTAATCCCATTACAATGAATTATCGTAAGCATTTCCCAAATAGGAAAAGGGCCGTGAACTACGGCTTTTTTCCTATTTGTTTGAAGAGTTTTGAAAATATTGAAACATTCATGAAATAATTACGTACTAATTTATACAAGGGTAAAGGGGGAGTGGGCTAAGAATGTATCGGACAGAAAAAAGAATGATGACAAAGTTTAGTTTCTTAGCCTTAATGTTTCTTGTTTTTGCCCCCCTGTTGGCCGGATGTACAAGTCAGCTGCAAAAGGAGCCAAGGGCATCAGAAAACACTAACAAACCAGATGTCCGACCGCCTTTAGGAGAGACCTGGAAACTGCCAATTGACATACCAGAGGGCAGTTTTAATAAATTAGCTGGCTGGTTTTCTGATGACCAAGTGCTATATATTACAAATCTTGAACAAACTTCTTACCTGTATCTCTACCAGCTAGCAACTGGTGAAAGTGAATTACTTTATAAGAGTGAAGAACCAATTGTCAATGTGGAAATTAGTCCCGACTTTAAACATATTCTCATTCATTCGTCTCCTTCAACCTATGAAGGAATTATTACGATAATTGATTCCAGTGGGTTAGAAATAACAAGAAAATCTTTCCCATCTTATGAATTAGTTTTTGAGTGGAATCCTTATAATGGGTCAGAGATTCTTATCACCTCTTTTTTTGAGGATTGGACCTTTCAAATGCAGTTGTTGGATATAAAGAATAAAAAAACTAGGGATGTCAGTATAAAGCAACCCTTTATTAAATGGTTAAGAGAGGATGAAATCGTCTTTTTAGATTGGGATGATGAAAATCCTTCGCTCCTTGCACCTTTGGTATCAAAAAACTTAGGAATTGAAGACGAAAGAACAATCTTTCCTGATGTTTTTCAATTTTCAACCTTTCAAGATGTCTTGATGACAATCGGTGTCAACAAACAAGATACTTTACAATCTAGTTATTCTTTCTTCACCAAGGAACTGGAACTGTTATTTTCATTTTCCATGCCTCAATTATCAATGTATTCAGGATGGTTTGTACCGTCTTATGACTATAATTTAAGCAGCGGGGAATTTATTACCTTCAAACCATTACGAAGTGGGGAAGCTGATTCATATGCTGAGGACTTTGAACTTGTTTCCTATGATGTCAAAAAGGGGACCAGTACGTTAATCTTGGAGGGAATGAAACATGAACCAATTATGTTCTCTCCTTCTGGAAAAGCGCTTCTATACGGAAACCAGTTTGAAAAAATAATTGATATTAAAGATAAAAAAATTTATGAAATGATCACTAACGTAAATTAAAAAAGACTGCCAATTTTTGACAGTCTTTTGTAGTGTATTAGTGTGCTGCTGGAAATCCGCTTTCAATCAAGGTCATGAATGCAAACCATCCAAAGACTAGGAACGTTAAAACACCAAAAACTAAACCTAAAAAATTCTTATTTTTTAGTGCAGTAAATGAACCGTAAATTGCAAGTATGGTTACTATAGCAAAAATAATCACTATTCCCATTTTAAAGCCCCCTTTATTTAATAAACTTGGTATTAGCCAATACTTCTAATATAGTTATGTAAGAATATTATATACATTCGAATCCTATTTTATATTCTTTTCGCCCATTTGTCGAGACTTAAAAGATAGTAATACACCTAATATGGTGTAAAATAATACATAGGTATTTTTATATTTGGAGGTATATCGAATGAAGTGGTTTCAACTCCCCCTGGGGGCTTTACAAACAAATTGTTACATAATAGAAGGTCCAGATCAATCCTGTTTAATTTTCGATCCCGGAAGTGAAGGGAAAAAACTTATTAAATGGTTAACGAAAAGAGAATTAAAGCCCAAAGCAATTTTATTAACCCATGCCCATTTTGATCATATAGGCGCAGTTGATGCAGTAAGGGACTATTACCAAATTCCTGTTTATATTCACGAAGAGGAAGAGGACTGGTTACCCGACCCAGCATTAAATGGCTCAAAGTATTTTGCGATGCAGGAAATGCTAAAGGTGAAAAAGGCAGATTATATTATTAAACAAGAAGAGGTTATGAAGGTCGGCCATTTTGAATTCTCCATATTTGAGACTCCAGGTCACTCACCAGGCAGTGTGTCATATTATTTTAAAGAAGATGGGTTTGTCGTATCAGGAGATGCCTTATTTAAGAGCAGTATCGGCCGTACTGATCTTCCCGGCGGAAACCATAAACAGTTAATAAAAAGCATTCATGAAAAACTGCTATTTTTACCTGAGGAAACAGAGGTTTTATCCGGACATGGTCCTATTACTAGTATAGGAGAAGAAATGGATAGTAATCCATTTTTAAACGGCTTCTAGAAAAGGAGTTAATATGATTAACTATTTAACAACCCTAATTTCCGCTGCTCCTAAAAATTTAATTACTTATTCTGAATATATGGAGGCTACACTCTATCATCCGGAACTAGGTTATTATATGAAAAATAAAGAGAAGATTGGCCGACAGGGTGATTTTATTACTACTAGTAATATTTCTGATATTTATGGCCGGATAACTGCTAAATGGTTCGCTGGCATTTGTCTAACTAATAAGTTAGCTCCAGTTTTCTGTGAAATAGGCGGAGGAAATGGCCGCTTTGCCCATGCCTTTTTACAGGAATGGCAGGAAACAATTAAAACTCCTCTTACATATATCATTGTTGAAAGTAGTGCCTATCATCGAGAATTACAATATGAATTACTGAAGGATGTTTTTTCTATCGTACAAGTTGAAAGTCTTGGGGAACTAAAGGCTTTTGATGGAATGATTTTTTCTAATGAACTTTTTGATGCCCTTCCTGTCCATGTCATTCAGAAGGAGCACGGTCAAGTTTTTGAAATTATGGTTGGAATCGATAATGAACGATTATATGAGGAAAAGATTCCAGTAACGAATCAAGAGCTATTATCCTTCTTGCAGGTAAGCGGGATTGAATTAAAAGAAAAGCAAAGAATTGAAGTACCGTTAACTATGGGGAACATGCTAGAACAGATTTCTCAATCCTTAACAAAAGGATTCGTGGTAACGGCTGATTACGGATACACAAATGAGGAGTGGAAACAGCCCGCCAGAGCCAGTGGTAGCTTGAGAGGGTATTATCAGCATAAGATGATTACTGATGTACTAAAGTACCCTGGAGAGATGGATATTACCTCGCATATTCATTTAGATTGGCTGATGCAAAAGGGCGATACAGTTGGCTTAAAGCTGTTTGCCAAGTTAAGGCAGGATGAGTTTTTAGTAAAAGCCGGGATTCTTAAAGAACTTGAAAATCACTACGATCCCAACCCGTTCTCTGAAGTCAGCAAGCGTAATCGGGCCATTCGAGGATTAATTATGCCTTCTGGAATAAGTTCTTACTTTCAAATTGTTATTCAGCAAAAAGGATTAAACGTAACTCAACAGAATGTTTTTATAGAATAACCAAAAAATAAAAACACTGGAGTTGGTCTCCAGTGTTTTTTACTTTTCTTCAATTAATGACCTCCGCCACCAAGCGGCATCATGAAAGTTGTCCAATATGTGAAGCCTACGAAGAAAACAGTCAAGTATGCTCCGAAAACGTACATATACATGCGTTCGGAAAGTTTAAGATAGCTTAATAAAACAAAGAAACCGGTTTGGGCTAGGAAAAGTAATGCAGTCTTATTCATATCACCTAAATAAAACATTACTGTAAAAATTCCCGTCCAGAAACCTAAAACTCTGTACATACGATCCATATGTAACCCCCCTTTTACTAAACGATACCATCATTACAATATTATAAAGTAAAAGGCAGTATAAAGTAAATAATGGTATCAAATTAGTTTGAAACTAATGCTTGATAAGTGCAAGTTTCGCAGCCAGATGCGATATTTTCCTTTTCGATAAGTTCAACAGAATCAAAAAGTGCCTCAAACATTCCTTTTAGAAATTCATGATGCATGGAGCAAACTGCTTCGTGATCCTCAGCAACTTCTTTAAATGGACAGTTGAAAATCTGGAAGTAGATTTTTGTCTTTTCTCCATTTACTTCGAATTCCGGATAAAGACCTGCAAGAGTTGCTGCACTTTTTAATATAGTTAACTTTTGATCAAAATCTAATTCATCAACATGCGGTCTTTTAGCAATTTCCTGCTCGATTACTTCGGTGCCAAAACGTTTTCCTGTTATATAGAGTGCTTGTTTACCTGCTTCACCTAGTGTGAGCATAGTTTCAATTGCTACTTTCGATAAAAGCATGTAATCGCGGAAAGGGAAGTGCAGTTGAATGACATCATCAGATAATCGATATAACCTGCTTGGTCTACCGCCCTTACCAGTCTTTTTAGTTTCTGATGCTAACATATTAACATCTTCAAGCTTTGATAAATGTAATCTTGCTACATTGGGATGGATATTAAAATTTTCTGCCACCTCTTGTACAGTTACTTCTTGGTGACGTTTAGTAATGTATTGATAAATGTAATACCTCGTTGGATCGGACAAAACGTTTGTTATCTTTAATGTTTGTTCCATCTCAGTTCACCTCAAACCCCCATAATTTAGTTTTAGTATAATACAGTCCCAGTAACTTGGGAATGAGGTTAACAATGTTAACACTATATGTTTAGAATTTGTTCACAATTAGGTCCTATCCATTTGGTTGTTGTTATACAAAAGTTGTACATAACATATACGACTTGTATGTCAAGAGTGACTTTTATAGTGAAATATTGAACAATTTTTTTGAATTAATTTCAAAAAATATGCAGGAATAAATAGAATCCTGTCGAAATACTGTAGAGACAAAATAAAAAGGTGGTGTTACCTATTGTAAGCTCTATTGAAATATTGGCCAATCGGATTATAACAGATGCCGCGAGGAACCAGGCAACTGATATCCACATTGTTCCCAGAAAGGATGATACACTCGTACAGATTCGCCTAACGAACAAACTTATCCCCCGACTATCCCTACCAAAGGATGAATGCGACAGATTAATTTCACATTTTAAATTCACTGCAAATATGGATATCGGAGAACGAAGACGCCCGCAGAGTGGTGCGATATTTTGTGAAGTTGGAGGCCAATTAATGGGTCTAAGACTTTCAACCCTCCCCTCAAACAACAGAGAAAGTCTAGTGATAAGACTTTTACCACAACAAGAACAGATTCCTTTTCATCAACTCTCACTGTTTCCAGGTATGACAAGAAAATTATTAGCACTCCTTAAACACGCCCACGGGTTAATTATATTTACCGGGCCGACTGGCAGTGGCAAAACAACCACATTATATTCCCTTTTGAACGAAACTGCCCACCTATTTCACCGAAATGTTATTACACTCGAAGACCCCATTGAAAAAAATTATGATTCTGTTTTACAAATACAAGTGAATGAAAAGGCAGGAGTTACCTATGCAGCGGGCTTAAAGGCCATTCTGCGTCATGATCCCGACATTATTATGGTAGGGGAAATTCGTGATGCTGAAACAGCTAAAATTGCTGTCCGTGCAGCCTTAACAGGCCATTTAGTGCTTAGCACTATGCATACCCGTGACGCGAAAGGTGCGGTTCATCGTCTTCATGAATTTGGGGTGAATTGGTTAGAGGTGGAGCAAACGTTAATTGCAGTAGCGGCCCAAAGATTAGTTGAATTAACCTGTCCATATTGTGAGGGAGAGTGCTCTCCCTACTGTTATTCCTTTGGCAGCTGGAAAAGGGCAAGTGTATTTGAGCTTTTAGCAGGAAGAAACTTAAACGCCGCAATGAAAGCAGCAAAAGGGGAAGATGTTATCTCGCAATACCGAACAATTAAGGAAGTAATAAAAAAAGGCATCGCTCTCGGATACATCAAAGAAGCTGAATTTGAGCGTCTGGTATATGATCATGAGGCGCCATAAATGGTCTGTTCAGGAGCAGGCCCGCTTCTTGAAAAGAATGGGTGAATTACTAGCAAGAGGATATCCAATTGCAGAAGCCATTGAGTCGATTTCACTACACTTGCCTGTCAGCCGAAAGGAGGAATTGTATGATTGTATCATTGACTTAAAACAAGGTCATTCATTCCATGATGTCTTAAACAAACTTGGTTTTCACAAGGATTTAATTGGATATGTCTTTTTTGCAGAACAGCATGGGAGTTTTGCAGAGGCACTTTTGGAGGGGAGTCAGCTAGCGTTTGTAAAAGACAAAGATGTAAAAAAACTTATTCATTTACTTCAGTATCCGATGTTTCTGATTTTTATTACTGGTTTCTTATTCGTATTTGTACAAAAAACACTTCTGCCAAAATTCACTTCTCTTTTTAATTCAATGAGTCTTGAGGCGAACTTTTTTACGCTCGTTATCAACTCTGTTGATAGGTATATTCCCATGATTATGTTGCTAGTACTAATGTTTTTACTATTATTAGCAATCTATTATTTTCTTGTTTTTCGAAAACTCTCCGTTCTTAAGCAAAGGGCACAGTTTGTCCGTATTCCAATTGCAGGAAGAATCCTCAAATTGCTGTTTACTCATTATTTTTCCGTCCAATTAAGTTTCTTATTATCTGGTGGAATATCGGTCTCAGAGGCTCTGTTTCTGTTTGAAAAGAATCATCGACAGCCATTTTATTGTCTTTTGGCAAAGGAGATTAAAGAAAAACTTATTACAGGTGAAAAACTAGAATCTATCCTGGCAGAATTCCCTTTTTTTGAAAAAGAATTTTCGATGATCATTAAACATGGTCAAGAAAATGGGAAGCTAGAACAAGAATTACTTTTTTTTAGTCAGCACTGTATTACTAGTATGGAAGAACGGTTGGCAAAAAGTATGAAAACTATTCAGCCAATCCTCTACCTTATTATCGGATTTCTAGTCGTATCCATGTATTTAGCTATTTTACTGCCAATGTTCCATCTGTTAGACGGTATATAAAAAAACTGGAGGTTAAAAAAATGAAAAATGAAAAGGGTTTTACTTTAGTCGAAATGATGATTGTTATGCTCGTAATTTCTGTGTTGTTAATTGTAACCATTCCGAATGTTGCTAAGCACAATGCAAATATTAATGACAAAGGCTGTGAAGCGTTTGTTAAAATGGTCCAAGCTCAGGTTCAATCATATCAATTGAAAAACAATAAGATTCCTACATTAGAACAACTAAAAACTGATCAATATATAAAAGCAACTGGATGTCCAAATGGAACAAAGGAAGTCGAGATAGACTCTGAAGGAAATGTTACTGTTGTCGTAACACCATAATGTTCAGCAATCAAAAGGGGTTTACATTAATTGAGTCTTTAATTGTTCTTTCTATCTTCTTAATTATTTCCTCGGTTACTGCCTTTAGCCTTAAGCCTCAGTACAATATGGTTGACGATGAAGCTTTTATTGTTCAACTAAAAGCGGACATATTGTACGCACAACAATTCGCAATATCCCATCAACGTGACGTGATCGTCAATATTATGGCTGAAAAGCATATGTACGTAATTTATGAAAATAATAGCTTACAGCGTTTAGTCGAGAGAAAGTATTCTGAGAAAATTAATGTTATCTCTGGATCAATACCCTTATATTTTAAATTTATTCAGAATGGTAATGTGGACAGGTTCGGTTCACTTACCATTCAGACAAATGATAGGCGTTACCGAATGACCGTTTTAATTGGGAGGGGACGGTTCTATGTTGTCGAAGAATAATGGATTCTTTTTGTTGGAGCTGCTCTTATCCTTATCTGCCTGGTTTATGGTTTGCTTGTTTTTTATCCCATTACTAATTGATTTAAAAAGCCAATCACAGCAGTTGGAAGTAGATAAAAAGGCTAATCAGCTTTTATATGAAGAACTCCAAGCAAATTTAATCGACAATGTAATTCTCACTAGTTATTCTATTTCTCATAATGGGCTAGAATACAAAATCAACTGGCGTGACATCCCGGGAAAGAGTCATAAGGAGGTGTGTGTAAAGGTTGAAAAAAATGCTTTCTATGCCGAAACAGAGAAATGCGCTACTCCGGAGTGAACAGGCATTTACACTTCTCGAGGTAATGTTTGCTTTCTCCATTTTTACAACGATTGCTTTTTTTCTAACACCAGTATTACAAATTGTCTTAAACAATGAGGACTCAGAAGTGAGGTTACAAGAAATGGAATGGGAGGTTTTTTGTAGTCAAGTAAAAAAGGAAGTCCGCAGTGTCTCACGGGCTGAGGTCATTTCCGGGAGAATGGTATTAACAAATAACAATGAAACGATTTACTATGAGAAGTATGGGACAAACCTTCGCAGACGGGTAAATTTAGCAGGTCATGAAATAATTCTTCAAAATGTTTTAGAGGTCACTTTTACCCGTCTAAAAAATGCTGTGAAAATCAATGTGAAGGATATTTGGGGACATGATTATGCCGTGACTATTCATTCCTACATTGACTGGAAATAACTTATGAGAAGAAATGAAAAAGGATTTACATATCCATTAACATTAGTTATGCTGCTTTTATTTTTACTCGTATTTTCTTTCAAGGTAGAACAGCTTCTTACTGAAAGAAAGCTGGTTCATGAAACAGCTGTCATATTACAAGAAGAATATTATTTCCATACCTCGGTTAAAAAAATTGAAATAGCGCTCCAATCTGCCGATGCAGTACCAGTGCAAGGGATGTTTTCATACCAATATGGGGAAGTAACCTATCAGGCTGCAGTACCAATCAAGTCCTTGCAAAGTATCCTTTTTACTCTGAGGATGAAATCAGGTGAAACAGTGGTTGCTCGAGGTTTTTTTGACACAAATTTAAAAAGACTGATAAAGTGGGTTGAATTAAATTAATTGACGAGAAAGTTTTAGTTATAAGAAATCATGGACATACTTCTAGTGAACGAATAAAGGCAGGTGTGTTCATGAAAACAAATGATTATGTAAAATATATGACCCAAACGCTTGTAAAGTATGCAGATCAGCCAAAGGAGGAGCGAAAAAGGCTTCGTGAGGAACGAAAGCAAGCAAAAGCTTCCCTTTGGTTTCGGTGGTTTGGGATTCTCCCATATATTTTTTACACGGAAGTAAAAAAAAGAAGACTGAAGTAAAAAGCTGGATCAAATGGTCAGGAACAGACCTAATGATACAGCTTTTGTTTTTTTCTTGTTAAACTAGCCTGTTGATTGGAGCTCCAGGCACTTCGCTTTCCGCGGGCGGTCGGTGAGCCTCCTCGGCGCATTCGCGCCTGTGGGGTCTCACCCTGACCTGCTAGTCCCGCAGGACATTGAATAGGCTTCCTTGAATATTCATCGCACGAAGGAAATGCGATAGCATTTTCGAGGAGTCTTCGTGCCTTCCGCTCCAATCAACAGAGTCTACTAAATCAACAATGTCCTTAAACACAGCCTATTTTTTAAATAACTTTTTCCGTCAAATAAAATAGGCCGCCGTTGATAAATGAGATATGAATGTTTGGTTCGTATTGCTCTTGGAGTGCGCGTTTTTCGGTTTCGTAGTTTTCATCTTCTTCTTCCGCGTCTTCATAAAAGTGTTCCAGGAGATTAAGGTCCTTGTCCCAGCGCATTCTTGCTTCATCTGCCCACGAATGGTCATCTTCGTTGATGGCGGATTTTAAGTAATTTTCAATTCTAGACATACCGCTTATTGGCTTTACTAATGGTGACAAGGTGAAGGAATAGTCTGGAATTTTCGGTGTCAGCGGAATTCCAAGTAGACAGTTATGAAAATTTTCAACCATTTGCCCATTTATCAGTTGTAATCCAACTGATTTAAAAATATCGCGTTTTCGGTCGCATTGATAAGAAATCTTCACATTCATACATAGCCATGGCAATAATGGTGTTTGTCTAATTTGGTTCTGATGATTTTCATAAAGCCGAATAAACTTCGAAAGGTTTTTTGTTGATTCGAAAATTTGATGCAGTCTTGGGGATCCGAAGTGAATGATTTCCCCTTTAAGATTCTCAGGAGCTGCTTGTTGATTGGTAATTAGTGTAAGCTTCATCGGATTTGGAATACCGCCTGTTTTTTCTAAATAGTGCCAATAAAAAGGACGATTCATCAATTCCTTATCAAGGTCAATTGTTAATTGAACGACGAGATGTCCAGGGCCATTTTCAACTATTTCGCATTCATTTGCCTGAAAATAGCTAGTAAGAAAGTTATGAATTTCCTGCTGCTGCATGCGCATCACCCTCCTTAATATCAGTGGCAAATTCGATCATGGATGTTAAGTTTTCCATTTTAATCCTCATTTCACCTTCTGAACTAGATTGTCCAAAAATATCAATCAGATGGTCTTCAAAATTGCCGAATTCTAATTTTGTTAAAATATCATCCAATTCCCCGATTACCTTTTCAAATAAATCGATTTTTTCATAAAGAAGCTTCAAAATATGTTCCTCGATAGTATTTTGAATGGCAAAATTATAAATCATAACATCCTTCTCTTGGCCGAGACGATGAATTCTTCCAATCCGCTGCTCGAGCTTCATCGGATTCCAGGGCAGGTCAAAGTTAATGATATGATTACAAAATTGTAGATTAATTCCTTCACCGCCAGCTTCTGTGGCTATTAACACTTGTATTTGCTTCTGAAACAACTCACGCATCCAGTCTTTTTTTCCGCGTTTAAACCCGCCCCGAAAGGGAACAGACGAAATTCCGTGTTGTTTTAAAAACCATTGTAGATACATTTGGGTTGCACGATATTCCGTAAAAATGATGACTTTATCATCAATACTTTTTATCAGCTCAAGCGCTTTTTCTGCTTTAGAATTGCTTTGAACCGCTTCAACCTTAGAAATCAAATATTGGATTTGCTCTTCGAAGGCACGAGTGGGTTCTTCCTTTCTTTTGAGCATATTTTTAAGCGTATAAAAGACAGATTCCCTGCTGCTGCAAGCCTCACGCTGTAAAGTCATTACCGAGAAAGCACTCGCCTGAGCCCAATCGGTCTCGCTCTTTAATGCAGTAATTGCTTCGTATAACTCCTTTTCTTGGGTAGTAAATTCAATTGGAATCGTTTCGACATGCCTTTTTGTCCATTCAATCCCCGTATCTGCACGCCGATTTCGGATCATTACCTTATTTACCAATTCTTTTAAATGTTCATCGTCATTTAATGAACGAGCATCCCGTTTGTATTTTTCATAGAATGTCGTTTCACTGCCCAAATGGCCAGGTTTTAAGAGAGAGACAAGGTTGAAAATTTCTTCTATTCGGTTTTGAATTGGTGTGGCTGTTAACAAGAGACAAAACTTTTTTTTCAAATTTTGAACAAATTCATAGTTTTTCGTTTTGTTATTCTTAAGCTTATGAGCCTCATCAATAATAATTAAGTCATAGTCCTGCTTATAGATGATTTCTCGGTGTGGGTCCCTTTTGGCCGTATCGATTGATGATACAACTACATCACACTGTTCCCAAACATAGCTTTTTCTTTGTGATATCGCTGGAATAAAGAACTTACTATTTAATTCAATAGCCCATTGAGTGACCAAGGATGCTGGAACTAAGATGAGTACCTTCTTCACTAGACCCCTAATCATATATTCTTTTAAAATTAATCCTGCTTCGATCGTTTTCCCTAGTCCCACTTCATCAGCAAGTATCGCCTTTCCATTCATATTTTCAATTACTTGTTTTGCGGTTTCGAGCTGGTGCGGGAGGGGAGTTAGATTGGGCAAGTGACTGGGCGCTTGTAAACCTTCAAACTCTGGAATGACAAGGTGTTCTTCAACACCAACTGCAAGTTTATAAAGCTCCCAATTACCCCAAGGGCCATCGTTCTCAATCCTATGTAAAAATTCTTCCTGCCAGGAGGATTCAAATTCAATTTGGACGGTCATGATTTCAGCTCCTTTTCGTGCTGTCTTGCTTCCGCTTTTCTTGATATAAAGTTATTGCTCTAATAAAGGTTTTAATGGTAGGATGAGAATAGCTTTGAAAGTTTTAAATATTGTAATAAAATAATTTCTTTCAGATGTATATTTTAGTATTACCCGAAATGAAAATTATATAATGCGAATGACGACAAGGGGAGAGACTACTCTATGTAGCGCCGAAGGAGCAAGCATTAACTTGTGAATCTCTCAGGCAAAAGAACTCTTGTTGGACGCAGCTCTGGAGAGTGCTTCATTTTGAGGCCACCAAAGGGGAAAGCCATCTAGGTAAACTTTCAGGTAAAAGGACAGAGCCCTTCTTTATTATTTAAGGAGGGGTCTGTCCTTTTGTGCTTTTTAAGATTTTCTCTCGTTCTAGGAACTATGCAATAAAATAAGTAAAAAGTATTTTTATTGAATCTGAATTTTTAGGTTGAAGGGGGCTTAATTAATGACTGAATTAAAACGCACACCGTTATTTGAGGTGTATAAAGAATATGGCGGAAAAACCATTGATTTTGGAGGCTGGGAGTTACCAGTTCAATTTTCAAGTATTAAAGAAGAACATGAAGCCGTTCGGACAAAAGCAGGATTATTTGATGTATCCCATATGGGCGAGGTAGAAGTTAAGGGCCCTGACAGCTTAAAGTACCTACAAAAGATGATGACAAACGATTTTTCAAAAATGAAAAATGGCGGCGCTAAGTATACTGCGATGTGTTATGAAAACGGCGGTACTGTAGATGATTTGCTTGTATATAAAATTGAAGAAAATCATTACTTGTTAGTCGTAAACGCGTCAAATATCGATAAGGATTACAAATGGCTAGAGGAACACCTAGAGGGTGAGGTTACGATTGAAAACCTTTCTGAAGATACTGCCCTATTAGCCATTCAAGGCCCTCTGGCTGAAAAGGTTCTCCAAAAAATTGCTGGTGAAACTGATTTAGGCAAAATAGGCTATTTTAAGTTTCAGCAACAGGTCAAATTGAATGGTATAAGTGCACTTGTTTCTAGAACAGGATATACCGG
Source organism: Neobacillus sp. FSL H8-0543 (assembly GCF_038592905.1). Classification (GTDB taxonomy): domain Bacteria; phylum Bacillota; class Bacilli; order Bacillales; family Cytobacillaceae; genus Neobacillus. The sequence goes on along the minus strand of NZ_CP151943.1, from coordinate 791,278 downwards.
TGAAGATGGTTTTGAGGTGTATTGTGACTCAAAGGATGCGGTCAAGATATGGAGAGATATTCTATATGCAGGTAAAGAAGAAGGGGTATTACCATGCGGATTAGGTTCGCGGGACACACTTCGCTTTGAAGCGACTCTAGCTCTTTATGGACAAGAATTATCACCAGAAATCTCACCGTTAGAAGCAGGAATTGGCTTTGCCGTGAAATTATCTAAAGACGATGATTTTATCGGTAAAACTGCCTTAATTAAGCAAAAAGGAAATGGTATAGGAAGAAAATTAGCGGGAATTGAAATGATTGACAGAGGAATTCCGCGTCATGGCTATCCGGTTTATAAGGGGGAGGAGCGAATCGGTGAGGTTACAACCGGTACGCAGTCACCAACATTGAAAAGAAGTATTGGGCTTGTACTTGCAAAAAAGGAATATACTGAGCTTGGTACAGAGGTTGAGGTTGAAATCCGCGGGAAACGAATAAAAGCAATTATTGTCCCAACACCTTTTTATAAAAAAGAACAGTAAACATGAGGGGAGCTAAATAAAAATGAAACATCGTTATTTGCCAATGACTGAAGAAGATAAAGGGGCTATGCTCAAAACAATTGGTGTTTCCTCCGTTGATGAATTGTTTAGCGATATACCAGAGAAAGTCAGATTTAACGGCGATTACAATATTAAACCGGCAAAGTCTGAAACTGCTCTGATGAAGGAATTGTTTCAACTGGCAACGAAGAATGCTGACTTAAAAAGAAACGTATGTTTCTTAGGTGCAGGTGTATATGATCATTACATGCCAGTAATTGTCGACCATGTTATTTCTCGTTCGGAATTTTATACTGCTTATACACCCTACCAGCCAGAGATTTCTCAAGGTGAACTACAGGCAATATTTGAATTCCAGACAATGATTTGTGAGTTAACCGGTATGGATGTGGCCAATTCATCGATGTATGATGGCGGAACCGCGTTAGCAGAAGCTGCCATGCTAAGTGCAGGACATACGAAGCGGAAAAAAATTATTGTATCAAGTGCTGTCCATCCTGAGTCCCGTGAGGTCCTCAAAACTTACGCAAAGGGTCAGTATCTTGAGGTAATTGAAGTACCTGTAAAAGATGGCATTACCGACATAGATGTATTGAAAGGGCTAGCGAACGAAGAAATTGCTGCTGTGATTGTCCAGTACCCTAACTTCTTTGGCCGTATTGAACCCTTAAAAGAGCTTGAAGAAATCATCCATGCGAATAAATCATTGTTTGTCGTTTCAAGTAACCCATTATCACTAGGGGTGTTAACACCTCCAGGAAAATATGGTGCAGATATCGTTATTGGTGATGCACAGCCTTTTGGTATTCCAACCGCCTTTGGTGGACCGCATTGCGGCTATTTTGCAGTGACAAATAAGTTAATGCGTAAGATGCCAGGACGTCTTGTAGGGCAAACGAAGGATGATCAGGGGCGTCGAGGTTTTGTATTGACGCTACAAGCTCGTGAACAGCATATTCGCCGTGATAAAGCGACATCTAATATTTGCTCAAATCAAGCTTTAAATGCACTTGCTGCATCCGTTGCAATGACGGCTATCGGAAAAAAAGGTGTCCGTGAAATGGCTGGTGCAAATTTGCAGAAAGCACACTATGCTAAAAATGTTTGTAAGGAAAATGGTATAGAAGTGGTTTATGACGGTCACTTATTTAATGAATTTGTTATTAAATTAAATAAGCCGGTTAAAGAAATCAATCAAAAGCTATTACAAAAGGGAATCATTGGTGGCTATGATTTAGGCCGTGATTATCCTGAGCTTTCAAATCACATGTTGATTGCCGTAACAGAACAAAGATCGAAAGAAGAAATTGATACTTTTGTGAAAGAATTGGGGGATATCCATGCATAATCAAAATGATCAGGCGCTTATTTTTGAACTTAGTACACCAGGTCGGATTGGATACAGTCTCCCAGAAATGGATATTCCTGAAGCAGATCTGGGTAGCCTTCTACCAGAAGGGTATTTGCGTGAGGAGGAGCCTGAGCTTCCCGAGGTCTCTGAGCTTGATATTATGCGTCACTACACAGCCCTATCTAGAAGAAATCATGGTGTGGATTCCGGATTTTATCCATTAGGTTCTTGTACAATGAAATACAATCCGAAAATCAATGAAAATGTTGCTCGCTTCAATGGGTTTGCCCATGTTCATCCGCTGCAGGATGAAAGTTCAGTCCAAGGCGCTCTTGAACTTCTCTATGATTTGCAAGAGCACTTGATTGAAATTACAGGCATGGATGAAGTGACCTTGCAGCCAGCAGCAGGTGCACACGGTGAATGGACAGGGTTAATGATGATTCGTGCTTATCATGAAGCAAATGGTGATCTAAAACGGACAAAAGTCATCGTTCCTGATTCTGCTCATGGTACCAACCCGGCTTCTGCAGCTGTTGCAGGCCTTGATATAATTACCGTTAAATCGAATGAAAAAGGTTTAGTTGACCTTGAGGATCTAAGAAGGGTCGTGGGCGAGGATACAGCAGCCTTGATGTTAACCAACCCGAATACCTTAGGACTCTTTGAGGAAAATATTGTTGAAATGGCTGAAATTGTCCATGGAGCCGGCGGTAAGCTGTACTATGATGGAGCAAACTTAAATGCTGTTCTTTCAAAGGCAAGACCAGGAGACATGGGATTTGACGTTGTTCATTTAAATCTTCATAAGACATTCACAGGCCCGCATGGCGGTGGCGGTCCAGGTTCTGGTCCAGTCGGAGTGAAAGCAGACCTTATTCCATACTTACCGAAGCCAGTTATTGTGAAACGCGGGGATGAGTATGTATTTGATTATGATCGTCCGCAATCAATTGGTCGCGTTAAGCCATTTTACGGAAACTTTGGAATCAATGTTCGCGCCTACACATACATTCGTTCTATGGGGCCTGACGGCCTTAAAGCCGTAACGGAATACGCGGTATTGAATGCGAATTACATGATGAGACGTTTGGCTGAATATTATGATCTCCCATTTGATAAACATTGTAAGCATGAATTTGTACTAAGCGGCAGACGTCAGAAAAAACTAGGTGTCCGTACGCTTGATATTGCCAAACGCTTGCTGGACTTTGGCTATCATCCGCCAACCATTTACTTCCCATTAAATGTGGAAGAATGTATCATGATTGAACCTACAGAAACTGAGTCAAAAGAAACTCTTGATTCTTTTGTTGATATCATGATTCAAATCGCTAAAGAGGCAGAAGAGAATCCGGAAATCGTTCAAGAGGCACCACACACAACAGTTGTAGGGCGAATGGACGAAGCAACCGCAGCACGCAAACCTATTTTAAGATATCAAAAGGCATAAATTAAATGTAAGGGCCAGATTCAATTGATTTGAATCTGGCCCTTTTTCAGCGAAAAAAAAGACTTCTGTTCATAACAGAAGTCAACTTAAGGTTACTTTTTTGCTTTTACTTTACCAGACCATTTTTTGAAACCGCCTTGTAATTGGGTTAGGTTTCTATAACCTTTACGGTGTAATAACTGGGCTGCACGGGCACTGCGCATGCCACTTTGACAATATAGGTAAACAGGCATATCAGGACGTATTTCCTTAATTCGCGTTTTCATTTGCGACAATGGTATATTACGCGCTCCTAAAATATGTCCGCCATCAAATTCGTTTGGTTCACGAATATCAATTAGCTGTGCTTTGCGATAGCCAGCACGAAACTCCTCTTCTGTTACCGTTTTAACAATTCGTTTTTGATAAAAATAGGTGAAAACAGAATAAATTACTACAGCAACAATGATGATTAACAGGGTATAAAGTGTATTCAATTTCGTTTTGCTCCTTTCAAGCTGTTTATCCTAACTTTCATTATATAAGCGATTTCAATAAAGATAAAGATTTAACGACAATTTTCTTCTCTTTTTGCCTAATAAAATTATAACAGAAACTTTACGTTTTGCAGTCATATCAGTTTTTGGTAGAATCTAATTATTAATATAAAAACGGGGTTATTAAATGAAAAAAGAAATTTGGCGTTTTATTGATTCTGGAAATAGCTCACCAGCTTTTAATATGGCTTTGGATGAAGCCTTGCTAAATTGGCATAGCGAAGGTAAAATCCCGCCAGTGATTCGTTTTTATGGTTGGAATCCCGCGACATTATCGGTTGGTTATTTTCAAAATGTGGAGAAGGAAATTGATTTAGATGCTGTTAGAGCTTATAAGCTGGGTTTTGTCAGAAGGCCGACAGGAGGGCGCGGTGTCCTTCATGAACATGAGTTAACGTATAGTGTTATCGTATCTGAAGAGCATCCAGAAATGCCAAGTACTGTTACCGAAGCCTATCGTGTTATTTCTGAAGGGATCTTAAGAGGATTTCAACGTTTAGGGCTTGATGCCTATTTTGCTGTACCGAAGACCGCGGAAGAGCGGGATGCACTAAAAAGTCCACGATCTGCTGTCTGTTTTGATGTTCCAAGCTGGTATGAGTTGGTTGTTGAAGGACGAAAGGTGGCAGGGAGTGCGCAGACAAGGCAGAAGGGTGTAATTTTGCAGCATGGAGCAATTCTATTAGATATTGATGAGGATAAGCTTTTCAGTTTATTCAAGTATTCGAATGAGCGAGTAAAGGACCGAATGAAGCATGCCTTTAAGGGTAAAGCGGTGGCTATTAACGAAATTAGTCCAAGGAGAATTACCATCGAAGAAGCAAAAGAAGCATTTTACCAAGGCTTTTCAGAAGGTCTTAATATTGAACTAGAACCATACCAATTGAGTGAAGAAGAAATAGCTTATGTTAATAAACTCGCTGTAGAACGGTATGAAAGTAATGAGTGGAACTTTAAAAGATGATATAAAAAGGCGAACAGTTTTTTACCAATGTTCGCCTTTTTAGTTATGTGGTATGTATTTATTGGTTTGTTATCTTTTGTATCTCCTGGACATATTTTTCGTACCACTTATTCCACGCTTCTTTTCGGGAGTCGATCGTTCTGCCATCTAGCAGGGCGCTGATAACCTCTAAACAAACATGCCATCCAGCTAGGTCCCTGGGAGTATGTGGGGTTATTGTTTTAATTTTTTCAGTTAAAACCAATCGACATCCGTTAGGTTCCTGATCTAGCTCGAAATGAACAATGTCATCTCCCCATGTATATGCCAACACGGATGGTATTTTAAGTTCAACTATTGTGAGCTCCTCAAAGGTGCCATCCTGCATATTAAACTTTATTAGACCGCCTTCACGTAACTCCTCCACATGAAGCTCCGTAAACCATTTGGCAAGCTTCTCGTTGTCTGTTAAGTAGGACCAGACTTCTTGGACAGAATGGTTCCAATGATGCTCAAAACGTGCTGTATAGCCTGCTTCGGCTCTCTCTACTTTTGCTAACATTCATATTTCCCTCCTTTAATATTGATTATTCACTAAAGTAAGTATGCCACATATCAAAGTTCTATAGAATAAATCGATTTCCTTTTATCATTATTTTTTCCCTGTTTGAAAAATCGCAACCTGCAAACTTTGTTGAAATTCCTTGATTTTTGCTGTAAAACTATCAAAAGCTTTTATTATCTCTTATTTCTAGTTTATTTTGAGTTTGACAAAATTTATATTTTTTGCGTAAACACAATATATAGTAGTGTCGAAAATATTTTTGGTACTATATATTGATTTAAAGTATGTATCTGTGATAGTTTATTTATATCAACACAACTAGATATAGCAAATTTGCTAGAAGCTACATCCAGAGAGAGATTTAAAATAAATGGAGGAGTTGTTCTCATGTCTGTTGTTTTTAGACAAAAAATGAATATTGATTTCGAAAGGTTAAATGAGGATATCCACTTGTTTCCCCAGGTGCACCCAGTAACCCCAGATATGAAAATAACCCACAAGGGTGTATCAAGATTGGTCATGTTAGACCGATACACCTTTAAAGACACTGCAAAGATTACCCTGACAATTGGTGACTTTATTGTTCTGACGATTAAAGAGGATCCAAAATTCCCAGCACGTGGTCTTGGCTACATCATGGAAATAGATTGGGAGAGAAAAAAGGCAAAGGTTTTAGTGGAGGAAGAGTTTAGGGGAGTTCTTGATGATCCAGAGGAAGCAGCGACAGGGATGATCATTCGCTCGTTGGATGTCATTGAAAAGCCTTTAGAACTATTTTATGAGCAAATAGCAAAGCGCAATGCAACTGGTCTTGCTTCTGTTGAAGAAACAGAGGAAAAACGAAGAGAGTGGTTCGAGAAGTTTTATCAGGAACTAGTTACAATGAACTTTATTCCGGCAGGGCGTGTGCTATATGGTGCCGGTGCTAACACTGACGTGACATTTTTTAATTGTTACGTGATGCCGTTCGTTCCAGATTCTCGTGAAGGAATCTCAGATCATCGTAAGCAGGTAATGGAGATTATGAGCCGCGGCGGCGGTGTTGGAACAAATGGTTCGACACTACGGCCTAGAAATACCTTAGCTAGAGGTGTAAATGGAAAATCATCAGGTTCGGTTTCATGGCTAGATGATATTGCGAAATTGACACATTTGGTTGAGCAAGGTGGATCAAGACGTGGTAAATCAGCATAACGTGCCTCGTCTATAAAAAACCTCGTGAATTGCTGGGAACTCTTTGATGACTCGCTGGCTACAACGTAACTGGAAACGGTAAGCGTGAATGCTTGAAAACAGCAAGTGGATAAAGACAATCAGCAGCCAAGCTCCTAAAATGGAGAAGGTCCAACGACCATCGAAAACACGTCTGAAAGACGGAAGTGAGTAGAGTAGGAATCAAGCGATTCCGAAGTGCGAGGACACTCGAAGAGAGTGTAAGAGATGGTCTGAACTTCTAAGGTGACTTAGAGAGTTGAAGTAGCGAATCAACGTAACGAATTTGGCACAAATGATTATGTTGGCAGACTGGCATCCAGATATTATTGAATTTATTATTTCAAAGATGCAAAACCCTAAGATATTACGGTTTTTAATAGAAAATACAAATGATGAAACGATTAAAAAGCACGCAACAGACAAGCTTAAATTCACTCCGTTAACAGCACAGGAAAAAGCAATGTACCAGGGAATAGTGAATTATAAAGTTATCCCGGGTTTAGGCGGGTTTGATGAAGGTATTATTGCTGAGGCTGAAGAAAAGCTTCAAACTGGTGGTAACTACACTGTTCATAATTCTGAGTTTTTGACTGGTGCAAATATCTCTATCTGTTTAACGAAAGAATTTATGGATGCTGTTGAAAATGATAGTGAATACGAACTTCGTTTCCCTTATGTTGAACACTACAGTCAAGAAGAAATGAAGATTTATAATGAAGAATGGCAAAAAGTCGGGGACGTTCGTGAGTGGGAGAAACTTGGGCACAAAGTTAGAGTTTACAAAAAGATCAAAGCAAAAGAACTTTGGAATCTAGTAAATATCTGCTCAACCTACTCAGCTGAACCAGGAATTTTCTTCATCGACAATGCGAATGACATGACGAATGCAAAGGCATATGGTCAACAAGTAGTAGCAACAAACCCATGTGGTAAATAGTTTGCCTCATGTAAAAAACTGCGGAATAAAGCGGGAACCCTGAGACGGGAATCCGAACCGAAGGCAAACTGTAAAAGGTTAGTCAGGGGCAACGCATAGACGGTGAACCTCATGAGAGAATATAATCCGTCCACGAGGCCGCAGCATTGCACACTCAATAAACATGTACAAGTAGTCCGATTTATGGAAAAATAGTATCGAGGTGATAGTAATGAATAGAGGATATGCAGGATTCTACAAAGAACATTATTTAAGAAGTTCTTATGAATACGCTTATGCTAGATACCTTGATTATTATTCCATACCATGGGGTTATGAGGACATTACCTTTGATTTAGGGTATAAAATATATAAACCTGATTTCTTTTTCTACGATCTAAAAGGCAATTTGCAAAAGGTAGTTGAAATAAAGTCCAGAAATGAAAAGGCGAAAGCTGATGCTAGAAAGGCATTAGATATAATTAAGAATAGATATAATATTGATTGCGAGTTACTCTCATACGAAGAACTCCTAGAGTTATATAAAACCTTACCATTCTCTTTAACTTCAATCATTACGAAATGGATAGAGTCAAAAGATACAACCATTCATAAAGCGGCTCACGGTGAGCTAAATGGGCACTTTAACCTAAGGCATAGTGAAAGTGCTAAAAAGAAAATCGGAGAACATACAAAACGTTTATGGAACTCTGATAGCTTGTCGAGACAAAGAATGATTGAAGGCTTAAAAAAGAGTGGAATCAAAAAGGGGTATATCAAAACTAAAAGAGAGAATCGAATGTGTAAAGAGTGCACTGAAGAGTTCGAGACATTAGTTACATCGCAGCGAAAGTATTGTAGTCAGAAATGCGCTGGGAAAGTTGCAATTAGATTAGCAACAGACCGATATGTTGAAAAACGAACCTTCATACACCATCACATTAGAGAGTATATTATACAGTGGTCAATAGATAATAAAAAGATTGTATCTGAAACGCCTTTCAATAAAATTAAAACAACAATCCATCCACTGATTAAGGATATTCAAAATCAGTTTGGTGTGAAGGACTTTAGAGTAATATCAAAAGCCGTCTTTGGTGAAGATTGTGGAAGAAAAGAACTAATCAAGTTTATGAAAGACGTGTGTAATGAAAAGATATGCTGAACTTGCGGGAAAGCAACCGTAAGAACTATCGGATAAAAAACCGGTAGGATAACAAATTGGAGCAACCACTCGCACCATTTTCTGTTTGTAACCTTGCAGCGGTAAATCTTGCTGAGATGACTGATAAGGAAACAAAAACAGTTGATTTTGAAAAGCTAAAGAGAACTGTAGCAGTTGGCGTTAGAATGCAAGACAACGTAATTAACGCCACACCTTACTTCCTTGAGGAAAATAAAAAACAGGCTCTTGGAGAGCGCCGCGTTGGTCTTGGTGTAATGGGTCTACACGACATGCTTATCTATTGTGAAACAGAGTATGGTTCAGAAAAAGGAAACCAACTTGTTGACCAAGTTTTTGAAGCTATCGCAACAACCGCTTATAAAACATCAGTAGAGTTAGCTAAGGAAAAGGGTAGTTTCCCTTTCCTAACTGGTGAAACTCAGGATGACACTAATCGCTTAAGAAAAGCTTTTATCAACACAGGCTTTATGAAAAAGATGCCTGAAGATGTCCGCCAATCTATAGTAGAAAATGGCATACGAAACTCTCATTTGCTAACTGTTGCTCCGACGGGATCCACAGGTACCATGGTTGGAGTTTCCACAGGATTAGAGCCTTATTTCTCATTTTCATATTTCCGTAGCGGACGCCTTGGTAAATTTATTGAGGTAAAAGCGGATATTGTCCAAGAATATTTGGATCAACATCCAGAAACCGATCCCGATAATCTCCCAAGCTGGTTCGTTTCAGCAATGGAACTTCCGCCAGAGGCACATGCAGACGTTCAATGTGTCATTCAGCGCTGGATTGATAGTTCAATTAGTAAAACTGTCAATGCACCAAAAGGCTATAGTGTAGAACAGGTAGAAAAAGTTTATGTGCGCCTGTACCATGGCGGTGCAAAGGGCGGGACAGTCTATGTAGATGGCTCACGCGATTCACAGGTACTGACCCTTAAAGCAGAAGAAAACGACGCACCATCAGTCTTTAAAGAAAAAACAAAGCAACACGTAGTACTCTTAGATACCATTAATGACCTACGCTCAACCGACGTAACAATCGGTTCCGAAGTTGGTAACACCTGTCCTGTTTGCCGCAAAGGAAATGTTGAGGAAATGGGCGGCTGCAATACATGTACAAACTGTGGTACGCAATTAAAGTGCGGGTTATAATATCAAAAAAAAGAGGATGTCCTTGGGCATCCTCTTTTTGAATATTTCAACCATGTTCAGTCCCAGAAGTACTATTGAGATTAAAACCGATTCATCATATTTTGGCTATTCATACCTGATCCATTCATCATGCCCTCTGCTCCATGACAATCATTGTACATGCCTTCTAATTCCTCAGCAGTAAAATCCGGATGCATTTTCTCCATAAATGGCAACATTTCTTCAAAGCTTTGCCCCTTATCAGGATTCCCTGCTGCAAATACCGCTGTACCAGCACCTAAGATTAAAGCAATACTAAAAATTCCAACTGCAAATTTTCTCATTTCCATATCTCCTTTCCATTCATACAATCATCATAGCCTAATTGTATGTAGAAAATATGTAGGATCCTCCTGCCTAGTAAAGAATCCTTCTATTTAAGGGTTTTTGACGCAAAATTGTCATAATCTCTACATACTATCTTCATATCATCCAAGTACTATTGTTATAGTATTAAGTAGTAGTCACAATTAAATTACAAGTCATTTACATAAAAAAACTAACTAGGGTGATTAAATGTATAGTCTTATGAGTCAATTTAGCTCTTTCATGAGTAAACCATTTTTCGTCCTGGCAAATAGCCTGGAATCATGGCCAATCATTTTTGCCTTCATATTAGGAATTGTAGGTGCATTGGCACCCTGTCAACTTACCGGCAATATTAGTGCTGTTACACTCTATGGTAACCGCTCCATTCAACAGAAAATTGTATGGAAGGATATCTTAAGCTTTACTTTAGGTAAAGTGGTGGCTTTTTCCTTATTGGGTGCTCTCGTATGGATAGTAGGAAGAGACATACAAGAAAATCTCACATACTATTTCCCATGGATTCGCAAAATAATGGGACCGATATTAATCATTGTAGGGATATATATGATGGGGTTCATAAAACTCAGGGGAACAATCAATTTATTTAAAGGATCGAAGGAATACAAACAGGAAACGCCTTTTGGCTCCTTTATGTTAGGTTTCAGTTTTTCACTAGCCTTTTGTCCTACAATGTTTATCCTGTTTTTTGTCACCTTGATGCCAATTGTGTTAGGAAGCCCTTATGGGTTTATCCTTCCTTCCATCTTTGCCTTTGGAACCGCGCTGCCGCTGCTCATTTTTATTTTCATTATTTGGTACCTGGGCGGGGGAGGAATATTAATGAAAAAAGGAAGGAAGATTGGTGTTGTCATCCAACGACTCTCTGGTATCTTTATGTTATTTTTAGGGATAGTAGATACTCTTACATATTGGTAAAAGTATAATGGATTCCTCCAGTGTGAATATAATGTGAAAAATGGAGAATAGTACTTTACATAGGGTAGGGGGGTATAGTAATATTGTTTTATAAATACAAAAGGCTTATGAAAAAGTAGGCCGCAAATCGAAAGGGTGTTTATTCATGGAAAAAGTAACATTAAATGTTCAAGGTATGTCTTGTGATCATTGTGTGAAGGCGGTAAAAGGAAGTGTGGGCACACTAAACGGAGTTAGCTCTGTCGAAGTAAATTTAAAAGCTAATACTGTCGAAGTTGAGTTTAACAACCAAGAAGTAACATTAGATAAAATCAAAGAAACAATTGATGACCAAGGTTACGACGTAGTGTAAAAATAAAATTGATACGTGCTAATTATTAGCACGTTCTTTTTACAAAAATATATACCCTCATAGGGTATGGGGAGTTGGCTTTTATGAGTCAAAGCTTAAAAGAAACAAACTTACAAATCTCAGGCATGACCTGTGCAGCATGCTCAACTAGAATTGAAAAGAGTTTAAATAAATTAGCGGGAGTGGAGACTGCGACCGTTAATCTTGCATTAGAAAAGTCTGCCATTAAGTACGATCCTGCACAAATTAAAATTGAAGATATTGAAAAGAAAATCAAGGATTTAGGATATGAGGTTGTAACGGAAAAGGCTGATTTTGCTATTACTGGAATGACCTGTGCAGCCTGTTCGGCCAGGATTGAAAAAGGCTTAAATAAGCTAGACGGTGTCGTAAAGGCTAATGTCAATTTGGCCCTTGAGACAGCTACAGTCGAGTATAATGGTGCCGCCTTATCTACTGGGGAAATTATTAAAAAAGTGGAAGGCTTAGGTTATGGAGCACATGTAAAAGAGAATGAAAAAGACACAAGTGACTATCGCCAAAAGGAAATTGCAAAACAAACGAAGAAGTTTATCATTTCTGCTATTCTTTCTATTCCATTATTATGGGCAATGGTTGGCCACTTTACATTTACTTCATTTATTTGGGTACCGGAAATGTTTATGAATCCTTGGGTACAGTTAGCCCTTGCTACACCTGTTCAGTTTATTATTGGTAGCCAGTTTTATATCGGCGCCTATAAGGCATTAAAAAATAAAAGTGCGAATATGGATGTACTCGTCGCTTTAGGTACATCGGCAGCATATTTTTACAGTCTATACTTATCATTTATGTCACTTTCAATGACGAGTACGCATACTGTCGAGCTTTATTATGAAACAAGTGCTGTCCTTATTACGTTAATTATCTTAGGTAAACTCTTTGAAGCAAAGGCAAAAGGACGTTCCTCGGAAGCCATTAAAAAGTTAATGGGACTTCAGGCCAAGACTGCCACAGTTGAAAGAGAGGGTGTTGAGCAAGAAATTCCGCTCGAAGAAGTAGTCGTTGGTGATATCCTTTATATTAAGCCTGGCGAGAAGATTCCAGTGGATGGAAAAATAATTGAGGGACGTTCCGCGATTGATGAGTCAATGCTTACAGGTGAAAGTGTTCCGATTGATAAAAGCATTGGCGATGAAGTAATTGGTGCGACACTTAACAAAAATGGGTTTATAAAAGTGGAAGCCAAAAAGGTAGGCAGGGATACTGCATTAGCGCAAATTATTAAAGTGGTTGAAGAAGCACAGGGGTCGAAAGCTCCGATTCAGCGTCTTGCTGATAAAATTTCCGGCGTGTTTGTCCCAATTGTTGTCGGCCTCGCTGTCCTAGCCTTTATTATTTGGTATGTATGGGCAGCCCCTGGAGATTTTGCAGAGGCGCTTGAAAAATTAATCGCTGTGTTAGTTATTGCCTGCCCGTGTGCGTTAGGTCTAGCGACACCAACCTCTATCATGGCTGGATCTGGCCGCGCTGCTGAATATGGAATTCTGTTTAAAGGCGGCGAACATTTGGAAATGACTCACCGGATCTCGACTGTTGTTTTAGATAAAACGGGTACGGTTACAAATGGAAAACCAGTATTAACTGATGTTTTCACAGATCAATTACAGGAAAAAGACTTTTTATCCTTGGTCGGTTCTGCGGAAAAGCAATCAGAACATCCGCTTGCACAAGCAATCGTCCAAGGAATTAAAGATAAAGGGATTGCGCTAAAAGATGTTTCTGAGTTTGAAGCCTTACCTGGTTTTGGAATCAAAGCGATTGTAGATGGAAAAGAAGTATTAGTTGGAACAAGAAAACTAATGACTATCAATAATGTGTCAGTTACTAATGCCCTTGAGAAGATGAATGAACTAGAAAAGGCAGGAAAAACAGCCATGCTTGCTGCCATAAATGGTCAATATGCAGGTACGGTTGCTGTTGCTGACACCATTAAGGAAACTTCAAGGACTGCGATAAGCCGCCTAAAAGATATGGGGCTAGATGTCATTATGATTACCGGTGATAATCAGCAAACTGCCAGAGCAATTGCGGCACAAGCAGGTATTGACCATGTAATTGCCGAAGTTCTTCCAGAGGGTAAGGCAGATGAAATCAAGAAACTGCAGTCACAAGGGAAGAAAGTGGCCATGGTTGGTGATGGAATTAATGATGCACCTGCCCTTGCGATTGCTGATATTGGAATGGCCATCGGTACGGGAACGGATGTTGCGATGGAAGCCGCTGATATTACCTTAATTCGCGGGGACTTAAATAGTATTGCGGATGCCATCTTTATGAGTAAAAAAACCATTACCAATATTAAGCAAAATCTATTCTGGGCACTGGCGTATAATACACTAGGAATTCCAGTCGCAGCACTTGGCTTGCTAGCACCATGGCTTGCAGGTGCAGCAATGGCCTTCAGTTCAGTTTCAGTTGTCCTCAACGCCTTACGATTGCAAAAAGTAAAATTGTAATAAGATATAAAAAAGTAAAATTAGATTGATCAAAGGCTGACACATAATTGTCAGCCTTTTCTATTTTGACACTATCGATACCTAGTATACTTATTCTAAGAGTAACAAAAAATTATTAAAATTTAGGCCTGTTAAAGACCATTATTAATATTAAAACACTGTTGATTGGAGCGGAAGGCGCGAGACTCCTGCGGGAGTACGGGGCTGGGGAGACCCCACAGGCGCTTTAGCGCTGAGGAGGCTCCCCGGCACGCCCGCGGAAAGCGAAGCGCCTGGAGCGGAAAGCAACAGCCAAGTTTACAAAGCTAAAATTTTAATAGGTAGGGTGAGCTATATGAACAATATTTTAATAATTGAGGATGAAGAAAGCGTATCGGTGGTTATAAAAGGCTATTTGGAAAAGGAAGGATATCACGTTCAGTGTGCCGCCACTGGACTAAAAGGAATAGAAATTTTTAATAAAGAAAATATTAAACTAGTAATACTAGATTTGATGCTCCCCGATATTAGCGGTGAAGAAGTATGCAAAATCATGCGTCAAAAATCTGATGTTCATATATTTATGCTAACAGCAAAGGGGTCTTTAAACGACAGGATAGATGGTTTAAACCTTGGTGCAGATGAATATCTAATCAAACCCTTTAGTCCTCGTGAGCTGACGGCCAGAGTAAATGCCCTCTTCAGAAGGTTAGATGCAAAATTCCCATCATCAAGTATATTGCTAGATGACGGAAATATGGTCATTGATTGTGATAAAAGGTCTGTGAAAATTCAAAACGAAGAGATTCCTTTTACACCAAATGAGTTAGATATTTTTTGCACCCTTGTTGCAAATAAGGGAAAAGTATTATCTAGAGAACAGCTAATAGACAAAATATTTGGAGCCGATTTTAGAGGGTATGATCGGACAATCGATGTGCACATAAAAAATATACGTAAGAAGATAGAAAAGGACACGAAGAATCCCAAATATATTGTTACTGTAATGAAAGCAGGCTATAAATTTGGCGGTGAGGGGTAATTGCAAACCATCAGCAGAAGATTAAGTTTATTATTTGTTTCGTGTGCGATTGCAACAATTCTCCTTGTAATATTATTCGTAAATATAACCGTTACGTATAAATTCAATCACTATATGGTTGATATTCAGAACAAAAGATACGAAAGAATTGTTGGCCACTTTGTAGAAGTATATAAAAGAGAAGGAAAATGGACAGAAACCTCTGGAGTAGAATTGATGCACGAGGCATATATGGGGAATTATTGTTTGACACTTATGGACAGTAATAGAATACCTGTATGGGGAATGGATCCAACGGATTTAGAAAATCAGATGCACATTGGAGAAATGTCCGCAACAGACAACGGTGTATATACCTCTAAGACGTATGAAATAGAATTAGATAATAGAGTAGTTGGTTATGTTGATATTGGACAGTATTCCTCTGTGCTTATGTCTGAAGAGGATATAAATTTTAAAGGATCGATAATTAAAAGCATCGTTGCTAGTGGCATATTAACACTCATTATTATAACTTTTTTAAGTCTTTATTTTTCTAAACAGTTTTCTAATCCGATTCGGGAAGCAGCAAAGATGTCTGTGCGCCTTTCCAAAGGGGACTTTGAGGCGAAATCCAATATAAAGAGTAATATTGAAGAACTTGAAGATTTAAGAATAAGTGTAAATATTTTAGCCAGAAAATTAAAGAATCAAGATACCCTTAGAAAAAGGTTAGTCTCAGACATTTCTCATGAAATTAGAACTCCCTTAAATGTACTCCAAAATAATCTGGAAGCAATGATTGATGGTGTTTTACCGGTTACACAAGAGACTTTAGTTTATCTTAATCAAGAAGTCATTAGGTTTGGCAAATTAATAAATAATCTAAATGTATTAAAAGAATTTGAAGATGAAAGTATAACACTTAATTATCAAGAGATTCTGCTAGATGAATTTATTACTGGCATATGCAGAGATTTTTACAGGATAGCTGAAAATAAGCAAATAATAATTGATTACTTTATACAGCCAATTGAAGATAAATATCGTATTAATGGAGATAAAGATAAATTAAAGCAGGTATTCATTAATGTCATTTCCAATGCACTTAAATTTACTGAAACAAATGGAAAAGTACTGATTAAGTTATATGAAACTAGTAAAAATATTATAGTAGAAATTAGTGACAATGGAATAGGAATTAAACAAGAAGATCTACCATATATATTTGAAAGGTTATACAGAGGAGATAAGAGCAGGCAGCAAATTGATGGAAATGGTATTGGATTGACGATTGTCAAAAATATATTACAACTTCATAATGCGAGTGTGGATGTTGTCAGCAAAGAAGGAGAAGGAACTACGGTTAAGATTTATTTTATTAGATAAAATTAATTTATGATGGCGATACCCAAATAAATTTGGAGGTATCGCCATATTTTTACTTTTGGGATGATAAATTCACTTATTACTTTATTTTAAGTATTTACTTTTAACATCCTCAACGTTAATCGAGCTAATATCGTCAACAGCATCAATGATTCCTATTAATTCTTGCTCATTTAGATAAATACCGTAGGAGCCTGCTTTATTAATTGTAAAATTAATATCAACTATTCCCTTTGTACCGTTAAACTCCATGACGATTTCCATTGTATCTGCATTCATGATCAAAAAGTCTCCATCAGGATTGTCAAACGAGGATAGGTCTAAAGATACCCTTGTATTCATTCCTGTATTAAGGATTATTATAAGCGGGTCTAATTCGTAACCAATTCCCTTTATTGAAATAGTTTGCTCATTATTTGCAGCTTGTACTTTTTTGATTAGTCTATCTGCGGGTACCTTGCTGATATCATCTCCATAAATACTAGGCTCTGATGGAGCAGTTACTTCCTGTGGAGAACTAACTGCAGTATCCAGCCCTGTTCCATCACTGCTTGAAGCGGTAATAGACTCGAGATCTTCAACAACCTTTATGATCCCTCGTTTCATACCCATCCAACAGCTAAAGTTAAGATCCTCATTGCCAGGTGTAAATTCGATTAAGTTATTTCCACTTTGAAGTTTTTGCTGTAAGTTCAGTGCTGGAATAACGATGGAATTATTACAGCCAGTAATTTCTTCTCCATCCACTACCCACTGAACAGGCATACCTTTTTGTACATATAGCGTATTTGGCGTGTAGCCACTCACCTTTGCAGTCATATTTAAAACCTGTACACCATCTTTGATGGTTGCCTTGGTTGCTTTCGATGAAGAACCTAGACTATTAGCATCACCAAATGCTCCAACACTTGCCATGAGGGCCATAGGGCTGAAGTTCATTCCTGCTAGAGCCAAACCCCTATTGCTCATAATAAGTCCAAGAACGATAATAAGGACACCGCTAAATTTAAGAATTTTCTTTGTATAACCCTTACTTAAAAGACTTGATAATGCTCCAAACGTTAGCATGAGCGGGACAGTGCCTATCGCAAACATAAACATCGACAAGGCACCGCTTATAGCACTGCCTGTTCCTAAAGCAAAAATTTGCATCGTTTGAAGAGGACCACAAGGCATTAGACCATTAAGAAATCCGACAAATAACGGTGCTCTAGGTTTACTCATCGCTTTACAAGCTACATTTGGTAATTTAATTTGGAATTTTCTAAAGGCCTTAAAACCTGACATATTAAAGCCCATCATAATCATGAATACCCCAGCAAAAAGCTGCAGAACAGCTTTGGCCATTAGGGAAAGTGCGAAAACTGAGCCAATTGCACCAATGATTCCGCCGAGTAATGTATAAGCAATTACTCTTCCGAGGTTATATAAAATGGCGGGTTTCATTGCTTCAAATTTATTTTTACCCTCTTTACCTATACTTTGTGACAGCATGATTCCCCCACACATACCTACACAATGGAGAGAAGTAATAACACCGATAACAAATAAAACAGCATAGGAAGCATTATTAAGTTTTGCTTCCATATCAAAGCTTCCCGTATTTATTCCGAGTAATACTACAGTAGCTACTATGAAAAGAATTCCGATAAACTTATAGTCTTTAGACTTTTCAGTACCGTATCCTACACTTTGGATTGCTGTTTTTATTTCGTCAATACTGCATTGCTTATCATCAAATTCAATATCAGCAAATTGACCGGCAAAACTGGCTTTGACATTTACGACACCATCTAATTTTCTTACAGTCCTTTCAACGCGCTTCTCACAAGATGTACAGGTCATATCGTACACCTTGATGCTTTCCTTTTTGATACCCATACTCGTTCCCTACCTTTTCGTGTTAATGTGCAAATATTTAAGATAGGTAAAGTATAGGGAAGAGATATGTTGATGATATGTAGAAAAAGTGCATGTTAGTGAACATTTTGTAGACAAAATGTAGATAAAAATTGAAAAATATTTTTTATTTCAGCTTGTCCACCGTACTATTTCTTCGAGTAGTCGCTTAAAAATGTAAAAAGGATTCACCTTTAGGAGTGACTGCCATGAAAATAGACGGTGTTTTTTCTGGAGGAGGGATTAAAGGGTTCGCTTTAGTTGGAGCCTATCAGGAAATTGAAAAAAGAGGTTTTCAATTTGAGAGGGTAGCTGGGACTAGTGCAGGTTCAATTGTTGCTGCATTAATTGCAGCTGGTTACCGCGGGAATGAAATCAATCAGTTACTCGCTGAACTAAATCTAACGAAATTTCTTGATGCTCGTAAAATGATTGTTCCTTTTCCTTTTGCGAAATGGCTGTCCTTTTTTTGGAAAATGGGGATATACAAAGGGAATGAGTTAGAGAAATGGGTTGAGGAAAAATTAGCAGCCAAGGGGTTAAGAATCTTTTCGGATTTGCCACCGCAAACATTAAGAGTCATAGCCTCTGACCTTTCGAATGGCCAGTTAGTGGTTCTTCCGGATGACTTGGTAAAATATGGAATATCCCCAGGGTCCTTTTCCATCGCCAAGGCGATTCGAATGAGCTGCAGCATCCCTTACTTTTTTGAGCCTGTTAAACTAAGGTCGATGGATGGAACAAACATTATCGTTGATGGAGGGGTATTGAGCAATTTTCCTATGTGGCTCTTTGATCGGGAGAATGTCCAAAAATTAAGGCCAGTCCTTGGAATCAAGCTAAGTCCAAATGAGTACGAACATGAAAAACATCAAATCAAAAATGCGTTTCAATTATTTGGTGCTTTATTTGAAACGATGAAAGATGCACATGATTCCAGATATATTTCTAAAAAACACGCCAAAAACATTATCTTTATTCCTACAGAGGGTGTATTAGCAACTGAGTTTCACTTAACTGATATAAAGAAACAGGCATTGTTAGATTTAGGAAAAGAGTCAGCAGAAAAATTCTTTAAATCTTGGTGTTACTAATAAAAAAGAAAAATCGAGCGATTAAAGAGATGCCCGATTTTTCTTTTTGCCTTTTTTTCCTTCAATGACAGTTAAGTGAATAGAAGAATTTTTCTTCGTCTTTTTGTTTTTCTTTATGGATGTTAGTGGTCCAAATGAAGAAACCTTTGCTTGTTGTTCGCCACTCTTGCTCTGCAAACGTTTTTTTGACCTTTTAGCGGCTTTAATAAATGCCTGCTGCTCTCTTTTCTGAGGATTTGACTTACGAATTTGTAGAAAAATAAAGTAAATGGCTAAGCCAACTAATGCAATGACTGCTATTGACTGAAGAAAGGCCATTGGATCCTCAGTGAATTTACCAACGAGGCCAATTATTGCAAAAACAACTAGACTGCCAACCAAAAGAACAGAAATCCGATTTTTCAAGAAAAGCCACCTCCCTAAGAGCATCATAAGCATATTTTTTACCTTTTAAACAAAAAAGAGTAAATATTTAACAAATTTTTTAGCAAGCTATTTTTATAATATATTTTATTTTTTTATTTTTACTTAATGTTAAAACAACCTCTTTAAAGTGGAAAGAATTTTAAAAAATAAAAATGATTACCTACTACCTTTTATTCTACTTCAATTTATAAAAAACCTCTATGATGGCATAATAATTTCCAATTTAATTTTTATTGTGTGCAAGAGTTTCGAATCAGAGGGCATAATATTGTGAAATCCCATTAATAAATTTGTTATAAAAAATTAGACTTCTAAAGTGAGGTAACAGACATGGCAAGAGAAATAATAAAGAAAAACTATCCGAAGCCTATGTCATTTGTGGCGATGGTTTTTTGGACAGGACTATTTGGAGGGTTATTCTGGGGATTGATAGGCATACTCGCATACTATTTCAATTTTACAGAAATTCGTCTCAACGTAATCCTTGAGCCGTGGGCTCTTGGACATTGGAAGAATGAGTGGCTTGGCACTGTCATTTCACTCATTATTTTAGGAATGCTCTCCGTTGGTGCAGCATTTGCTTATTATCTTGCGTTAAGGAAAATTAAAGGAATATGGGTGGGAATTGGATATGGTATTATTTTATTCTTACTTGTGTTCTTTGTTCTAAATCCGCTCTTTCCAAGCATGAAATCATTCGTTGATTTGAAGCTTGATACAATTATCACCTCTATCTGTTTATATTTGGTATATGGGGTGTTCATTGGATATTCAATAAACTACGAATTTCAGAATAATAAAATGGAAGCAAATGAGACGGCAACTTAGCCGCTATATTGGTCGTGAGATGCTAATCTGTGTTAAAATAATTGGGGTATGAAGCAGGCTGTATTAACCTAATGGATAGATATAGGAGAGTGGGAACAGATGGAAAAGATAGAAAGATTAAGGTCAAGTTTTTCAGAACAGGGGATTGACGGGTTACTCATAACAAGTCAATATAATCGTCGCTATTTGACTAACTTTACAGGGTCTGCAGGGGCTGTGTTGATAAGTGCTGAAAAAGCTCAATTTATTACCGATTTTCGTTATATTGAACAGGCTTCTAAGCAATGTCAGGGTTTTGAAATCGTTAAGTTTACTGGAACTATTCCTGAAGAGGTTGCCAAGCAGGCTAAAAATTTAGGTATACAAAAACTTGGTTTTGAAGAAGATTATTTAACTTTTTCTACATATAACACCTATAAAAGTGAAGTTGAGGGAGAATTAGTCCCGATTTCAGGTTTAATCGAAAAATTACGCTTGATTAAGACCGATGCAGAGATTAAGATATTAAAGGTAGCAGCAGACATTGCTGATGCTGCATTTAAACATATTTTAGAATTTATACGTCCAGGAAAGACCGAACTGGAAGTATCGAATGAATTAGAGTTCTTTATGAGACGTGCGGGTGCGACTGCCTCTTCTTTTGACACCATTGTTGCTTCAGGGTATCGCTCTGCATTGCCACATGGTGTAGCCAGTGACAAGATCATTGAAAAAGGAGATATTGTAACACTTGATTACGGTGCATATTACAACGGATATGTTTCTGATATTACACGGACAGTTGCTGTAGGCAATCCTGATGCCAAGCTAAAAGAAATATATGAAATTGTTCTTGAAGCACAGCTTAAGGGCATGGCTGGAATTAAACCAGGTATGACTGGAAAAGAAGCAGACGCATTAACCAGAGATTACATAACAGAAAAGGGTTACGGAGAATATTTTGGACATTCGACTGGGCATGGAATCGGTCTTGAGGTCCACGAAGGTCCAGGTCTTTCAATGAGGTCAAATATTACTTTAGAATCAGGTATGGTCGTTACATGTGAACCTGGAATTTATGTCGAAGGCCTCGGCGGTGTTAGGATAGAAGATGACCTCCTACTCACCAAGGACCATAACGAAGCTCTCACTCATTCTACAAAAGAACTAATTATATTGTAAGGAATATTAGGAGGATTATTATGATATCTGTTAACGATTTTAAAACAGGATTAACAATAGAATTTGACGGTGGCCTTTGGCGCGTACTTGATTTCCAACACGTTAAACCAGGTAAAGGAGCTGCATTTGTACGTTCAAAGCTCCGCAATCTACGCAATGGCGCTATACAAGAAAAAACCTTCCGTGCCGGTGAAAAAGTTGAAAAGGCACAAATAGATAATCGTAAAATGCAATACCTCTATGCAAATGGTGATCAACATGTATTTATGGATATGGAATCCTACGAACAAGTTGAACTTCCAGAAAACAGTATTGAATATGAATTGAAGTTCCTAAAGGAAAATATGGAAGTACACATCATGATGTTTAATTATGAAACACTTGGTGTTGAACTGCCAAACTCGGTTATTCTTGAAGTGGCTGAAACAGAGCCGGGAATTAAAGGCGATACCTCTTCAGGCGGAACGAAGTCAGCAACTCTTGAAACAGGTCTTTCTGTTCAAGTTCCATTCTTTATTAATCAAGGTGACAAATTAATCATTAACACTACAGATTCATCATACGTATCACGTGCATAATAGAAGCCTTAGTCCGAGAATTTCTGGACTAGGGCTTTCTTTTTTTGTAATTACTACTCTCTTTATCGGAAAAACTTCACTAAATAGTAAGAAATTGATGTCTGAGGCTTATTGGTATTTTGTTAATATAAACTAAGAAAGATATTATACAAGCAAAGGGGTGACACAGAAATTGAAAAAAATTACTTCTCTCTTACTACTCTGTTTTGCTGTCGTGTTAATAGCAGTAGCCTGCAGCTCTAATGAAGCCAATTCAACTTTGGATAAAAAGCATAAGCCTCTGCCAGATTATGTTATGAATACTTCAGAAAAGATTCAAGAAACATATAAAATGGTAACAAACTATCCAGAAGTTGTTGCAGGTGTTCCATGTTATTGCGGATGCTTTGCACAAGATGGCCATGTGAGCAACTTGGATTGCTATATTGATCAATTTGGACCTGACAATGCAGTCGTTGAATATGATTCAATGAGTATAGCCTGAGACGTCTGTATCGATATCGCCCGGGAGGCGATTGATATGCATCTTGACGGTAAAAGTCCTAAGAAAATATACGATTTAATCACTAGGAAATATGAAGATTTTGGGGAACCGACTCCTACACCAGAACCCAAGTAAAGGATAACTTATGAAAAAAATATTATATAGCCTTTACATTATCATCATTATTGGAATTATTGTTTGCGTACTAAATAGTGATCTTTTTAATAACGAAAAATCGAAAGCAATAGCTGCTGGAGAAAAAGTTTATAATCAGCAATGTTTGATCTGCCATGGTGAAAAAGGTAGAGGTGAAGGCAAAAATGCCGGAACTGCTATTAATAATCAAAACTATTTAAATGCTGTCTCTGATAAAGATATCTATAACAGCATTAAATATGGCAGAGAAAAGACACCAATGCCCTCCTATGATCCAAGACTATCCGAAACAGATTTGAATAATCTTGTCGCATTTATTAGGGAATGGCAAATAGAAGAAATAGATTTTGATGTGCCAAAAACAATTGCTGGTAATACTGAAAATGGTGAAAAGGTTTATAATCTATATTGCCTTAGCTGCCATGGTGAAGCCGGATCGGGTAAAATAAAGATGGGTACAGCCCTGGCAAACCCGCAATATTTGAAATACACTTCTGACCAGCAAATATGGATTGGAACTGCCTATGGACGTGAGGATACACGGATGGGGCCTTCTTTAAAGGGTCTTGACGGCGTTCGTCAGCTGAAAAAAGAGGAAATAACGGATGTTGTAAGTTATATTCGTTCAATAAAAACAAAAGAAGATATTGAAAATGACTACCTTGAACCTTGAAGCCATTAAATTGGCTTCAAGGTTTTTTTAAGACTTTTAGTTCAGACCTTAATTTTCAATCTCATATGACCATTCATTCATACCACCTGTCATGTTATATATTTTTTTAAATCCTTTTTCTAAGAGGATATCAGCAGCCTGCTGTGAACGATTTCCGCTTCGGCAAACCACTAGATAACTTTTATCTTTATCCAGCTCCTCACTCATTCCTTCAATTTCTGGCAAGGGAAGTAACTCAGACTCTGGAATATGTCCACTATTGTATTCGTCCAGATTCCTAACATCAAGGACGATTACATCTCCCTGATCAATCATTTCTTTGGCCTTCTCACTTGAAACATTTTCGAAGGATCCACGCGTACAACCAGCTAGCAAAAAAATTGCAATAATAGCTAATATCTTTTTCAAAATTAGCACCTCATCTTATATTTAATACTTTGATAGTACTGTGTTTTTAGATGAAAAAGAATGGAGAAAAGTGGTATAAACATATAAAATCTGCAAGAAGAGACGATTATTAACAAAACGTTCATTTTCGATAGATAAAGGATAATACAATTGGGGTTATAGTACTAGTTGGGGAAAAACTTTTTAAAACTAAAATACCATTTTGTAATTATTGTAAGAGAAAAAAGAGATTTTCGAGGTTAAATGTGAACAATTTGTGGTTGTTTTTTGTCTAAAACATAACAAATAATCTTGATTTACAAAATGTTCAAATGTGTTTCAACTGTAAGTGGCTGAATCATATTATATTTATTTCAAAGAGGACAATAGTGAAAAACTAAAACGATAAAAGTAATGTTTTTTTAATCACAAGGAGGATCCATATGTTAAAAAAGAGGTTGTTTGCAGTATTTATTATTACAGCATTTTTTTCAAGCTTTATTATTCCAAGAGTGGAGGCAGAATCAACATTCCAGGCAGAAAAGTTTCCTTATAGTCAAATGCAGATTCAAGTGATGCCTGAATTTGATTATCCGGAAAATTGGCCAAAAGAAACTCCATCACTACTACTAGGACTTTATGGAACATTTACAAACAAAAGCGGTCAAGATTATGACGGCAAAGTTGAGATTCCAGTTCCTGCAAAAGAAAAAGGATTTCAAGCGTATTTAGTAGCAGAATTTCCGGATGAAAATCAGCCTGAAGTGCAGCGTCCATTTGATTTAGATGAAGAAAATGGTGTTATTTCTTGGACACCTTCTAAGGCCATTAAAAATGGCGAGACTTATAGATTTGTAGTTGAGTACTATACAAGCTCAGTGGATGTAAAAGATAACAGAAGCTTTACATATGAATACACAAGCCAAGCAGATATCGAAACGATGGATGTCATCTTCTATGCTCCTATGGACGCAAAGGAAATCGTTATTGAGCCAAAAGCACAAAACAATACGAAAAGTGAATATGGTGAAGAACTATTTTACTATCAATACAAAGATTTTAAAGCAGGAGAAAAGGTAAAGTATACCTTTACATATAAAAAAGATGGTTATGAATCAACTTTAACTGCAATCAATAAACAACAGCCGCCAAATGATAAAGACCATGAAGGTGTATCTGGTAATGCAACAGATCAAATATTAAATGGCGGAAATAGCGGAAATAGCGGTAATGGGGATCGACCACTTATTGGAGTTGGCGGGGCCTCTGTAATCGGAATCGCTATCATCATCGCTGGTGTCTTCATCTATTTAGGCTTAAAAGGGAGATCACAGGCAACTGCTACAAAGAATACAAAAGCAGCCAACCCACAGCCAAAGAGGAAGACTGTAAAAAAAGAATCTAATTCACTTCATACTGATGATAAAAAGGATTTACGCAGAAAGCTTTTAACAGGAAAGATAGATCAAGAAACGTATGAGGAAGAAATGAAAAAATTAATTTAATGGGGTGAGAGGAATGAAAAAGAACACAATTGTAATGCTAGGCGGCTTTATTATTGCAGGTGCTATTGTTTTCTTGCTAATGGCAGCAACACCGGGATCAAGTGGAATTGAATTAACAATGAAGGACCTTTTAGCTAACCAGGAAAAACATAAAGATGACTTTGTAACGGTAGAAGGATTATTAATTGAAGAATCTATCAAATGGAATGCAGATGATATTGAATTAAAGTTTGATTTAAAAGATAACGACGGCAACCTGATGCATGTTATTCATAACGGTACGAGACCAGATAACTTCTCAGAGGGAGTAATTGTTATTCTTCAAGGTTCACCAACGAAGAAAGACACCTTTGTTGCGGAAACTGTTAAAACAAGATGTCCTTCTAAATATGAAGGTGAAGACATCGAAAACTATGATCCTAAAAATCATGAAAAATTATTAGACCAGCCACCAACGCAAACAGATGACGCAAAATAATAAGAAGGTGACGTAATGTACTTATTTGCTAACGCAACAATCTATGTAGGCTTAGCGCTTGCGATTTATTCACTCCTGATTATCACATTGGGGATCAGCACAAAAAATCAAAGACTAATTAACAGTGGTAAAGGCGGAATGGTTGGAATCCTAGTCTGTGTCTCAATGGCTATGCTTTCCTTGTTTTACCTACTCGCCACCTCTCAATTTCAATATGAATATGTTACGGATTATACCAGCAGTGAGCTTCCTGTCATATATAAATTAACCGCATTATGGGCGGGGAATTCAGGCTCCTTATTGTTATGGACTTTCTTCTTAGTCCTTTACACTGCGATGATAGCTTTTTCTAGAAAAATGAGAGGAAACCCGATGGTTCCTTACATTTCAGCGATACTTTTAGGGAACATCGTATTCTTCTTTTTAATCCTTGGGTTTGTAGCCAAGCCATTTGTATTATTGGATCAAGTTCCGATGGAAGGTCACGGCTTAAATCCAATGCTTCAGAATCCTGGAATGATTATTCATCCAGTAACTCTTTACTTAGGTTATGTAGGACTTGCCATCCCATTCGCCTTTGCTATGGCAGCATTAATATTGAAAAATGTGGATGACTTCTGGATTAAAATGACAAGGCGATGGACGATTATTGCTTGGTTGTTTTTAAGTCTTGGGAATATTTTTGGCGGACAATGGGCGTATGTTGAACTGGGTTGGGGCGGCTACTGGGCATGGGATCCCGTAGAAAATGCCTCCTTTATGCCTTGGTTAACCGCCACTGCATTCTTGCATTCAGTTATGATTCAAGAACGGAAAAACATGTTAAAGATTTGGAATATCAGTTTGATTATTACTTCATATGCCTTAACATTATTTGGTACTTTCCTAGTACGAAGCGGTGTTCTTACATCGGTTCATGCATTTGCAAACTCAAATCTGGGTTTATATTTCCTAATCTTTATGGGTGTAGCGGTAATTGGTGCTCTTTATGTATTAATGAGCCGGTATAACTTGCTTAAACGAAGTGCAGGAGAATTTAATTCTTATGTTTCAAAGGAAAGCAGTTTCTTAATTAACAATCTATTATTGGTTGGATCTGCGTTTGCTGTATTTTGGGGAACAGTTTTCCCATTAGTATCAGAAGCAATCAATGGCACGAAAGTAACTGTTGGTATTCCTTTCTTCAATACCGTACAGGCACCTATCCTTTTGTCGTTGATGTTCTTAATGGCGGTGTGCCCGTTGCTTGCATGGCAGCGTTCATCCTTTAAAAATTTAAAGAAAAACTTCTTAATTCCTGCCATTCTTTCCGTACTTGCAATGGCATTAATGGTTGTTCTTGGTATCCAGAAGGCGTGGGCAGTAATTGGATACGGAGTGATTGTTCTATTACTTATTACACACTATTTAGAGTTCTATCGAGGGGTAAAAGCTAGACGGAAAATGAAGAAAGAAAAAGTTTATCTTGCTCTTTATCATTTAATGATTAAAAATCGTCGTCGATATGGTGGATACATCGTCCATTTGGGTATTGCTTGTATTGCCTTAGGAATTATTGGTTCACAAAACTATGAAGTAGAAACAATGAAAACAGTTAACTTAGGAGAATCGATTGAGGTAAGAGATTATCGGCTTAATTACGAACGTCTCGATCAAAAACGTGAAGGAATCAATGACATCGTCTATGCGGAATTAACAGTTTTCAAGAATGGAAAGAGAATCGGTACCATCCAGCCTGAAAAAGTATTTTACGGCAACTGGGATCAACCTTCTTCAGAAGTAGGGTTAATTTCAACCTTAAAAGAAGATTTATACGTTGTCTTAAGTGATTGGGAAGAAGATGGCAAAGCAACCTTTATTGTAAGAATAAATCCGATGATTGCATGGCTGTGGATTGGTTCCTTCTTACTTGTAATCGGATCTGTGTTTGCAGTCTGGAATGGAAAATATAACAATGTGACTCCAAGATACACAGGAGTGCGCAAAGAAATTTCTTAATAATAGAGGAATCCTTTCATCCATGAATGATGAAGAAACGCAAAAAGTATCTTTAGGATGTGAACATAATGCAAGAAATCACGGTTATACCAATGATTTTCACCGCAGCTCTAGTGCTAATCTGTCTATTTCTGGTCCTAGCACCATTCTTTACCTGGGAGTCATATTTACATTTTGCAACAAAGGGCCAGGACTCAGCCTCAGACAAAGAAGTACTCTTGACGACGCTTAATGAATTGGAATTTGAATACAAGATGGATAAAATCTCGCATGCTGATTATAAGAATTTGAAAAAACAATATGAAGCACAAGTAGTAGGTATTATGAAGGAAGAAGAATTAGAACTGAGCAGCAATAAGTTTGATAAAGATATAATGGCTGAAGTTGAAAGTGAAATTGAAGCAACAATGAAGAGCTATCAAAAGAAAAAGGGGGAAGAGAAGTGATCAAGAAAATCACAATTTTCTTCCTCGGGCTGATGCTGTTAATCCCTATAAATGGATTAGCAGCATCGGAATCTGCGATTTCAGTAGATATGCACTATCTTGTCGTTAGTCCTGCAGAAGATGGATCAACTAATTTGATGAATATGGTGAACTTCACAAATACCTCAGGTGAGATATATAAAGGCGATGGCACAAGTGACGCCGTATTAAATGTTAATCTCCCTAAAGGGGCATTAGGTTTTACCTTTTTAGATAATAAAATTGCTGCAAAACAGGTTGATACAGGATTTATTACAACAGACCCTGTTCCAGCCAATCAAACCATGGTCTTACCTTTTAGCTATCGAATGGCACAAGGAGAGGATATCAATTTAACAATCGATTATCCTGTCCAAATGATGCAGATTCTCGTTCCTGAAGGAATGGGCAGTATTGAATTTGAAAATATCGAGGCTACTAATCAAGGACTCTTCAAAATGGACGATAAGAATTACCAGGGATACAGCGTTGAAGGCATTGAAGCGGGCAAAACCTTTACTATGATCTATGACAAAGACAAACAGCCATCTTCAAGTAGTGTTCAAGAGTCGGTAACAGAAAAAGAATCAACTGGGGTCGTTACAAAAGCTGCACCAGATTTTCATAATCCTGGCCACTTAAGAATGTGGGCACAATCTCCATTAAAGAATTGGGATCCACACGTATTCTTAATTGTAATATCAGCAATTATTATCGCAGGGATTTCTTATTATGCTTATTTTAGAATAAAAGCCAGGAAACAAGAGGAAATCCTCGGAGCGGATAAGGATGAACAAGCATTTAAACTCTTAATGACAAAGCAAAAGGCAATTCTAGAAAAAATACTTGAATTAGAAGAAAACTTCGGTGATGGAACGATGTCTGAAGAGGAATACCAAGTTAAACTAGAAGCGTATAAGAAACATTTAGTTCAAGTAAAAATGAATTTACGCCAATTTGTTGAGTAACGGTCAGAATGCGAGGGACTATAAATGATTGAAATTAAAAAGCTCATCAAGCAAGCTGACAATAAGATAATACTAAGGGGGATAGACCTTTCAATTAAACAAGGTGAAACGGTTGCTATTCTCGGCCCAAATGGTGCAGGTAAAAGTACCTTATTAAAAGTACTTGCAACCCTTATTAAACCATCATCGGGTTTGGTAAAGATTAACGGATTGGATTTAAAAAAAGATCAAATTGAAGTAAAAAAGATATTTGGTTATTTACCGCATTCCAGTTTACTCTATGATCACTATTCGCCGCTTGAAAATCTTATTTTCTTTGGAAAACTTTATGGCGTTAAAAATATTGATAAAAGAGCCGCTGAGCTTGTAAAAGAAGTAGGTTTATCCTTTTTCATCAATGACCCTGTAAAGAATTTCTCTCGTGGGATGATTCAGCGGATTGCGATTGCTCGAGCAATCATTCATGAACCGAAAATTTTGTTACTGGATGAACCTCATACAGGTTTAGACCAAGGTGCGATTTCTATTTTAAATAATGTTATTCTCTCAATGAAAGAAAAAGGGTCTACAACATTAATGGTTACACATGATTTTAAACAAGCAGCTGAAATTTGTGACCGCATAATTATCATTAAAAATGGAAAAATTGCTGATGATTTTAGAATAAATGATAAATCATTAACGCAAGTTTCCGAAAAATATCAGCTTCAAGTGGAGGGAGTATCATAATGTTAAAAGCAGCCCTCACAATTGCCCAAAAAGATTTACTCTCAGAATTAAAAACAAAACAAGTATTAGGGACAATGATTATATTTGCAGGGTTAGTCATCTTAGTTTTAAGCTTTGCATTTGACCCTGCAAATAACACCACAAAGGCTGTTATTCCCGGAGCGGTTTGGATTATCATTGTTTTTTCAGGAATATTAGGCCTTAATCGCTCGCTGGTATCTGAGCAAAGAAATGACACCATGCATGGGTTATTGGTTGCACCAATGGATGCATCGAGTATTTTTTTAGGAAAGTTTTTCGCTAATTTCATGATGATCATGATTGTTGAAATTGTTTCGATACCGTTTCTATTCCTATTATTTGACTTCGAAGTTACTGGCAGTATTTTATATTTTATACTAGTTTTATTTATTGGCAGTTTTGGCTTTATAGCAATTGGAACCTTTTTAGCAGCACTTGCTTCCAATTCGAAGAGCAGTGAAATGTTGCTCCCGCTACTACTGTTTCCTATTACTAGTCCTATCTTAATAGGTGTTACTCAAGCAACAAAAATCATTCTAACAAATATGGAGAAATTACCGAATGCTCTTGCATGGATGCAATTGGTCGCGGCTTATGACGTAATCTTCTTTGTTCTTTGTTTTTTACTAATCGAATATGTGCTGGAGGTTTAAGAGATGAGTATGAATCTCGAAAAAGAACAAGCGCCCCTTCCTACAACAGAAGCGGCACCGACAAAAAGTTCTTTGCTAACGAAAATATTGTATGGCTGCATGGTAGTTACCTTCTTAGCTGCAATATACACCATTTTCATGTATGCAGAGGTTGAAAAGACGATGGGAGCCGTACAAAAGATTTTTTATATGCATGTTCCATCAGCATGGGCAGCATTTTTAGCTTTCTTCGTTACCTTTGTTTTTAGTATTTTATTCTTAATTAAACGCAAGCGGATTTTTGACACCTATGCCTATGTGTCCGCTGAAATTGGTGTTGTATTTACACTGATTGTGTTAACAACCGGACCCATTTGGGCGAAGTCTTCATGGAATACGTGGTGGGCTTGGGAGCCGCGCTTAACAACAACACTAATCCTCTTCTTTCTTTTCATGGCCTATTTAATGGTTCGTCAAATGGATGGTCCTTGGGATAAAAAAGCTAGACTATCTGCAGTATTTGGAATCATTGGTTTTGCTGACGTTCCAATTGTATTCTTTGCAATTCGCTGGTGGCAATCAAAGTTCCACCCAATCGTGTTTGGTGACGGTCCTTCACAAGAGGGTGGAGGTATTTCAGATACAATGCTAGTTGCTCTTTTAGTTTCAATTGCTGCCTTTACATTCCTTTATGCTTACTTGCTTCATAAGGGAGTATCTTTTGAAAATATGAAAATAAAAGTTAGTCAATATAAACAAAAATTACGTGAGAGCTTAGAAAACTAGGAGGGATTTATTATGGGATTCATGTATGCTGCATATTCAGTTGTCTGGTTAGTTATTTTCGGATATATGTTAATTATTGGGAAGCGTCACAGCAACCTTAAGAAGGAAATAGAGTTTTTAAAACAACTAGATAACTAAGAAAACGAAATAGCCTGTTACTTCAATAACAGGCTATTTCTATAAAACATAAGCGGTGTCAGGGGGAAAGAGGATGAGCAGACGGGTCATCAATTTACTCGTGTTGTTTCTATTGATTGGTATGTTTGGTTTTTTTGGATATAGTATTGCAAGTAAGGGCGGCGATAATACGGACGTTGGAGATCAGGCCTTTAATTTTGAACTGCCCAATTTAGATGGAACGAATACGGTACTCTCAGATTATAAAGGTGAAATGGTTGTCATGAACTTTTTTGCCACCTGGTGTGCACCTTGTGTGGATGAGGCACCGGAGCTTGAGCTTTTTGCAAAAGACTACGGCGATCAATACAAGTTCATCATGATTAACAGAGGTGAAACGAAGGACAGGGTCAAAAAATTTATCGAGAAATATCCAACACAAGCGGTTTATTTATTTGATGCAAGCGACAAGGTTTCTAAAAAGTATAATGTTACCGGTCAGCCGGAAACGATTATAATTGATAGACAAGGTGTAGTCAGAGAGCATCATAGCGGTCCAGTCACCTCTATGCAATTATATGAAATGGTAAAAAAGCACGATAAATAAGAGTTTTTTTGTTTTTAAGAATATGCGTTAAAAGGATTGATGCACATAAGTGTTTCAATCCTTTTTTTTATTTTTAGTAATTTGGACTATATTTATATTCAGCAGAAACAGTTGCTTTTATCACCAGTTGCCCTGGTTCTAGTTGAGTGGAACTTACTCCTTTTACAAAAGTTTGCTGGCTTTCGAAGGGCTGAACTGTCCCCCCGCCTTCAGTAACCAGGACAGGTGTTACGAATAATGATACGTTTATAGTATTTGCAATTGTTTTAGCCTTTTCACCCGCATTTTTTAGTGCCATTGATAATGCCTGGTTATAATAGGACTCTTTGGATTTTGCAGTGAATTGTACATTCGCAATATAATTTGCCCCGTTTTGAACCGCTGTATCTACGACATTGCCAACAGTTGATAAATCATCAATGTTCACCTGCAAAATATGTGTTACTTTATATCCTCGAAAAATTTGTTTCCCTTGATCATAATCGTAATCTGACTCTATCCGGTAATCAAACGTCTTAATATTGTTTTTTTCAATCCCAATGGATACAAGTGCATTGATTAATTGTGTTCCAGTTATAGAATTCTGCTGCTGTGCCGGAATCAATTCCTTATCCTCTGTTATTACTCCAAGATTCACTGATGCTGTGTCAGGCTGAACAGCAATTTGACCCTCTCCAGTCACTATCATTCTATTATTACTCCTATGAAACTGTATATTACGTTGGTTTGGATAGTACATTATTGGTTTCCCTCCTGAAAAAATATTTGTTTTCTTTAAAATACGAATCTCTTACCTTAAGTATGCCTCGCTCAAGTTAGTTATGTGGGCATAGAAATACAGAATATATGACTTTTTGAAAGAATTGCCTTTTTGAAAGTCATATTGCTTTCAGAAAAGCATACATTTGAATTAATGAGACAAGCAACACAAGGAGGTAGCTTTGTGGAAACAATCCTAAAATTCTTACCAAAAAATATTGCCAGCATTATTAGTAAAATCCCTCCTGATCAAAAAGATGAGTTGGAAGAAATTCGGATTCGAATTAATCGGCCGATAGAAATAATGTTAAAGGGAGCCCCCAAATTTTTACCGTATATTATTCAGCAAGAGGATGCTTTCCATTTGATGAATAAGATTAGCCAGTTCTCTATTTATACGCTCGAGGAGGAGTTAAAGCGAGGGTATATAACTGTTTCTGGAGGGCATCGAATTGGTCTAGCTGGTAAGGTCATTCTTGAAGAGGGTATGGTAAAAGCGATAAGGGATATTGCTTCATTTAATATTCGGATTGCTAAGGAACAATTAGGAATTGCCGAATGGATTACTCCTTATTTATTCAAGGATACCTGGATGCATACGATGATTATCGGGCCGCCCCAAACTGGGAAAACGACGTTGCTGCGTGATATCGCCCGAATCATTTCTTCAGGACATAAGCGTAAGGAGATACCGGCTTTCAAGGTGGGAATTGTTGATGAACGGTCAGAAATAGCTGGCTGTGTTAATGGAATCCCGCAAATGTCGTTTGGACATCGTGTAGACGTCCTTGATGCATGCCCAAAAGCAGAGGGAATGATGATGATGATTCGCTCGATGAGCCCGGATGTTTTAGTGGTTGATGAAATTGGTCGGGCGGAGGATGCTGAAGCGATACAAGAGGCCGTAAATGCTGGTATAAAGCTAATTATGACCACACATGGGTCCAGTATGGATGAAATCAGGAAAAGACCTTCATTAAAAAATATCATTGACCAAAAGATTTTCCAAAGGTTCATTGTTTTAAACCGTGCTTCAGGGCCGGGAACCGTTACACATATTTTAGATGAAGACGGAAAAGAAATGAACCACAAAAAAGTGAGAGTGACGTAAATGGTTAAGTTACTTGGTGCCATTTTTATCATTGTTGCAACCACTTGGACAGGGTTTGAGGCCGCTAAACACCTAAGTGAACGCCCTAGACAGCTAAGACAACTCAAATCCGCTCTGCAATCGCTAGAAGCTGAAATTATGTATGGTCATACTCCTTTGCATGAAGCTGCTAGGAGATTAGCTGCTCAATTAACAAAGCCTCTCTCCTCATTTTTCGAAGGTTTTGCGAAGAAGTTAACAGATACGGAAACGACTGTAAAGGATGCATGGGAAGCCAGCTTGAATGAGGTATGGAAACAGACAGCCTTAAAGCAAGGGGAATTTGAAATTATGAAGCAATTTGGAGAAACCCTCGGTCGTCATGATCGCTTTTCCCAGCAAAAACATATCATGCTAACTCTTTCCCATTTGGAAAGGGAGGAAGCAGATGCAATTGACAAGCAAGTAAGGTATGAAAAAATGGCCAAGAGTTTAGGATTCTTCTCAGGATTATTACTGATTATTTTATTAATTTAGGGGGAAAAGCAATGGGGTTAGAAGTCGATATCATTTTTAAAATAGCTGGAGTGGGAATCGTTGTCGCATTTTTGCATACCGTTCTAGATCAAGTCGGAAAAAAGGAATATGCCCAATGGGTTACACTATTCGGTTTTATCTATATCCTGTTTCAGGTTGCTTCAATTGTGGATGACCTCTTCCAGAAAATAAAATCAGTCTTTTTATTTCAATAGAAGGGGGAGCTCTGCCATTGAAATTATTAAAATAGTCGGTGTGGCTCTTGTTGCAACCTTTCTTGCTTTAATAATAAAGGAGCAAAAACCTAACTTTGCCTTCCTCTTAATTGTATTTGTAGGCTGTGTCATCTTTCTTTTTTTAATTGATAAAATCTATGAAATCATCCATATGCTTGAAAAGCTAGCGGTGAATGCAAATGTAAATTTGGTTTATATAGAAACAATCCTGAAGATTATAGGAATTGCCTATATTGCAGAATTTGCTGCACAAATTACCAAGGATGCTGGCCAGGGTGCACTAGCTTCAAAAATAGAATTAGCAGGCAAAATACTAATTCTAGCGATGGCTATACCAATTTTGACCGTTATGATTGAAACCATTATCAAGCTCATTCCAAGCTAATTGGATAATTTCTTTCAAAAACCAAGAGGTGAAAAAGGTGAAGCAAAGGCTGCAGTTTATTCCTATTATCATTCTTTTACTTTTTTTATTTACTTCTTCAAATGTACAAGCTAACACAGAGGGAAATGAAACACCATCGC
This sequence comes from Neobacillus sp. FSL H8-0543, assembly GCF_038592905.1. Taxonomy (GTDB): domain Bacteria; phylum Bacillota; class Bacilli; order Bacillales; family Cytobacillaceae; genus Neobacillus. Next base: position 755,757 of record NZ_CP151943.1, on the reverse strand, counting down.
CTCTTTCACCACAGGAATTGGTTGATGCTCAACTTAAAACAATGGATTTAACCGAGCTTAAGCAATATTGGGAGGATGTTCAAAGTAAATACGGGGGATTTCTTCCTGAAAGCCAAAAAGGGAGTTTATATGATTTCGTGAAGGGAGAAAAAACATTCTCTTTTAAGGAATGGGGAAAAGGGATTTTAAAATTCTTATTTCACGAATTTGTAGTTAATGGAAAACTGCTCGGATCCCTAATTTTACTGACGATATTCAGTATGTTCCTGCAATCTATGCAAAATGCATTTGAAAACAGCACTATAAGTAAAGTGGCATATTCGATCGTCTATATGGTCCTTGTCATTCTTGTACTAAATAGCTTTCATGTGGTTATTCAGTACACGAATGAGGCAATTGGAAGTATGATCTCATTCGTACTGTCACTAGTTCCGCTCTTGTTGGCACTGATTGCCTCCTCTGGAGGAATGATTTCAGCAGCTTTCTTCCATCCGGTTATTTTGTTCCTAATGAATATAAGCGGTTTATTTATGCAGTATGTCATTCTTCCGCTTCTATTCTTAGCTACTTTGTTAAGTATTGTTAGTACAATGTCGGACCAATATAAAGTGACACAATTAGCCCAACTTTTGAGAAATTGGAGCATCGGACTAATGGGCCTCTTCTTGACGATTTTTCTTGGAGTTATTTCAGTTCAAGGGGCATCTGCAGCGATAACTGATGGCATAGCAATCAGAACTGCTAAATTTGTTACAGGAAATTTCATCCCAGTTATTGGCAGGATATTTACCGATGCAGCAGATACAGTGGTCAGTGCATCTGGATTATTAAAAAATACAGTCGGCATTGCCGGGGTGGCAATCCTGCTTATCATCGTGGCTTTTCCAGCAATTAAAATTTTGATGATTGCTTTTATCTATAAATTGGCTGCGGCCATTTTACAGCCTCTTGGAGGCGGACCAGTAATAAAATGCTTAGACATTATTAGTAAGAGTGTCATCTATGTCTTTGCAGCCCTCGGTATTGTCTCGCTCATGTTCTTTTTAAGCATTACAGTCATTATCGCCGCAGGAAATTTAACAATGATGATGAGATAGGGGAGGGTCTTATGAGTTATTTAATCGAATGGGTAACAAATATCATTTTATTTATCCTGTTGGCAACGGTTATTGACATGCTGCTTCCTAATTCAAGTATGCAAAAGTATACAAAGATGGTTACAGGTCTGTTATTGATTGCCATTATTCTCACTCCCATTTTCAAATTAATCTCCAAGGACTTTGAATCAACACTTGCTTCAATCTCTTTCTTGGAAACACCTGGAGAAAAAAATATGGAAAATTCAATAGAATTGAAGAAAAAAGAAATACAAGCCTCAACTAATGCATATATTTTAAAAACAATGGCTGTCCAGCTGGAACAAGGAGTCGAGGAGGAGTTGATGGAGCAATTTGGTCTGGAGATTGCCAAGATAGAACTAACAACCAATAATGAAAGCGATCAATCATTCCCGGAAAACCTCCAAAGGGTTACGGTTCTTCTGAAACCGCCAGAAAACCAAGTGATGGCAGTTGTAGCGATACAACCTGTAGACATTAGTGCTGAAACACCTCTTCCATCTAAAAATTCAGCAGAAGAATCTAAAGAAATCGCCGCATTTCTTTCGCAAAAATGGGATGTAACAGAAAAAACAATTGAGGTTTCGGTTGAAGGGGGGATAAAAAATAAAAATGGATAATAATAAAGGACCCTTATCATGGCTCAAAAATTTGCTTTCAAAGGGTGAAGATTCCGAGAAAAAACCTGGAAGGTATCAGTACCTTATACTTGTACTATGTATCGGCGCTGCCTTTATGGTTGTTGGCAATGTTTTATTCACAGGCAAGTCTAGTTCATTAGATAGTCCTGCTATAAAAAATATTGCCGAGAACCCTGAGGAAGTGGCTGCCTTCGGTCAAAATAAAAATTCCGATAATAAGTCCATAACTAATTATGAGGAATCTTATGAGAAGCAGTTAAAGAAGGCGCTCGAAGAAATGTTAGGTATCAATGATGTAACAGTGGTTGTCAATATTGATTCAACAGACAAAAAAGTACTTGAGAAAAATAGGGTCTCGAAATCTCAGACGACCGAAGAAACAGACCGTGAAGGCGGAACGCGTAAGGTACAGGATACACAAATAGACGAACAGCTTGTTATTATTCGGGATGGAGAGAAAGAGGTTCCAATTGTTGTAGAAACCAAGAAACCGGAAATACGCGGTGTCCTGGTAGTTGCTCAGGGTTCTGAAAATATCCAAGTTAAAAAATTAATTGTTGAAGCTGTAACTAGGGCACTGGGAGTACCAAGTCATCGTGTGGCAGTAATGCCAAAAAAATAAAAGGGGGATTTACAAATGCTATTAAAAAAACAAACGGTATGGTTATTAACAATGCTAAGCTTGGTGGTTGTATTATCGGTCTACTACATTACTTCTCCAGAACAAAAAAGCAATGAACTTGCAGGTGTAGAAGAAGAGGTTAAAGATGAGCAAAAACAGGCGGCAACAGAAACTGAAGACCAGGATGTTGACTCAATTATTTCTGAGGCAGCAGGGGATGAAGAGTTTGAAGCACTACGTTTAAAACTTGAAGATCAGCGCAGTGAATTGAAAGAAGAATTAAGTACAGTTGTGGCAACCACTGATTTACCTGCAGATGAAAGAAGTGAAGCGATGGATCAGATGAAAAAATTAAATCAAACCGCACAGAAAGAACAGATGCTTGAATCACTAATAAGAGCATCAGGCTATGAGGATGCACTAGTTAGAGCAGATGGTGAACAAGTTATGATTACCGTTAAGTCTGATAAAGAGCACTCTAAGGCTGCAGCAAATGAAATAATAAAAATGGTTAAGAAGGAAATTGGAAATACTAATTATGTAGCAGTAGAATTTCAGCCAGCAAAATAATCCTATCATTAATAGGAAGCCATTAGGCTTCCTTTCTGCGTTTAAGTAAAATTAAATGGTTTCAGAATTCACAAATTATTCAAATTATATTAAACTAAAAGAAGGAAGTAAAAGGATAAAATATTATACAGCTAGAATTAGCGTATTGAACTTTTACTAGGTATTATCGTATAGTATTAGTAGCTAGTCACAATTTAGCGGGACAAGGAGTGTTAATATTGTTAAAAGTACAAGAAATTAGAGAATTAATAAAATTGGTGGATCAATCAAGTATTGATGAGTTCGTTTATGAAAATGATGGTTCGAAAATTAAGATGAAAAAAAATGCAACATCTTATGTAACATCTGTAACACAGGTACAAAATGATGCTAAGGCCGTAAATGAGATTCCTGTAGCCCCAACAGTGACCGTTACTCCAATAGCAGCGGTACAGGAAGTAACAAAGGATGCGGCTGAAAAAAAAGCCAGTAATCAAGCAGATACAGCAAATTTACACAAGATTACTTCTCCAATGGTTGGGACGTTCTACGGATCACCAACCCCTGAGGCAGATGTTTACGTCAAAGCTGGTTCGACAGTAACGAAGGATTCAATCGTGTGTATCGTTGAAGCGATGAAGTTGTTTAATGAGATTGAAGCAGAAGTTAATGGTGAAGTGGTTGAAGTACTTGTTAAAAATGGTCAATTAGTAGAATACGGGCAGCCTTTATTTTTAGTAAAGCCTGAATAAGGAGCGGTAACACAGATGATAAAGAAACTGTTAATTGCAAACAGAGGAGAAATTGCGGTCAGAATCATACGAGCATGCAGGGAAATGGGGATTGAATCCGTCGCCGTTTTTTCTGAAGCGGACCGAGAAGCTCTTCATGTGCAGCTTGCAGACGAGGCCTATTGCATTGGACCAAAATTATCCAAAGATAGTTACTTAAATGTAACAAATTTAATTAGTGTCGCCAAGCTTACAGACTGTGATGCCATTCACCCAGGCTATGGTTTCTTAGCTGAAAATGCTGATTTTGCTGAACTTTGCCGTGAATGTAATATAACGTTTGTCGGTCCAAGCCCTGAGGCCATTACGAGGATGGGGACAAAGGATATTGCAAGAGAAACAATGCGTGAAGCGGGCGTGCCAATTGTACCTGGCTCAACTGGAATCATAAATGATATACAAGATGCCATTGAACTTGTGCAGAAAATACAATTTCCTGTTATCATTAAGGCAACTGCAGGCGGAGGCGGTAAAGGAATTCGGGTTGCGAGGAATGAGCAGGAATTAATTAAGGGGTTAAATATCACTCAGCAGGAGGCTTTAACGGCATTTGGTAATCCAGGTGTATACATAGAGAAGTATATTGAGGATTTCCGTCATGTTGAAATTCAAGTGCTGGCAGATAATTACGGAAACACTGTCCATTTAGGGGAAAGAGACTGCACAATCCAGCGAAGACTGCAAAAATTGCTGGAGGAAACACCTTCGCCGGCATTAGATGGAGAAATTCGTGAAGAAATGGGAAATGCGGCAATAAAAGCGGCAAAAGCAGTTGATTATTCTGGTGCTGGCACGGTAGAATTTATATATGACTACCGCAATCGTAAATATTATTTCATGGAAATGAACACGAGAATACAGGTGGAGCATCCTGTAACAGAAATGGTCACAGGTATCGATCTTATTAAAGAGCAAATCCGAGTAGCTTCAGGAGAAAAGCTAATGATAAAACAGAAGGATATCATTTTTACTGGATGGGCAATGGAGTGCCGTATTAATGCTGAAAATCCCGAAAAGAATTTCATGCCTTCTGCTGGGAAGATTAATATGTACCTTCCACCTGGGGGATTTGGTGTCCGAATCGATTCAGCTGCATACCCAGGATATACTATTCCACCTTATTACGATTCCATGATTGCGAAAGTTATCACATATGGTGCTAGCAGAGAAGAGGCTATTTCACGAATGAAACGTGCACTAGGTGAATTTGTTATTGAAGGTGTTCATACAACGATTCCGTTTCACTTAAAATTACTTGAGAATGAAACGTTCGTTGAAGGACATTTCAACACAAAGTTTCTTGAGTTACATGATGTGATGAAGTCTAGTTAATATCTGGAGGTGTTCTTAATGAGCGAGTTTAATGTTTTAGAAATGGAACAAGGAAGCAACGGACAGGGAAAAGTAGAAATTGCTCCAGAAGTAATTGAAGTAATTGCTGGTATTGCTGCATCAGAGGTTGATGGGGTTTCACAAATGCGCGGTAATTTCGCTACTGGTGTTGTTGAACGGTTAGGAAAGAAAAATCATGGTAAGGGTGTTAAAGTAGAATTATCCGAGTCAGGTATTAAGGTCGATGTATATTGCCTGATGAAATTTGGAGTTTCTATACCAACGGTTGCCGGAAAAATCCAGGATAGCATTCGCCAAGCTTTACTCAATATGACAGCATTGGATGCGGAGGCCGTGAATATTCACGTCGTTGGAATCCAATTTGAGAATCAAAAGCAGGAACCTGAAGAAGAATTAGAGTAAAAAGAAAGAGCCAAAGGAATATTATCCTTTGGTTTTTTCTTTTTACTCTGTTACTGCTATGATTTCTACTAAAAAACAACATCTGACAGTGCGAATCGTTTTTAGTTGTGCTATTATCTTTTTATGTGTATAAAACATCATTCATGTTTATAGTTGTTGTATGAAATTTTGACAAAATTTATTACTATCTCTAAAGGAGTTAACGGTATAATGAAGAGAAGAACAGCAAGGGAAAGAGCATTACAGGCTCTATTTCAAATCGATGTAAGTAATACAGATTCAGCTTCTGCCATTGAGCATGTATTAGAAGGTGAATCAGGAGATGATTATTTAACAAGACTCGTTTTAGGAGTTGTCGAACAAAAGGATGAAATTGACCAATTGATTAAAGGAAATCTTGAGAAATGGTCTATCGATCGCTTAGCAACGGTTGACAGAAACCTCATTAGGATTGCAGTTTTTGAATTAAAATTCAACGAAAATGAAGTGCCGGCGAATGTGATCTTAGACGAAGCGATTGAAATTGCGAAAATATATGGAGACGACCAATCTAGCCGATTTATTAACGGTGTACTATCAAAGGTGAAAGAACAGCTGGGAAACAAATAAAAGATTGTGTCTTCTCTATATCAAAAGGGAGGAAGTTTGATGACGGCAAAAATTATTAATGGTACAGAAATAGCAGCAAAAAAAAGAATTGAAATAGCTGAAGAGGTACAAAAGTTAAAAAGTAGCGGAGTCACTCCTGGGTTAGCCGTAATCCTTGTTGGAAATAACCATGCATCAAGGACATATGTGAAAAATAAACAAAAAGCCTGCAATGAACTCGGAATGCACTCCGTACTAATTGAATTGCCTGAATCGATTTCTGAATCAGAATTACTTTTTAAAATTGAAGAGTTAAACGGTGACCAGAGTATCCATGGGATTTTAGTCCAACTCCCTATTCCAAAGCATATCGATGAAAAAATAGTCATTGAATCTATATCACCATTAAAGGATGTAGATGGTTTCCATCCGATTAATATTGGAAGGATGATGACTGGACAAGATGCTTTCTTACCATGTACACCTTTCGGAATCATGGTATTACTTGAAGAAACTGGCATTCCTGTTGCTGGAAAACATGTGGTTGTTGTTGGAAGAAGCAATATTGTCGGAAAGCCTGCAGGACAATTATTCTTAAATCAACATGCAACAGTAACCTATTGTCATTCTAGGACAAGCGATTTGAAGGCACATACGACTCAGGCCGATATTCTTGTTTCAGCAGTTGGGATTGCGAATTTTATTAATGCCGAGCATATAAAAGAAGGTGCCGTCGTAATCGATGTTGGAATGAACAGGAACAACGCAGGAAAGCTTTGCGGTGACGTCGCTTTTGATGAAGTGAGTATGAAGGCAGGCTTTATTACACCTGTTCCTAAAGGAGTGGGTCCGATGACGATTACAATGCTTATGTACAATACTCTAAAATCGGCAAAAAATACATTGCAATCCTAAAAAGGAGTTCGTCATGCAGGAAAAAAAGTATTTATCTGTGTTGGCATTAACTAAATACATAAAAAGAAAATTTGATGCAGATCCACATTTACAGGATATACATGTGCGAGGTGAAATCTCTAATTTCAAACGGCACTCGAGTGGTCATATGTATTTTACCTTGAAGGATGAAAAAGCACGGATACTTGCTGTAATGTTTGCTGGTAACAGCCGATCTATGAAATTTTCACCAGAAAATGGTATGAAGGTAATTGTTAAAGGCGACATTAGTGTGTACGAACCAAGTGGTCAATATCAAATTTATATAAAAGAAATGCAGCCAGATGGCATTGGGGAATTGTTTTTAGCCTATGAGCAGTTACGAAAAAAGCTTGAATTAGAAGGGTTATTTTCATTGGATAGAAAAAAGGGTATCCCTTTATACCCGAAAACAGTTGCTGTTATTACATCACCGACTGGCGCTGCCGTTCGGGACATTATAACGACAATAAAAAGACGGTATCCAATTGTTAATATCCTTGTTTTTCCTGCGCTTGTACAGGGTGATAATGCGGCACCCTCCATCGTTTCTGCTATCGAGAGTGCAAATAACCTGCCTGAGGTTGATGTCATCATAGTGGGGCGCGGCGGCGGTTCCATTGAAGAGCTCTGGGCCTTTAACGAGGAAATAGTTGCCAGGGCGATTTTTCATTCGGATATCCCCATCATTTCTGCAGTTGGTCATGAAACAGATTTTACAATTGCTGATTTTGTAGCTGATATGCGTGCACCTACTCCAACTGGAGCAGCGGAACTAGCAGTTCCACATGTAGAGGAACTGTTAGAGAGGCTCCTGCAGCGTAAAACAAGATTGCTACAAGCCATGAATGGGCGAATTCGTTACGAAAGGCAAAGGTTGAATCGTGTACAAAAGTCCTATGCGTTTCGTTATCCACAGCGATTGTATGAACAAAAGCTGGAACAAGTTGATAAGTTAACGGAAATGTTGGTTCGTGGTACATCAAGATTAACAGACCGAAAAAAAAACCAGCTTGAATCCATTTATAACCGGTTAATACGGAGCCATCCAAAAGTTGCTTTACTTGAAGCGGAGAGGCAGTTTGACCGCTCGCAAAGGGATATCCGTAGAGCCATGATGCAAATTCTAATGAAAAAGCAAAATGAATTTGATCGTGTGATCGCGACACTTCAAGCATTAAGTCCATTAAAAATAATGGACCGAGGATATAGTCTTGTATACAAAGATGGTAATCGGCTTGTAAAAAGCATTCATCAAGTGAATGAGAATGAATCCATTCAAATCCAATTAACCGATGGAAGTCTTTTCTGTCATGTTCAGAGTATAAAGGAGAGCGAGAAACAGTGAAGAATGAACAAAAAGTATCCTTTGAAGAAGCAATGAATAAGCTCGAACAAATTGTCGATAAGCTAGAAGAGGGTGATGTGCCCTTAGAAGAGGCAATTGCCTTCTATAAAGATGGGATGGAACTATCTAAGCTTTGTCATGATAAGTTAAAGAGTGTGGAAGAACAATTGACACAAATTATAACTGAGGATGGGCGTAAGGAAGATTTCTTAATTGCAGAGGAGGAATAGGCTTGGCAGCCAAGTTACTAGATGCTTTTACACAAGAATACAAACAACTGCTTGAAACAGAGCTTCGAACCTTGGTGGCTCAACTTAATGCGCCTCCGATCATAAAAGAGGCAATGCAATATTCTCTAGAAGCAGGGGGCAAGCGAATTCGGCCACTTCTAACGTTTGCAACAGTAGATGCTTTTGGAATGGACCCTAAAAGAGGATTGCTAGCAGCTTGCGCTATTGAAATGATTCATACATATTCTTTAATCCACGATGATTTGCCAAGCATGGATGACGATGACCTCAGGAGAGGGAAGCCTACTAACCATAAAGTATTTGGTGAAGCAATCGCTGTTTTAACAGGTGATGCCTTATTAACCTATAGCTTTGAGGTAGTGGGCAGCATTCCGAATGAAACTGCTTCAGCTAGTACAAAATTAAATTTAATTATTGAAATGGCAAAAGCGGCTGGTACGGAAGGAATGGTCGGCGGTCAGGTTGCTGATATGGAAGGTGAAGGAAAAGCTCTAACATTAGAAGAGCTTGAGTATATACATATTCATAAAACAGGCAAACTCTTAAAGTATAGCGTAATGGCAGGAGCAATGTTAGCAGAAGCTAATCAAACACAATTGGATAATTTATCTTTATTTGCCCATCATCTAGGTTTAGCTTTTCAAATTCGGGATGACATCCTCGACTTAGAGGGTAATCAAGAGATAATTGGTAAGCCTGTTGGAAGCGATACAACAAATCTGAAAAGCACTTACCCTCAACTGTTGTCAATTGAGGGTGCAAAGAAAGCCTTACAGTCCCAATTAGACCTCTCAATACAATATTTAAATAAGACAGGTTTGAATAGCAAGTTGCTTACTGAAATAGCCCAGCTAGTTGTTTCTAGAAACCATTAAAAGTACAGATATTTGAACATTAACGTAATTGTGTTATAATTGTTGACAATGAATTGACAGTTGCCAATGCCGTTATCACTTTTAGTGTTAGCGGCTATTTTTTAAACTCAGGCTGTTTTAAACTTGCTGTTGATTGGAGCTCCAGGCACTTCGCTTTTTAGCGGGCAGTCCGGGAGCCTCCTCGTCGCTTCGCTCCTGCGGGGTCTCCCGTGACTTGCTCTTCCCGCAGGAGTCTCGTGCCTTCCGCTCCAATCAACAGAGTGTACTGAATCAACACCGTCCTTTAACACAGCCTAAACTAATAATAAACTAATATAAATTAACTTCGAAGAAAAAGTATGAAAGTGAGTGATCCAAACATGGATCTGTTATCAATAAAAGACCCTTCCTTTTTAAAGGGAATGTCAAATAATGAACTGCAGGCTCTAAGTCAAGATGTTCGGAAATTCTTGATTGAAAAGCTTTCCGTAACGGGTGGCCATATTGGACCAAATTTAGGTGTAGTTGAATTAACGATTGCCTTGCATAAATGCTTTGATAGTCCAACTGATAAAATCATTTGGGACGTTGGACATCAGTCTTATGTCCATAAAATCTTAACAGGCAGAGCTTGTGAATTTGATACCTTACGTCAATATAAAGGTCTTTGCGGATTCCCTAAAAGAATTGAAAGTGAGCATGATGTTTGGGAGACTGGACATAGTTCAACTTCTTTGTCCGCTGCAATGGGTATGGCAATTGCTAGGGATCTAAAAAAAGAAAAGTCTTATATTTTACCTGTTATTGGTGATGGTGCCTTAACAGGAGGCATGGCTTTAGAGGCTTTGAACCATATTGGACATGAAAAGAAAAACATGATTGTCATTCTAAATGATAATGAAATGTCAATTGCTCCTAATGTCGGAGCACTGCATACGATTCTTGGGCAATTACGGACAGCTGGAAAGTATCAATGGGTAAAAGATGAGCTGGAAGTGTTGTTAAAAAAGATACCTGCTGTAGGCGGAAAACTTGCTGCCACCGCGGAACGGATAAAGGACAGTCTAAAATATTTACTTGTATCGGGAATGTTTTTTGAGGAAATGGGATTCACTTATTTAGGACCTGTTGATGGGCATGATTATGATGCCTTATTTGAAAACCTTGCCTATGCTAAGAAAACCGAAGGACCTGTTATGCTGCATGTAATCACGAAAAAGGGCAAAGGATTCCATCCTGCGGAAAGCGATACCAAAGGGACCTGGCATGGTACGGGTCCATATAAAATGGATACAGGCGCCTTTGTAAAGCCTGATCTGGTCCCGCCTCCTGCTTGGAGTAGTCTAGTTAGTGAAACTGTTCGCAAGCTTGCTCGTGAGGATGAGCGAATTGTAGCTATTACTCCTGCCATGCCAGTAGGGTCGAAGCTTGAAGGCTTTGCCAATGAGTTTCCTGACAGGATGTACGATGTAGGTATTGCAGAGCAACACGCTGCAACTGTAGCTGCAGGCTTGGCAACTCAAAACATGAAGCCGTTTTTAGCCATCTATTCTACTTTTTTACAGCGAGCATATGATCAGGTCGTTCATGATATTTGCCGTCAGAACCTAAATGTTTTCATCGGGATTGATCGCGCCGGTTTAGTTGGTGCCGATGGTGAGACGCATCAGGGTGTTTTTGATATCGCCTTTTTAAGACATGTTCCAAATATTGTTTTAATGATGCCAAAAGATGAAAATGAAGGACAGCACATGGTTTATACTGCGATAAATTATGACGATGGCCCGATTGCAATGAGATTTCCTCGAGGTAATGGTTTAGGTGTACCAATGGATCAGGATTTAAAGAGAATTCCCATTGGTACTTGGGAAGTATTAAAGGAAGGGGAAGATGCTGCCATCTTAACCTTTGGAACAACAATTCCAATGGCAATGGAAGCCGCTGCTATCCTTGAAAAACAAGGTATTTCTATTAAGGTTGTAAATGCTAGGTTTATCAAGCCATTAGATGAAAAAATGCTTGTTAATTTATTTTTACAAAATACCCCCATACTGACAATTGAAGAAGCAGTGCTGCAGGGCGGTTTTGGAAGTTCAGTCTTGGAGTATGCTCATGATCATGGATATTACCATCAAGCTATTGACAGAATGGGGATTCCAGATCAGTTTATTGAACATGGTGATGTCGACTCCTTACTTAGAGAGATTGGAATGACCACTTCAGATGTTGTCAAAAGAATGACTATCCTTGCAAAAAAAAGACAACAAAGGGCTTAACAGATGAAGAAAAAAGAACGTATTGATGTTTTATTAGTGGACAGAGGCTTGGCAGAAACGCGAGAAAAAGCGAAAAGAGCTGTAATGGCAGGGCTTGTTTATTCGAACGAAGAACGCCTTGACAAACCTGGAGAAAAAGTAAATGTGGATATCCCTCTTACTGTTAAAGGGAACGTACTCCCTTATGTTAGCAGAGGAGGGCTAAAGCTTGAGAAGGCTCTCAAGGTATTTGATGTGACCGTGAGGGATAAGGTGATGCTCGATATTGGCGCCTCGACTGGCGGTTTTACAGATTGCGCATTACAAAATGGAGCGAAGATGACCTACGCTTTAGATGTCGGATACAATCAACTAGCTTGGAAGCTCCGTCAGGATGAGCGAGTAGTGGTAATGGAGAGAACGAACTTTCGATATGTAACACCACAAGATTTGGCTGGTGAAATGCCTAATTTTGCTACAATCGACGTTTCGTTTATTTCATTAAGACTTATTCTTCCTGTTTTAAAAACCTTATTAATCCCGGGCGGCGATATTATTGCTCTTGTGAAACCGCAGTTCGAGGCTGGTCGCGAGCAAGTCGGTAAAAAGGGAATTATTCGAGATGAAAAGGTACATTTGCAAGTTGTTAATAAAATTGTCGATTTTTCCGTAACTCAGGGATTTGATGCTGTAAATTTATCCTTTTCTCCGATTACCGGAGGAGACGGGAATATTGAATTCCTTCTTCATCTCAAATGGGAAGGTGAGAAGGAAATAGGTGAGAACCGCTTACCAATCGAGCCTTCACAAATTGTGAAAGAATCTCATCAAGAATTTAAATCAAAACAAAACGCCGAAGGATAAGCAATTGCTTATCCTTTTTTTCGTAAAAACTTGCTATAAATTCTGTTAAAGAATAAATGTACATCTTTGCCAAAATCAGCTAACATATGTGTAGAAGCGCCAATTTAGTACAAAATACATAAATGGTTTGAGTGAATTTAGGAGTGATTAAATGAATAAAGGTCAGCGGCATATTAAAATAAGAGAAATTATTGCCAATAATGATATTGAAACACAAGATGATCTTGTTGATGAACTAAAAAATGCTGGTTTTAACGTGACTCAAGCAACTGTTTCCCGGGATATTAAAGAATTGCACCTCGTGAAGGTCCCGTTACTAGATGGCAGATACAAATATAGCTTGCCTGCAGATCAACGGTTTAATCCATTGCAAAAATTACGGCGATCATTAATGGATGCCTTTGTTCGAATTGATTCAGCAGGACATTTGCTCGTTATGAAGTGTCTGCCTGGTAATGCGATGGCCATTGGTGCCTTGCTTGACAATCTAGACTGGGAAGAAATTCTAGGAACGATTTGTGGCGACGATACAATTTTAATTATCTGTCGTACTCCTGAAGAGACAGAGGTCATCACTAATCGTTTCCTTGATATGCTTTAATAGGGGGAATGTACCTTGTTATCAGAATTATCGATAAAAAACTTTGCGATTATTGAAGCTCTCACCGTTTCTTTTGAGAAAGGATTGACAGTCTTAACGGGTGAAACTGGTGCTGGAAAATCAATTATTATCGATGCCATTCATTTATTGGTTGGGGGTAGAGGATCTGCTGAATTTGTTCGTCATGGCGAGGCCAAAGCGGAAATTGAGGGATTATTTCAATTGGAGTATCAACACCCTGTAACTGCAAAAGCATTGGAATTTGGAATTGAGATTGAGGAAGGCATGATTGTCCTGCGCAGAGATATATCACGTACAGGAAAAAGTGTCTGCCGAATCAATGGTAAGCTGGTTACAATTTCAACACTCAGAGAAATTGGTGCCACACTTGTAGATATTCATGGACAGCATGAACATCAAGATTTAATGGATGAGACCAGACATCTACCACTGCTGGACCAATTTGGTTTTGAAGAAATTTATCCTTCAATCACTGAATACCAGGATGTATTCCATCGCTTCGAGCAAGTAAATAAAAAGTTGAAGTCCTTAAGTGAAAATGAGCAAAAAACAGCCCATCGTCTTGATTTAATTCAATTTCAGTTTGATGAAATTCAAAATGCGAATTTAAAGCTTAATGAAGACAATGAGCTTTATGAGGAGAAAAAGAAACTCGCTAATTTTGAAAGGGTATTTGAATCGCTTCAAACGAGCTACAATGCGTTAAGAGGAGATCAAAAGGGACTCGATTGGATTAGTATGGCAATGGGCCATCTTGAGGATGCAGCGGCACTAGATACGGCATATAAGGAATCTTTTCAATCAGTGATGAACAGTTTTTATCAGCTAGAGGATGTGACTAGTGCTTTAAGAGCAGAATTGGATGGGTTGGAATACGATCCCCATAAATTAAATGAAATTGAAGAGCGTTTAAATGAGATTAACCAATTAAAACGGAAATACGGTAAAACGATAGAAGAAATAGTTGAATATGCGGCAAAAATTGAAGAAGAAATCGAAACACTGCAAAATAAAGAAACACATATTGGTCAATTAGAGAAGGAACTATCCTCCATAAAGAAAGACCTAATATTAGAAGCCAAGCAATTAACGGAAATCCGTAAACGTTGGGCGGAGAGGTTAACGAAATTAATACATAATGAATTAAAGGAATTATATATGGCGAAAACAGTATTTGAAATTCGTTTTGAATCAATTTTGCCTCATTTCTCGAGAAACGGTGTCGATCATGTTGAGTTTTTTATTTCCACTAATCCTGGTGAACCATTAAAGCCTTTATCAAAAATAGCATCAGGCGGAGAGTTATCACGAATCATGTTGGCATTAAAAAGCATTTTTTCCAAACACCAAGGTGTAACCTCGATCATATTTGATGAGGTTGATACTGGTGTTAGCGGAAGAGTGGCACAATCTATTGCCGAAAAAATATATAAAGTAGCTGTTGATTCGCAGGTATTATGTATTTCTCATTTACCTCAGGTGGCTGCGATGGCAGACACCCATCTGTATATTTCCAAGGTCACGAAAGACGGCAGAACAAAAACTGCAGTTAGTCCTCTAAGCTCAGAAGAAAAAATTAAAGAAATTGGCCGAATGATTTCTGGTGTTGAAATAACTGACCTTACCAAAAAACATGCGGAAGAATTACTATTCCTTGCAGCAGAAAATAAAAAAGTGCATACAAACGTTTAGTTATCAAAAATTCACTTTTTGTACATTTATTGCATGAGTTCAGAGTTATTATTGTTATATTTTTTATAAAAAATGTAAAGCTATCCAAATTGGGTAGCTTTTTTATATTGTCTTCAGTTATAAATGCAAGGGAACGAGGCAAAATTAAAGATGTAGCCATTTCGATATAGTGAAATAGAAGCGAGGAGAGTGAAAAGTTTGAAATTAGACATAATTAGAAAGATTATTGGTGGAATTCTCCTTGTTTCATTAATCAGCGTATTGTTTTTTAAACCAATTCAGGATTACCTTGATATACCAAAGACGATAACCGTTTTTGAAGGACAAGATTATACTTTTCAAAAGGCCGCTCCGGTGTCGGCCACAGTCGGTTCTCACAATTCCACTATCACACTTGCTCAGGATCAAAAATCTGTTTCATTACAAGCAAAAGAAAATGGTCAAAATGAAATGCTGTTAGAATTTGCAGGTATTCCAATAAAAAAGGTTGATGTACAAGTATTAAAGGATTTCCGGGTAACTCCTGGGGGCCAATCTATAGGAGTTAAATTAAACACAGTTGGTGTACTGGTTGTTGGACACCATTTAGTTTCGACTGAAGATGGAAAAAAGTCTCCTGGAGAATTAGCAGGAATTAAAATCGGGGATATCATTACGGAAATAAATGGAAATAAAATTGAAAAAATGACTGATGTTGCGCCATTTGTACAAAATGCAGGACAAAACAGTGAAGCATTAGATATGGTTATTAGCAGAGAAAGCGGAAAATTCACTACAAAGCTTACTCCTTTAAAAGATAAGGGAGAAAAGTCCTATAAACTTGGATTATATATCCGTGACTCAGCAGCAGGAATAGGCACCATGACATTTGTTGATCCAAAATCAAAAAAATATGGCGCTTTAGGTCATGTTATTTCAGATATGGATACAAAAAAACCTATTGTAGTTGAGGATGGTCAAATTGTTCGTTCTACCGTTACTTCCATTGAAAAAGGAAGTAATGGCGATCCAGGTGAAAAGTTGGCACGCTTTTCTTCAGATCGTGAAATAGTAGGAAACATCACAAAAAATAGTCCCTTTGGGATATTTGGTGTACTGCACAAAGAATTAAGGAATGGGGTCTTGGATAAACCGTTGCCAATTGCTTTATCCCATCAAGTGAAAGAAGGACCCGCAAAGATTTTAACTGTAGTAAATGATGACAAAGTAGAAGAATTTAATATAGAAATTGTTAGCACGATTCCGCAAAAATTTCCAGCTACAAAAGGCATGGTTATCAAGGTTGTTGACCCGAAACTTCTTGATAAAACAGGAGGGATCGTCCAGGGAATGAGTGGAAGTCCAATCATACAGGACGGCAAGTTAATAGGTGCGGTGACTCATGTTTTTGTCAATGACCCAACAAGCGGTTATGGTGTTCACATTGAATGGATGTTAAATGAAGCTGGAATTAACATATACGAAAAACCAAAAGAAAAAGCCAGTTAAAACGAAAAGCGTATGCTCCTTGGTCAGCCCCAAAGACTCGAGGGGCTAGGTGCAGAAGCTAGATATTACTCAATATATGGAAATAGGCGGATAATCGTCTATTTTCTTTTTTTGTATAAAGATTATTCGACAAATACATAGTATAATTAACCATAAATGCGAATTTAGTCGAAAAACAAAGGAAAATAAAGAATAGATGAGATTTTATAACTATTTTAAGAAATATTAAAAAAATGAGAGGAATTTTTGTTGCATTGTCGAATTTCTAATTTAGAATAGAATTAAGCGAATAAAAAATAAATAATAAAAATTAAAGTGATAAAAGAGAATATTTGAGTTTGGGGAGGATACAAAGTTGAAAAAGATTAAAGTTTGTGTCGTTGATGACAATAGGGAGTTAGTTGGATTATTAGAGGACTACATTTCTTCCCAAGAAGATATGGAAATCTCAGGTATCGCACATAACGGACAAGATTGCTTAGAGATGTTAGAAACAGTAGAACCTGATGTACTTGTTTTAGATATTATAATGCCTCATCTTGATGGCTTAGCAGTTCTAGAGCGAATGAGAGATCTGAAAAAAGCGACAATACCGAACGTTATAATGCTTACTGCGTTTGGTCAAGAAGATGTTACAAAGAAAGCGGTTGAGCTTGGTGCATCTTATTTTATTCTAAAACCGTTTGATATGGAGAACCTTGGAAATCATATTCGTCAGGTTAGCGGAAAAACAAGTCAAGTAAGCCGTAAGCTGCCAACATCAAATTACCGTTCGCAAAATGAACAAAAGCCGAAAAACCTTGATGCAAGTATCACAAGTATTATTCATGAAATTGGTGTTCCAGCGCATATTAAAGGATATCTGTATTTGCGTGAAGCTATTTCTATGGTCTACAACGATATTGAACTTTTAGGTTCAATTACAAAGGTGCTTTACCCTGATATTGCTAAAAAATACAATACAACGGCAAGTCGTGTTGAGCGTGCCATTCGCCATGCCATTGAAGTTGCATGGAGCCGCGGAAATATTGATTCAATTTCCTCGCTTTTTGGTTACACTGTCAGTATGTCAAAAGCAAAGCCAACGAACAGTGAATTTATTGCGATGGTAGCAGATAAACTTCGTCTTGAACACAAGGCCTCTTGAGAAACCCAGAACAAATGAAAGCCTTCATTCTGAATGAAGGCTTTTTCGAATTTAAAGCATCGAGCAGCTGGCGGTTACTGCTCTTCCTTTTGTAATTCCATTAATTTTTGAATAAGAATGTGCTGTGGCATATGCATAAGATGTTCAATGGGAACATTTAATTTTTCGGCTAGTTTAATGGCCGTTTCAGGTGATAGTTGTAGTGGTTTCATTGTAAATTCCTCCAAATAGTAGTTGGGAAGTGAAAAAATGACACAAATATTTGCCCACCGCGGTTATGCAGCTGTATTTAGCGAAAATACAATGGGTGCATTTGTCGAAGCTGAAAAAGCAGGTGCTGATGGTCTGGAACTCGATGTCCAATTAACCAAAGACGATGAAATCGTTGTTATTCATGATGAGAAGGTCAATAGAACAACAGATGGATCAGGATATGTAAAGGATTTCTTATTTAAAGACATCAGAAAGTTAAATGCCAGTAAAAAGGGTGTAAAAAAAGAGCCGATACCTTCACTAAATGAAGTACTTGATTGGATGCAAACGAATAATCTTGTTTGTAATATAGAGTTGAAAAATGATCTTATTCCATATAAAGGAATGGAAGAAAGGGTTATCCAGCTTGTTCGGAATTATGGTATGACCGACAGAATTATTATTTCTTCTTTCAATCATTATAGTGTGGTATATAGTTATCAACTGGCACCGGAAATAGAAACTGCACCACTTTTTAATGAACGGATATTTATGCCATGGGTATACGCCCAGTCAATCAGGGCAAAAGGAATGCATCCAAAATACTCCCGTATCTCGGATAAAATTATTAAAAGTACAATGGAAAATGGAATAGCGGTTAGACCTTATACAGTAAATAAAGATGCTGATTTGCATAGATTTTTTAATATAAGATGTTCAGCTATCATTACAGATGAACCTGTCAAAGCATTGAATATAAGAAAACAATATACTCAAGGCTAAAACTTAGAAAGAGACCAAAATGGTCTCTTTCTTCTTTATCTATTATCCTTAAATCTAGCTTGAACTTTATTCCGTTTACGATCTCTTCGAAAGATAAATCCTGCTACAAATCCCAAACCACCAAGAAAGAATAGTAAACCAAGGAGAAACTGAAGCCATAAAGACGGTATGGGAGACAGTAGAACCCCAAAAGTCATATCACGCATTAATTTAATACCAAAACCAGCCAAAAACCCAGGAATTAATAATATGAATAGAGCAATAATCCGAATCATAATGTAATCCTTCCAATTCTTTAGTAAAAAAATACCTTCATGAAAAATATATTACAAAGATAATATTTGTCAAGGACAGTAATTAAATATAAAATAGTAATTGAAAAATATTGCAGATTTTCGATTATTTTTGTGTGAAAAAAACTTCTTTTTGGAAGACAATATAATAAAGGGGCGAAAAGATGCAAAATGTTATGATTGTTGGCGCTGGCAAAGGTGGTATAGCGGTATTAAAATTACTAAATGAAACAGAAGTGTTAAATGTCCAAGTTGTGATCGATCGAAATTCGGATGCCCCTGGTATATTATTAGCACAAAGAGAAGGCATCGTAACTGGAACGGACTGGCTCCCCTTTCTAAATGAAACGATTGATATTATCATTGATGTTACTGGGAGCGAACGAGTGTTTCAACAGCTTAGAAATGCTAAAAGTAAAAAAACGGTTTTAATTCCGGGAAGTGTTGCCTTTTTGCTGGCACAGCTTCTTGAAGAAAAAGAAGAACTGATTCAAAAGCATCAAAATGAATCATATAAACAAGAATTAATTTTTAATGCCACAAATGATGGAATGGTTGTTATCGATAATTATGGCCATGTTATTTTATTTAATCGCCGTGCCGAAGAAATGATGGGTGTTAAAAAGGAGCAAGCAATCGGTCAGCAGGTAGTTAATGTCATCCCAGAAAGTAGATTACCGCTTATCCTTGAATCAAAAAGAATTGAGACCAATCAAGAAATGATTCTGGGGAATGGCCGTAAAATTATTACTACCCGGATTCCAATCATTGAGGAAAATGGAACGATTATTGGCGCTTTTGCTGTCTTTAAGGATATAACCGAGGTGGTTAATCTTGCAGAGGAGATTACCGATTTAAAGGAAATACAAACCATGCTCCAGGCAATTATTCATTCAAGTGATGATGCCATTTCAGTAGTTGATGAACTTGGCAGAGGTATACTTATAAATCCGGCGTATACTCGTCTCACAGGTCTTACTAAGGAACAAGTAATCGGGCAGCCAGCGACAGCTGATATTTCTGAAGGAGAAAGTATGCATATGAAGGTTCTTCAGACAAGAAGAGCTGTTCGGGGCACTGCTATGAGAGTTGGAGCAAATAAGCGTGAAGTAATTGTTAATGTGGCCCCAATTATTGTTAAAGGTAAACTAAAGGGTAGTGTAGGCGTTATCCACGATATGTCGGAAATTAAATCTCTAAGCAGGGAACTGCATCGTGCCAGGCAAATTATTCGAACACTTGAAGCCAAATATACCTTCGAGGATATAATTGCTCATTCAGAAGAAATGCTTTTGGCTATTGAGCAGGCTAAACTTGGTGCTAAAACGCCGGCGACCGTTCTCTTACGCGGTGAATCGGGAACAGGAAAAGAATTGTTCGCCCACGCTATACATAATGCAAGTGATAGAAAATACAACAAATTTATCCGTGTAAATTGTGCGGCTATTGCTGAGTCACTACTGGAAAGTGAATTATTTGGCTATGAAGAGGGAGCATTCTCTGGAGCGAGAAGGGGAGGAAAGAGAGGCTTTTTTGAAGAAGCGAATAATGGCAGCATTTTCCTTGATGAAATAGGTGAGTTGCCAGCCAATACCCAAGCAAAGTTACTTAGGGTACTGCAAGAACGTGAAATCATTCGGGTGGGCGGGACAAAGCCTATAGCAATTAATGTTCGAATTATTGCTGCAACCAATGTCAACCTTGAAAAAGGTATTGCCAATGGATCCTTTAGGGAAGACTTATATTATCGTTTAAATCGCATGCCTATACATATCCCGCCGTTAAGAAAACGTAGAGAAGAAATACCATTATTATCAGAACTGCTCATTCAAAAGATAAATCGTGATTATGGAAAAAATGTAGAAGGTGTAACCCAAACAGCCGTGAGTAGGTTAATGAATTATGACTGGCCGGGCAATGTAAGGGAATTAGAAAATATTCTGGGCAGAGCAATGATTTTTATGAATTATAATGAATCGCTAATTAATGTCCATCACTTACCAGAATTAAGAAGTAAAAAAACAGGGAATGAACTTCATTTTTCAGAGAATAGTAAATCAGTTGAACCGAACCGTTCCCTTTCAGGAATGGTTGAGGAATATGAAGCAGAAATTATTAAAGATACCATTCATCGCTTAAATGGGAATAAAACATTAACAGCTAAAACTCTTGGCTTGTCGGTGAGAAATCTATATTACAAGCTCGAGAAATACAAACTTGAAAATAATAGCACGCAATAATTTTCGTAGTATGCAGGATATTGCATATATAAAAGATGTAAATACAGCGTTTGCAATGGAAATTATTTGGCATGGAACTTGCATGTTTATATTTTGGAGTTGCAGTGAATATAGAAGGGGTTGATGACAACTTGTTGCTGGAAACACTTATTGACAAAGCAACCCAACAGCATGATCATACGGTTGCCGTCGCGGCTGCAGAGGACACAGAAGTAATCGAAGCAGTGCTAGACGCTTTAGACCGTAACCTCGCCAATTTTATTTTATATGGTAATAAAGAAAAAATTAATACCATTCTAGATGTAAAGCAATATAAAAATAAGAACAATAAAAAATTAAATGTTGTGCACGCAGAATCAAACTCATTAGCTGCAGATTTGGCTGTAAAGGCTGTATTTAATAAAGAAGCTAGCGTCTTGATGAAAGGGAATCTAGCCACGAGCACTATACTAAAATCAGTTTTGAATAAGGAATATGGACTTCGTACAGGCAGTGTTTTATCGCATGTGGCGGTCTTTGAAGTCCCAGGCTTTGACCGTTTGATTTTCGTAACAGATGCGGCGATGAATATTTCTCCTGATGTAGAGCAAAAAGCACAAATAATAAAAAATGCTGCTGCCTTGGCCACTTCTTTAGGAATTGAAAATCCTAGAGTAGCTCCAATTGCTGCTGTAGAAGTGGTAAAAACAAATATGCAAGCAACGATTGATGCTGCCTTATTAACACTCATGAATCACAGGGGACAAATCCCGGGGTGTATTGTTGATGGTCCTCTTGGACTTGATAATGCTGTTTCCACTTTAGCTGCCGAACACAAAGGTATACATAGTGAAGTGGCGGGCAGAGCTGATATTTTATTAGTTCCAACTATAGAAGTGGGAAATGTATTGTATAAATCATTAATTTATTTTGCCAAAGCAAAGGTTGGGGCCGTTATTGCAGGCGCAAAGGCCCCGATTGTTTTGACATCTAGAGCTGATACGGCTGAAAGCAAGCTTTACTCACTTGCCCTTGCCATCTGTTCTATCAGTAACTAAAGTTTCTTAATTTTGAGGAGGAATAGACAATGGAAATTTTCAAGTACTTAGAAAAATATGATTATGAGCAGGTAGTATTTTGCCAAGATAAGCAATCAGGATTAAAAGCGATTATCGCTATACACGATACAACTCTAGGACCTGCATTAGGCGGTACAAGGATGTGGACGTATGATTCCGAGGGAGATGCCATTGAAGATGCATTAAGACTGGCAAAAGGAATGACATATAAGAATGCTGCTGCAGGGCTAAACCTAGGTGGTGGGAAAACCGTTATCATTGGAGACCCTCGTAAAGATAAATCAGAAGAATTATTCCGTGCATTTGGTCGGTATATTCAAGGATTAAACGGAAGATATATTACCGCTGAAGATGTAGGAACAACGGTTGCAGATATGGATATGATCCATGAAGAAACAGACTATGTTACAGGTATTTCACCAGCTTTCGGTTCATCAGGTAATCCTTCACCAGTCACTGCATATGGAGTTTACCGTGGGATGAAAGCAGCAGCTAAAGCAGCATTTGGTTCGGATTCACTAGAAGGAAAAGTCGTTGCTATCCAAGGTATAGGAAATGTAGCCTGGACTCTGTGCGAGTACTTGCACGAGGAAGGTGCACAATTAATTGTTACAGATATTAACAAAGAAGTAGTTCAACGTGCCATAGAGAAATTCGGTGCACGTGCTGTGAATCCAGATGAAATTTATGGTGTGGAATGTGATATTTATGCTCCTTGTGCTCTTGGAGCAACAGTTAATGATGAAACAATACCGCAGTTAAAGGCAAGAGTCATTGCCGGATCCGCTAATAATCAATTAAAAGATCCACGACATGGCGATATCATCCATGAAATGGGTATTGTTTATGCACCAGACTATGTTATCAATGCAGGTGGGGTAATAAACGTTGCAGATGAGCTTTATGGATATAATCATGAACGTGCTATGAAAAAGGTTGACCAAATTTATGCAAGTATTGAAAAAGTAATTGCTATTTCAAAGCGTGATGGGATTCCAACTTACGTAGCTGCAGACCGTATGGCGGAAGAACGGATTGAAAAAATGCGTAATTCCCGCAGTCAATTCCTGCAAAATGGCCATCATATCTTAAGTCGTCGATAAAAAGGAAAAAAGTGGAAGAACGCTGAATGGAAAATTCAGCGTCTTTGCTTTAAATAGGATGAATGATAAACCATATTGGAGGTCAATCCATTGCCTGATAAACAATATCGAATGCTCATCATCAACCCAGGTTCTACTTCTACTAAGATCGGGGTCTTCGATAATGAAATTTCTATACTAGAAAGAACGATACGCCATGATGTTGACAAGATCAATTCATATGCCAATATCATTGACCAATATGAATTCAGAAAAAGTACCATTTTAGAAACACTCGATCATGAAGGAATTAATATCTCAAAATTAAATGCCGTTTGTGGACGAGGAGGATTGCTGCGCCCAATTGAAGGTGGCACATATAATGTAAATGACGTGATGCTTTCAGATTTAAGAACTGGATATGCTGGGCAGCACGCTTCGAATCTTGGAGGCATTATCGCAAATGAGATTGCCTCTGCACTTAACATACCAGCTTTTATTGTCGACCCTGTTGTTGTAGATGAATTGGATCCTATCGCTAGAATATCAGGATTTTCCTTAATTGAAAGAAAAAGTATCTTTCATGCATTAAATCAAAAAGCGGTAGCAAGAAGAGTGGCGAAGGAGCTTGGGAAAGAGTACCGAGAGTTGAACCTGATTGTTACTCATATGGGTGGTGGAATTACGGTTGGAGTTCATAGGCGGGGAAAAGTTGTCGATGTGAACAATGGCCTACATGGAGATGGGCCTTTTAGCCCTGAACGAGCAGGTACCGTACCTGCTGGGGATTTAATCGCTCTTTGTTATTCAGGTCAGTATTACCGTGAAGAAGTGATGAAGAAGCTTGTTGGTCAGGGGGGACTTGTAGCCTACCTAGGAACAAGTGATGCGGTCGAAGTAGAAAAAAGAATTGCTGATGGCGATGAAAACGCGAAGCTTGTGTATGATGCCATGGCCTATCAAGTGGCAAAAGAAATTGCCGCTGCCAGCGCAGTGTTGAACGGAAAAGTGGATGCCATCGTGTTAACTGGTGGTCTCGCATTTGGTAACGGTTTTGTAAAATCCATCATTGATAGAATTCACTGGATTGCTGACTGTATTGTACATCCTGGTGAAAATGAGCTTCAAGCACTGGCTGAGGGTGCCCTCCGCATTTTGCGTGGAGAAGAAGAAGTAAAAGAATATCCGGGTACCTTTAAAACTGCAAAAATTTAAGAATGGGGAGGGAAAACAGTGACACAAGAATACGATTTGGTCATACTTGGTGGCGGTACAGGCGGCTATGTAGCAGCTATTCGTGCCTCACAATTAGGCCTAAAAACAGCTATTGTTGAAAAAGGGAAACTCGGGGGAACATGCCTTCATAAAGGATGTATCCCAAGTAAAGCCTTACTCCGAAGCGCAGAAGTTTATGCAACAACGAAGCATAGTGAAGAATTCGGGGTTATTACTAGTGAAGTTTCTTTTAACTTTGGTAAAGTCCAAGATAGAAAAAATAAAATTGTTGATCAACTCCATAAAGGTGTTCTGCATTTAATGAAACAAGGGAAAATTGATATTTATGAGGGACTTGGCCGAATCCTAGGTCCATCCATTTTTTCACCGATGCCTGGGACTATCTCAGTTGAAATGAACAACGGGGAAGAGAATGAAATGCTTCTTCCGAAAAATGTAGTGGTTGCAACGGGTTCAAGACCAAGAACACTGCCTGGACTAGAATTGGATGGAGAATTCGTTATCACATCTGATGAAGCCTTAGAACTTGAGACGTTACCCTCATCCATCATAATTGTTGGCGGAGGTGTTATCGGAATAGAGTGGGCTTCGATGCTTTCTGATTTTGGTGTAGACGTTACTGTAATTGAATATGCGGATCGTATGATCCCTACAGAGGATAAAGATATATCTAAAGAAATGCAGCGCCTCATGAAGAAAAAAGGTATTAAGCTGGTTACAGGGGCAAAGGTATTACCTGAAACTTTGATTAAAGGTGAGGGTGTTATAATATCGGCCGAGACAAAATCAGGACTGAAAGAATATAAGGCTGAAAAACTCCTTGTTTCCGTAGGTCGTCAAGCAAACGTTGAAGGAATTGGATTAGAAAATACTGAAATCCAGGTTGAAAAGGGATTCATTTCAACAAATGAATTTTTTCAAACGAAGGAATCACATATATATGCCATTGGTGACGTAATAGGGGGGTTGCAATTGGCCCATGTTGCTTCACATGAAGGAATTATTGCAGTGGAACATATTGCAGGGGGAGTCCCTTCTCCACTAGATTATAACCTCGTTTCTAAATGTATTTATAGTAATCCTGAGGTATCGAGCGTTGGGATAACGGAAGAACAGGCAATTGAAAAAGGCCATAAAGTAAAAGTTGGCAAGTTTTCCTTCCGGGCGATTGGAAAGGCACTTGTTTTTGGAGAATCGGATGGTTTTGTTAAGATAGTTGCTGATGAAGAAACCAATGATATTCTAGGGGTGCATATGATTGGTCCGCATGTTACAGACATGATTTCAGAAGCGGGACTTGCGATGGTATTGAACGCAACACCTTGGGAAATAGCTCATACCATTCATCCTCATCCGACGTTATCAGAAGCTATCGGGGAAGCTGCACTTGCAGTTGATGGCAAAGCAATCCATTCTTAATTTTATTTTTCTACGGACATAATGGGAGGTTAGAAATATATGACTGAAAAGCGTCATAAAGCGATAGGTTTAAGTGATGAGAAAGTATTGGAAATATATGAAACAATGCTATTGGCCCGCCGTATTGATGAGCGGATGTGGTTATTGAATCGTGCGGGGAAAATCCCCTTTGTTATTTCCTGTCAAGGACAAGAGGCAGCACAAGTAGGTGCAGCGTTTGCTCTTGATCGTGAAAAAGATTATGTGCTTCCATACTACCGTGACATGGGAGTAGTATTAACCTTTGGTATGACGCCAAAAGAACTGATGCTTTCCGGATTTGCTAAAGCGGAAGATCCAAATTCCGGTGGTCGCCAAATGCCAGGACATTTTGGACAAAAGAGTAATCGCATTGTAACAGGGTCTTCACCGGTTACTACACAAGTACCACATGCAGTGGGAATTGCCCTTGCCGGGAAAATGGAAAAGAAAGACCTAGTAACCTTTGTAACCTTTGGAGAAGGCTCTTCGAACCAAGGTGATTTTCATGAAGGTGCAAACTTTGCTGGGGTTCATAAGCTCCCTGTTATACTCATGTGTGAAAATAACAAATATGCTATCTCTGTTCCAATTGAAAAACAATTAGCCTGTAAAAATGTATCTGACCGTGCGATTGGTTATGGTATGCCAGGTGTTACTGTTGACGGAAATGACCCATTAGAAGTTTACAGAGTTGTCAAAGAAGCTGCAGACCGTGGACGTCGTGGTGATGGGCCGACTCTTGTTGAAACGGTTTCTTATCGTCTGACACCACACTCATCTGATGATGATGACCGTTCCTATCGTGCCCCTGATGAAGTAGCAAAGGCAAAAACAAAAGATCCAATCATTACTTTTGGTGCCTATTTAAAAGAAACGGGTGTTATGAATGATGTGTTGGAAAAGGAAATCAATGACCGTGTGATGCAGCAAGTGAATGAAGCGACGGATTATGCAGAAAATGCACCGTATGCAGCGCCGGAAGATGCATTGAAATATGTTTATGCGGAGTAAGGGGGACATAATATGGCAGTAATTTCTTATATTGATGCGGTAACAATGGCCATTCGGGAAGAAATGGAAAGAGATCCGAAGGTATTTGTATTAGGAGAAGATGTAGGTGTAAAAGGCGGAGTTTTTAAGGCAACGCAAGGCTTGTATGAGCAGTTTGGTGAAGATCGTGTAATTGATACGCCACTTGCCGAATCTGCCATTGCAGGGGTAGGAATTGGTGCAGCGATGTACGGAATGCGTCCAATTGCAGAAATGCAATTTGCCGATTTCATTATGCCGGCAGTAAACCAAATTATTTCGGAAGCAGCAAAAATTCGTTATCGCTCTAATAACGACTGGACTTGTCCAATGGTTATTCGAGCACCTTACGGCGGAGGAGTACACGGGGCACTTTACCATTCACAATCGGTGGAAGCCATTTTTGCAAATCAGCCAGGCTTGAAAATTGTTATGCCATCTACTCCTTATGATGTAAAAGGACTACTTAAAGCAGCGATTCGTGATAATGATCCCGTACTATTTTTCGAGCATAAACGAGCATATCGCTTAATCAAAGGGGAAGTACCTGCAGATGATTATACCTTGCCAATCGGAAAAGCAGATGTGAAACGTGAGGGTGAGGACATTACCGTCATTACTTATGGGCTTTGTGTTCATTTTGCGCTTCAAGCTGCTGAAAAGTTGGCGAAGGATGGTATTTCTGCACATATTCTAGACTTGAGAACGATCTATCCCCTGGATAAGGAAGCAATCATTGAAGCAGCCTCAAAAACTGGAAAAGTATTACTAATAACAGAAGACACCAAAGAAGGAAGCATTATTAGTGAAGTATCAGCAATCATTGCTGAAAATTGCTTGTTTGATTTAGATGCTCCAATCATGCGCTTAGCTGGACCAGATGTACCAGCCATGCCATACGCTCCAACGATGGAGAAATACTTTATGGTTAATCCGGATAAAGTTGAAAAAGCAATGCGTGAGCTAGCGGAGTACTAAAACACGAAGCGGGCCTTGGAGCCGAAGCTGGACATATTGGAGGTTTAAAACAGTGGCAATTGAACAAATTAAAATGCCTCAATTAGGGGAAAGCGTAACAGAAGGAACCATAAGTAAGTGGCTGGTTTCTGTTGGAGACAAAGTAAACAAGTATGACCCCTTAACGGAAGTTATGACAGATAAAGTGAATGCAGAGGTACCCTCATCTTATACTGGCATTATTAAAGAGCTAATTGCTGAAGAAGGGGAAACACTTGCAGTAGGAGAAGTCATTTGTACGATTGAGATCGAAGGTGGTGCCTTCGTGACACCTAAAGAAGTGGAGAAAACCACTGTTGCTTCTGAAACGGTTGTTGATTCCGAGGAGAATCAAGGAAATAAAGCTCGTTATTCACCCGCAGTATTAAAAATTTCTCAAGAACATGGAATTGATTTAACTCAGGTGACAGGCACCGGTGCGGGAGGCAGGATTACAAGAAAAGATTTGTTAAAGCTGATTGATTCAGGGAATATCCCTACAGCAGGTACTAATGCTGAAACTCTGAAGGACACGAAAACACAGCGGGTAACTGTACAGGAAACTGTTCAACCTGTTTCCGTACCAAAGCAAGCTGCAACAGCAGTTGATATTCCTGTTGCAGTTGGTGATATTGAGATTCCTGTTTCAGGTATCCGTAAAGCAATAGCAGCGAATATGTTGCGCAGTAAGCACGAAGCACCACATGCTTGGACAATGATTGAAGTCGATGCCACTAGCCTTGTGGAGTACCGGAATTCGTTAAAAGAAGAATTCAAGAAAAAAGAAGGCTTTAATTTAACTTTCTTTGCCTTCTTTGTAAAGGCTGTAGCTCAAGCATTGAAAGAATATCCGCAAATTAATTCAATGTGGGCTGGTGATAAGATTATTCAAAAGAAAGACATTAATATTTCAATTGCTGTAGCAACAGAGGATGCATTATATGTTCCAGTGATAAAACAAGCAGATGAGAAGACAATTAAGGGGATTGCGCGTGAAATATCTGAACTTGCTGTTAAGGTGAGAACAGGAAAGCTTCGGTCAGAGGATATGCAAGGCGGAACCTTTACGGTTAACAATACCGGCTCGTTTGGCTCTGTTCAATCCATGGGGATTATCAATTACCCTCAAGCTGCAATTCTGCAAGTAGAATCAATCATAAAACGCCCAGTTGTTATGAATAACGGGATGATTGCCGTGCGTGATATCGTAAACTTATGTATGTCTCTTGATCATAGAATATTAGACGGACTAGTATGTGGACGTTTCTTACAACGTGTAAAAGAAATCCTGGAAAACACATCAAAATCCACCACATCGATTTACTAATAAAATAACCGCTGCCAATTAAGGTAGCGGTTATTTTTATTGAATGATTTGCAATTATATCCTAAAATAGAAAGTATAATGAAATTTATAGAATATTTTGTATTTTAAATCAGGGGGTGGAACATATGAGTTTTGAAGATTTAAAAAATCAAACCTTTCCTTCGATAACGAAAAATGATTGGAAGTTAAAAGCAGAGGAATCGTTGAAGGGAAAAACGGTTGATTCATTACAAACAACTACATATGAAGCTATTACGTTGCAGGCACTTTACACACGCTTAGATGAGCAAAAAATATCAGATTATCCAGGAGGCTCTGATTTTAGAAGAGGGATTTATCCTTTAGGATATCAAACAAGCAACTGGAAGGTAGCTCAGCGAATTTCCTCCAAATCCTTCGCAGAATTAAAGGGGAAGCTTCAAGAAGCAATTGAGAAAGGACAAACAGCTATTTCTTTTGAAGTTTCTAAGCAACTTTTTAACGGCAAGGAAACGTTAAGGGAAATACTAGGTGAACTCACAGAAATATATCCTTTTGCTATCAATACAAAAGGTATGCAATCTGCACTTATTGCTGAACTAACAGAAATGGCGGTGCAGCAGGGTAATGGTGATAAAATCACTGGATACGTTGCTAACGACCCAATTTCAATGTTCGCTGAAGAAGGACAAATGTCAAATGAAGTTCTTGCAGTATGGTCAGAGGATATTAAACTGGCAAATAATAAACTTCCTAATCTTCAAACAGTCTTGATTAATACCGCAGTCTACCATCAAGGCGGGGCAAATGCGGTCCAGGAGCTAGGAATTGCAGCTGCTACAGGTGTCTATTATATACAAAGGCTCCTGGAGGATGGAATGCGCCTTGATGAAGCTCTATCGAAAATGGTTTTCCAATTCTCAATCGGCGGTAATTTCTTTATGGAGCTGGCTAAGCTTCGGGCGGCCCGTATTCTTTGGAATAAGATCACTGGGGTATATGGTGCTGAACCATCGTCTAGAGGCATGCACATAGCTGCAGAAACTTCCAACTATACAAAAGCGGTTTATGACCCGCATGTAAATATTCTACGGGCAGGGAATGAGGCCTTTGCAGCTGTACTTGGCGGAGTTCAGTATTTGCACGTAACACCATTTGATGACATTACTGGGAGCACCCAGCTATCAGAGCGGATTGCCAGGAATACACAGAACATTTTGATGGAAGAAGCTTATTTACAAAAGGTAGCTGACCCTGCTGGAGGTTCATGGTATATAGAGTCCTTAACAGGGGAATTAGCTGAAAAGGGTTGGGGTTATTTTCAGCAACTAGAGGCAAACGGAGGAATTCTTGAAGTCTTAAAATCGAGCAAGCTACAATATGATATAAAAGCAATCAGCAACAAACGTCAGCATGATATTTTCACAAGGAAGCAAAGCGTAATTGGAACAAATGTATATGCAAATCTCGATGAACAGGTACCTGGGTCAAAAGAAAATAGCCTTAATAACTATTTTAGCAATGACCATATGACGATTAATTTTGAGGCGATTAAGCAAACGAGAGTTGCTGAACCATTTGAAAGTTTAAGGAAAATTAGTAAAGACATTGAAAACAAATCTGGCTCTGAACCCTTCGTAAGTATGCTTTGTCTTGGAGAACTGCGCAATTATAAACCTAGACTAGATTTTATGAAAGGGTTTCTTGCTGCAGGAGGACTCAAAGCTGCAGAAAGCGGTTCTATAACTACATATGAAGCGGCGAAACAGTTTGTAATAAACCAAAACACAAAATATCTTTGCCTTTGCGGCAGTAATGACCAATACGAGCAATATGGACATGAAATTGTTACAGCATTAACAAAAGAATTTCCTGATCGAGTGATTTATTTGGCAGGATTACCGGAAAAAGAGCAACAGATACAATGGCTTAAAGAAGGAATTAAGCAGTTTGTCCATGTGAAAAGTAATTGTTATGAAACACTTTCTATCATATTAACAGAAATGGAGGTGTTGGCAGGTGAAGCTTCAAAAGCCTGATTTCCAAAATATACCATTAAATAATGAGCAGGACTTCATCACTAAACAACAATGGCAGGAACAGGTTGAAAAGGATATTCAATCCTCCATAGATGATTTGCTTTTTGAAACTAACGAACAAATTAAGCTAAAACCTCTTTATACAACGGAGGATCGTAACGAAATCGAGCATTTAGACGATCTGCCTGGTCTGCCGCCATATACACGCGGTCCTTATCCAACAATGTATGTGAACCGCCCATGGACAGTCCGTCAATATGCAGGATTTTCAACAGCCGAGGAAAGCAATGCCTTCTATCGCCGTAATCTGGCTATGGGACAAAAGGGATTATCTGTTGCTTTTGATTTAGCAACACACCGTGGCTACGATTCAGATCATCCCCGCGTTGTTGGGGATGTCGGAAAAGCCGGTGTTGCGATTGATTCTGTTCTCGATATGAAGACTTTATTTGATGGAATACCGTTAGATCAAATGTCTGTTTCGATGACAATGAATGGGGCCGTTTTACCAATCCTCGCATTTTTTATTGCTGCTGCAGAAGAACAAGGAGTAAGTCAGGACAAGCTCTCAGGAACGATTCAAAATGATATTTTGAAAGAATATATGGTCAGGAACACTTATATCTATCCACCGGAAATGTCAATGAAGATCATTGCGGATATCTTTGAGTATACTTCCAAATATATGCCAAAGTTTAATAGTATCAGTATTTCCGGCTATCATATGCAGGAAGCCGGTGCGCCAGCTGATCTTGAACTGGCATATACACTCGCTGATGGGCTGGAGTATGTAAGAACGGGGCTAAAAGCAGGAATTGAAATCGATAAATTTGCACCGAGATTATCTTTCTTCTGGGCAGTGGGAATGAATTATTTTATGGAAGTCGCCAAGATGCGGGCAGCTCGTTTGATATGGGCAAAGATGATTCAATCGTTTGAGCCGAAAAACAAGAAATCGTTGGCCCTTAGAACCCATTCGCAAACCTCTGGATGGAGCTTGACGGAGCAGGACCCGTTTAATAATGTTATTCGAACACTGCTTGAAGCACATGCGGCAGCAATGGGGCATACCCAATCACTCCATACTAATGCCTTAGATGAGGCGATTGCTTTACCAACCGACTTCTCTGCTCGAATAGCCAGAAATACACAGCTGTTCCTTCAGGAAGAGTCAGGGATAACGAAGGTAATTGATCCATGGGCTGGATCCTACTATGTGGAAAAACTCACTGATGAATTGGTGCAGCGTGCATGGACGCATATTGAGGAAATTGAAAAGCTAGGCGGCATGGCAAAGGCGATTGAAACTGGCCTTCCAAAAATGAGAATTGAAGAGGCTGCTGCAAAAAGGCAAGCTCAAATTGACTCAGGATCAGAAACGATTATTGGTGTAAATCGTTATCGCCTCGAAAAAGAAGAAGCGATAGATATTTTAGATATTGATAATACCGCAGTCCGTATAAAGCAAATTGAAAAGTTAAATTCGTTAAAAGCTGCTCGTGATGAGAATATAGTGGAGGAAGCATTACTAGCCTTAACCCATGCTGCGGAATCAGGTAAAGGTAATTTGCTGGAACTTGCCGTTAGGGCTGCTAGAGTGAGGGCGACACTAGGAGAAATTTCAGATGCAATAGAAAAAGTAGCAAACAGACATAAAGCAATTATCCGTTCAATAAGCGGTGTATACAGCAAGGCTTTTACCAATGAAGAAGAAATTTCTGAAGTAAAAAAAATGACAGATGAATTCCTTGAGAATGAAGGAAGAAGACCGAGGATTCTAATTGCAAAAATGGGACAGGATGGACATGACCGCGGTGCAAAGGTAATAGCTACTGCTTTCGCTGACCTCGGGTTTGACGTTGATATCGGTCCATTATTCCAAACACCAGAAGAAACAGCCTTACAGGGGATTGAAAATGATGTACATGTGATCGGTATGAGCTCGCTGGCTGCAGGGCATAAAACACTGCTTCCACAGCTTGTTGCAGAATTGAAAAAGTTAGGCAGGGAAGATATTTTAGTCGTTATCGGTGGAGTTATTCCTGCGCAAGATTATCAATATTTGTATGAAAAGGGTGCATCAGCTATTTTTGGTCCAGGTACAATTATTCCAGTTGCTGCTGGAAAGGTAATCAAGGAGATTTATAAACAACTCGGTTATGAGGAAGTGGCAGAATAAATGGATGCGGGTAAGAAACCGGAATGGAGCGACCCGAATGAACCTGATAAATTTTCAAGTGTAATCAGGAAAGGTCAAGAACTAGAGTCACAGGCTACATCCATCCCAAAAAATATCCGTTTTCAAAAGCGCCAATCAATTGAGCCATCCGTTGAAGAATTATTCAATGGGGTGATAAAAGGAGATAGAAGCCTGCTTGCACGTGCAATCACCTTAGTTGAAAGTAATGCGGAGCACCATTTCTATAAGGCCCAGGAGCTTCTGAAAAAACTTTTATACAAAAGCGGTAATTCCATCCGAATTGGGATTACTGGGGTACCGGGAGCTGGAAAAAGTACATTTATTGAGACTTTTGGAACATATCTTTGTGGGCTAGGTTTACATGTTGCCGTCCTAGCTATTGATCCAAGCTCAAGTCTTAGCGGCGGGAGTATACTAGGAGATAAAACAAGGATGGAACAGCTCGCAAGAAATCCACGTGCCTTTATTCGCCCCTCTCCTACTGCTGGGAAGCTTGGCGGTGTCCATCGGAAAACGAGGGAAGCAATGCTGCTATGTGAAGCCGCAGGATTTGATGTGATTTTGATTGAAACGGTAGGTGTGGGCCAGAGTGAAGTCATCATCAGGGATATGGTTGATTTTTTTATGCTGCTTGTATTGACAGGAGCAGGGGATGAACTGCAGGGCATGAAAAAGGGGATAATGGAACTCGCTGATGCTGTTATTGTCCACAAGGCGGATGGAGAAAATAGAGGAAAAGCGGAACTAACCCGAAAAGAGTACAGCCGAATTCTTCACTTTCTGCTACCCGCAACTAAAGGATGGGCAACAAAGGCTTATACATGTTCATCTGTAAATGGAGAAGGCGTTAGTGAGATTTGGGATGTCATTAAACTTTTTGAAGAAACTGGTACTATGTCTGGAGTACTAGCAGAAAGAAGAAAGAGTCAGCAGAGGACTTGGATTTATTCAATGATTACCGATCAATTACATTACAGCTTTTTCCATCATCCTGAAGTAAAGTTAAAGCTCCCCCAACTAGAAAATGAGGTAATGGCTGGAGAAATAACAGCCGCCTCAGCCGTAGAAACATTATTTACGGCTTACCTAGCAACTAAAAAATAACAGAAGCCATGATTGGCTGATGTTATTTTTTAGATTAATGTCTTATATATTTGAACAAAGTACATTTTTACTGTTATTATGTAGTTATATAGACATACAATAGGAGTGATTTTATGAGCATGGATTTTAACTTTTTCATGAATGATGTCGTGACACAAGCACGACAAGAAATAGCATCAGCTGGTTATCAAGAGCTTAAAACACCTGAAGAGGTCGAGGCAGCTCTAGAACAAAAAGGTACGACCTTAGTTATGATTAACTCTGTATGCGGATGTGCAGGCGGTATAGCGCGTCCTGCAGCAGCACATGCACTTCATTATGATAAACGTCCCGATAATCTGGTTACTGTTTTTGCTGGACAAGATAAAGAAGCAACTGAAAAGGCAAGAAGTTATTTTACTGGCTATCCGCCATCCTCGCCATCCTTTGCTTTATTAAAAGATGGAAAGATCGTCTCCATGGTTGAGAGGCATCAAATTGAAGGCTATGATCCAGCAACAGTTGTATCAAAGCTTCAAAATGAATTCGAAGAACACTGCGAAGAGCTTTAATATTTGAACGCAAAAAGGGCGAATCTCTTTATGGAGATTTGCTTTTTTTTATGAAAAATAATATTTTAAAAAAACGTAAATGAATTTTTAAAAATATACTTGCATAATTATAAAGCTGTGTTAAAATTCATTAATATGAATAATTATTAATTATTTAATGCATTTTTACTAGAAAAATAGTAAACAGAAATTCAAAAAGAAGAATAATTAATATTCTGAAAATTATAGGAGGAAAACAAAATGAAAAAAGCGGTTATCTTATTTATGACAATGATATTATTAGCTGGTTTACTAGCTGGATGCGGTACAAGTGAAGAGGATAAAACAGGTGAAAAAACTGATGATAACAAGGTTTTAGTGATGGCGACCTCTGCAGATTATCCGCCGTTTGAATATATCGAAACAGGTAAAAGCGACGATATAATTGGTTTTGATGTTGACTTAGCAAAAGCAATTGCTGCAAAGCTTGGATATGAAGTTCAAGTAAAAGACATGGATTTCGGCGGATTGGTTCAATCACTGAAATCTGGTCAAGCCGATTTTGTCTTAGCAGGAATGACTCCAACAGAAAAACGTAAGAAAAATGTTGATTTCAGTGACATTTATTATACAGCCCAGCACATGATTATTTCTAAAAAAGACAGTGGAATTGAAACGCTTGAAGATTTAGAAGGAAAAACAGTGGGAGTACAACTTGGTTCAATTCAAGAAGGAAAAGCCGAAGAAATTAATGAAAAGGTTGCAATTAAAGTTGAAAACCGTAATCGTATCCCTGAACTTATTCAAGAGATGAAGGCTGGCCGTTTTGATGCAGCTATCATTGAAGATACGGTAGCAAAGGGTTATTTTGAAAATGAAAAAGATCTAAAAGGCTTTACTATTAGTGATGATCCAGAAGAAGCAGGTTCTGCGATTGCATTCCCGAAAAATAGCGAACTTACTGAGCAATTCAACAAAGAGTTACAAGCAATGAAGGAAAACGGCGAACTGCAAGAATTGGTTGTAAAATGGTTTGGCGGGGAAGAGTAAGTAAAAAAACAAAAGACGTTCGGAAGCCTAGTTGCTTCTGAGCGTCTTTGAAATTGTAAAGAGAGGACGGGTAATGAATGAACTTAGATTTTGCACAATTCATTCCTTCCATGCCATTTATATTAGAGGGAATATACGTCACACTTAAAATTGTCATTTTAGCAGGAATTATTGGATTTATTCTTGGTATTATCTTATCTTTATTCAAAATTAGCTCCATTAAATTTCTCGGCTGGTTTGCTGATGCCTATACATCTATTTTCCGCGGTACGCCGTTGGTTTTACAGCTAATGTTAATTTACTATGGCTCTCCGCAGTTAACAGGGTTTCAGATTGAACCGTATACGGCGGCAATTTTAGCGTTTGCACTAAATTCAGGTGCATACATATCTGAAATAATCAGGGCAGGTATTCTCGCGATTGATAAGGGGCAACAAGAAGCAGCAATGGCCTTAGGAGTCCCCTACTGGAAAATGATGTGGGATATTATTCTGCCGCAGGCACTGAAAAATATTTTGCCGGCATTAATGAACGAATTCATTTCTCTAACAAAGGAATCTGCGATTGTGACCACCATTGGTGTTATGGATATTATGCGCCGTTCTTACCAGGTAGGGGCTGAAAATTACTCGTTTTTCGAACCGTTGTTGATTGCAGGCCTCATCTATTACTTAATGGTCATTACATTGACCTTCTTAGGAAAAGCGCTTGAAAGGAGAATGAGACGCAGTGATTAAGGTAGAAAACTTGCATAAAAGCTTTGGAAAACTTGAAGTATTAAAAGGGATATCAACAACCATCCACTCTGGGGAAGTCGTTGCGATTATCGGCCCATCCGGGTCAGGAAAGTCCACCTTCCTCCGCTGCATGAATTTTCTCGAAACTCCAACAAGCGGAACAATTTTGATTGCTGATCAAAATATTACCGATAAAAAGACGAATATTATGAAGGTGCGGCAACAAGTGGGGATGGTTTTTCAACATTTTCATTTGTTCCCGCATAAAACCGTCATGCAAAATCTGACGTATGCTCCGATTAATGTAAAAGGATTATCGAAAGATGAAGCGGAGAAGGTAGCAGGTGATCTTTTAGATAGGGTTGGACTGCGTGACAAAGCGGATGAATATCCGACAAGATTATCTGGCGGGCAAAAGCAGCGTGTTGCCATTGCACGTGCGTTAGCGATGGAGCCTGAGGTTATGCTATTTGATGAACCAACCTCGGCGCTAGACCCTGAAATGGTAAAGGAAGTATTAGATGTTATGAAATCACTTGCCCATACAGGTATGACGATGGCAATTGTGACCCACGAGATGGGCTTTGCTCGGGAAGTGGCAGATCGAGTATTATTTCTTGATGGCGGATTGCTAGTAGAAGACACAAAACCGCTGGAATTTTTTACAAATCCAAAGAGCAAACGTGCACAGGACTTCTTGCAAAAAATGCTCTAAAAAGTATATGCTATCCTTAGAGATGATCAACTTGATCATCTCTTTTCATAATAAGGGTGGGGAGAATTCTATGAGATATAGTATCGGCTATAGGACAATTAAAACTGCAGTTGGAACGGCTATTGCTATTTTAGTTGCCCAGAAGTTTGGATTAGACAACTATGCATCTGCCGGAATATTAACCGTTTTATGCATTCAGGCAACAAAAAGAGAATCCTTAAGGACTTCTTGGGATCGTTTTTTTGCCTGTATCCTTGCTATGCCTTTTTCAGCACTGTTTTTTGAAGTAATTGGATACCATCCAATCGTGATTGGAATTATGTTGTTTTTCTTTATCCCAACAGTGGTGATGTTAAAAGCGTACGATGGGGTCGTTACAAGCACTGTAATTATTTTACATATCTATATGGCTAATCAAATAACGATGGGACTATTTATAAATGAGATTGGAGTTATTACTATAGGGATTGGTGTTGCACTGATTATGAATTTGTATATGCCAAGTGTGGATAAAAAGCTGAAAGATTATCAAGGTAAAATCGAGGAAAACTTTAAGGTTATTTTTTCCGAAATAGTTTGTTATTTAAGAAATGGAGAAAGTGACTGGTCAGGTAAAGAGATTACTGATACAGCAAGAATTCTAGAGGAAGCAATAAGCCTGGCATTTAAAGATATAGAGAATCGTTTTTTAAAGGATGAAAATATTTATTTCAATTATTTTAAAATGAGAGAAAAGCAATTTGAGATTATTGAACAGATATTGCCAATTGTTACCTCCATTACAAGAACAGTTACCCAAGGAAAAATGTGGGCTGATTTTCTTGAAGATTTGTCCAAAAACATTAAACCAGAAAATACAGCGGAAATATTTATTGAAAAACTAAACGATATGAAAAAGGAATTTGAGGAAATGGACTTGCCCAAAACAAGAGAAGAATTTGAAATTAGGGCTGCTTTATTGCACTTAACAAACGAGATGAATAGGTATCTAATTATCAAGAGTTCTTTTATAGGAATCAAAAAACCATCATCAAAAGTGAATGAACCAAAGCAGGTTGAAGCAAACTAAGGGAAAAAAGGCAGGTAGATTTACATGATTAAGATGTTATCGCCAATCCTGTTTGCTTTTTTCATTTCGCCTCTGTGGCCGTTAGGTCCTAATCCGCTTCCAGGTGATCCGTTTGTTATCGTGAATAAAAGTACAAACGAACTTGCCTTTATTGACGATAATAGAGTCCAAACGGTCGTAAGTATCGGGAGCGGGAAAACTCAAGAATTAACACCTGAAGGTCTATTTACAATAACCGTTAAGGCAGAAAATCCTTATTATCGACGGAAGGATATTCCTGGTGGTGCCCCAAATAATCCACTCGGGTCAAGATGGATTGGTTTTGATGCAAAAGGTACAGACGGAAGGACCTACGGTATTCATGGAACCAACCAGCCAGCTTCCATAGGGAAATATGTATCACAAGGCTGCATCCGTACACATAACGAGGTCATCACTTCTCTCTATCCATTAATACCATTAGGTACAAAGATATTAGTTATCTCATCGAAGAAGTCATTTGAAAGACTTGCAAAAGAGATCGGTGCGATTAGTAACGAATGAATAAGAAAAGGGACTGTCACATGACAGTCCCTTTAGTATTTTTAAGAAATAAATTGGCCGATTCCGATGAGAAGAGTGGAAGCAAGCATAGCAAAAAGCATAAGGTAAACGATTATTTTTCTCGTTTTCTTTTTAGACATAGTGGGTTCCCCCTTTATATTAAGTAGCTTACTATCTATTTTACACGGAAAAGCCCAAATGAACAATGGAACAACCTCTCAATTTGGGGAGGAATTATGAATTTTTTAGCGAATAATATAATAATCTGATTAATTCTAATTTTTGGAACAGAGGGGATTCGAATGATTAAAAAAGTTGATCACATTGGAATAGCGGTTAAATCACTTGAGAATACACTTCCATTTTATACTGATGTCCTTAGGCTTCCTTTGTTAGGGATTGAAGAAGTGACGAGTCAACAGGTAAGGGTGGCATTTCTGAAGGCAGGAGAAACGAAACTTGAACTGTTAGAGCCTACCTCCTCGGAAAGTGCAATTGCCAAATATATCGAAAAACGCGGTGAGGGAATCCACCATGTTGCACTTGGTGTCGAATCGATTGAAGAAAGAATCATCGAGATGAAGGAAAAAGGAATACAAATGATTGATGAGCTACCTAGGCCAGGAGCAGGTGGAGCGCATATTGCATTCATGCATCCAAAATCTGCTGCAGGTGTTTTGTTTGAACTATGCGAAAAGAAGGGAATGAAGGAATAATGTTAGACATCTATGAAAAAATTAATGAGTTATATGATAGGCGCCGGGAAGTTGAGCTTGGGGGCGGAGATGAAAAGATTGACAGGCAGCATGCTAAGGGGAAATTAACTGCTAGGGAACGGATTGAGCTTTTAGTCGATAAAGACTCCTTTATTGAACTAAGTCCTTTCATTGAGCATAGAACAAACGATTTTGGTCTTGATGAGCAAAGAGGTCCTGGCGATGGAGTTGTCACGGGCTTCGGTAAAGTAAATGGCCGGCCAATTTATCTGTTTTCTCAGGATTTTACCGTTTTTGGCGGTGCCTTAGGAGAAATGCATGCAAAAAAAATTGCTAATGTAATGGATTTAGCTGCGAAAAATGGTACACCATTTGTTGGCTTAAATGATTCTGGCGGTGCTAGAATTCAAGAGGGTGTTGTTTCACTGGATGGTTATGGACATATTTTTTACAGAAATGCGATTTACTCTGGCGTAATCCCGCAAATTTCGGTTATTATGGGTCCTTGTGCAGGTGGGGCGGTCTATTCACCAGCCATTACCGATTTTGTTTTCATGGTTGAAAAGACAAGTCAGATGTTCATAACCGGGCCTAAAGTAATTGAAACGGTTACAGGTGAGAAGATTTCTGCGGAGGATCTTGGCGGTGCCAATGTACATAACAGTATCAGCGGAAATGCTCATTTTCAATCAGAGTCTGAGGCAGAGGTATTAGATCAGGTGCGTAAGATCTTAAGCTATCTTCCGCAGAATAATGAAGAAAAGGCTCCTCGGCTGGAGGTAGAAGACGAAAATGATTATCGGCCGGATTTAACAGATGTAATACCTTTTGATACATTAAGACCATATGATGTCCGCAAGGTGATTGAACAAGTTGCCGATGCAGACTCTTTTATGGAAATTCAAAAGGATTTTGCTAAAAATATTGTTGTTGGCTTTGCCCGAATTAAAGGTGAATCTGTTGGCCTTGTTTGTAATCAGCCTAAGGTGATGGCTGGGGGACTTGATATCAACTCCTCAGATAAGGCAGCCAGATTTATTCGTACCTGTGATTCATTTAATATCCCGATAATTACCTTTGAAGATGTGACTGGCTTTTTCCCAGGAGTAAAACAGGAGCATGGGGGAATTATCCGGCATGGGGCCAAAATATTATTTGCTTATTCAGAAGCAACCGTACCGAAATTAACAATTATTACGAGAAAGGCATATGGAGGCGCCTATGTTGCGTTAAACAGTAAATCAATTGGGGCTGACCTTGTTTATGCTTGGCCGAATGCTG
The DNA here is from genome assembly GCF_038592905.1 of Neobacillus sp. FSL H8-0543. Taxonomy (GTDB): domain Bacteria; phylum Bacillota; class Bacilli; order Bacillales; family Cytobacillaceae; genus Neobacillus. Next base: position 714,600 of record NZ_CP151943.1, on the reverse strand, counting down.
AAATCGCTGTTATGGGTCCACAAGGTGCAGCTAATATTATTTTTGCACGAGAAATTCAGAATAGTGACAATCCGGAGGAACTCAGACAGCAGAAGATTGATGAATACCGCGAGAAGTTTGCCAATCCATATGTTGCCGCAAGCAGAGGGATGGTCGATGATGTTATTGACCCACGTGAGACCAGAATAAAAATTATTCAATCTCTAGAAATGCTGCGCAACAAAAAAGAATCAAGACCATATAAAAAACATGGCAATATCCCACTCTAAAAGATGGGCGCTCACCTTTCATTTGATGCTCGAAATAAGAAGCGTTATACTGAAATAGTGAGTACATAAATTGGAGGGTTTGACGGATGATTAATCATGAACGTCTTTTAAGTGAATTTTTAGAGCTTGTACAAATTGACTCTGAAACAAAATTCGAAACAGAGATTGCGAAAGTGTTAAAACAAAAGTTTACCGATTTAGGCCTAGATGTTTTTGAGGATGATACAACAGCAGTGACTGGACACGGTGCCGGAAACTTAGTTTGTACCCTTGCTGCAACGAAAGATGGTGTGGATCCAATCTACTTCACTTCACATATGGATACAGTTGTTCCTGCAAAAGGAGTAAAACCATCGATTAAAGACGGCTATGTCGTTACAGATGGTACGACTATTTTAGGAGCGGATGATAAAGCAGGCTTAGCGGTTATGTTTGAAACGATTCGCGTATTAAAAGAACAAAATATTCCTCATGGTATGATCCAATTTGTTATTACAGTTGGTGAAGAATCAGGTCTTGTTGGGGCGAAGGCTCTTGACTCATCATTAATGAAGGCTAAGTATGGTTATGCCCTCGACAGCGATGGTTTAGTAGGAAATGTCGTCGTTGCTGCTCCGACGCAAGCTAAAATAAAAACGGTTATATACGGGAAAACAGCACATGCTGGTGTTGCCCCTGAAAAGGGAATTTCTGCGATTACGATTGCTGCTAAATCGATTGCGAAAATGCCATTAGGTCGAATTGACTCTGAAACAACTGCAAATATTGGTCGCTTTGAAGGGGGCACGCAAACAAACATCGTTTGTGACCACGTTGAGATATTAGCTGAGGCACGCTCGCTTATTCCTGAAAAAATGGAAGCACAGGTTAGCAAAATGAAAGAAGCGTTTGAATCAGTTGCTGCTGAAATGGGAGGCAGAGCTGAAGTGGACGTTGAAGTCATGTACCCTGGTTTCAAATTCGGCGAAGGCGACTTAGTTGTTGAACTCGCGCGCAAGGCAGCTGCAAAAATTGGCCGCAGCTGTGAATTACAGCAAAGCGGCGGCGGCAGTGATGCGAACGTCATTGCTGGTTTCAACATTCCTACCGTAAACCTTGCTGTTGGCTATGAAGATATCCATACAACAAATGAACGGATGCCAATCGAAGAGTTAAACAAATTAGCTGAGATGACCGTTGCGATTATCGAGGAAGTTACCAATCAATAATGAAACTTTGAAGGAGAGCCATTGGTTCTCCTTTTGTTATACTTAAAGTACCATTTTAATTTTAGAGATCTGCGATTCATTAAGGAGAGAAACCTATATGAAGGAAATGTACCCGAAAAAGGGAAGGGTTATTTTACATGTTGATATGAATAGCTTCTATGCGTCGGTTGAGATGGCGTACGATCCGACACTTAAAGGGAAACCTCTTGCCATAGCTGGGAATGTAGAGGAGAGGCGGGGGATTATCGTCACCTGCAGCTACGAAGCGAGAAAATTTGGCGTGAAAACGACAATGCCACTCTGGGAGGCGAAAAAACTATGCCCGCAGTTAATTGTAAAAAAGCCAAATTTCGATCGGTACCGTGCAGCATCTATTGCTATGTTTGAGATACTAAGGAACTATACAGAACTTGTTGAACCTGTATCTATTGATGAGGGGTATTTAGATATTACAGGGTCCTTTGAGCTGGGAAGCCCAATAGAAATCGCACAAAGTATTCAAAAAAGAGTTCTTGAACAGCTAGATTTACCGTGCAGTATTGGGATTGCACCTAATAAATTTCTGGCAAAAACAGCCTCTGATATGAAAAAACCAATGGGGATTACGATTCTTCGCAAGCGCGATATCTCTAAACTGTTGTGGCCGTTATCCACCAATGAGATGCATGGTATCGGAAAAAAGACGGCTGAAAAGCTGACAACAATTGGAATCCATACGATTGGTGATTTAGCGGAAGGCAATGAGATACAACTCAAATCCCTGCTGGGAATAAATGGAATTCGAATAAAAGAGCGGGCAAACGGAATCGATAACCGAGTGGTTGACCCGGAATCGGTGTCCGAGTTTAAAAGTATTGGAAACTCGACAACACTTCCACGTGATACCAGTAACCAACAGGAGCTATTTCGTATATTAGATTCATTGTCAGAAACCGTATCTGTCAGACTAAAACGAAAAAATGTCCTTGCAACTACATTAGGAATTACCATTCGCTTTAAAGATAGAAAAACGATTACTAGAAGCAAAAAACTCGCTAATCCAATTAACCAAAAGGAAGATATCGGTACAATGGCTAAGCAGATTTTTCTGAATTCATGGAATGGAAATCCTGTTCGCTTGTTAGGAATAACCGGATATGATCTCATCGAACAGGACCATGCCTATAAACAGCTTGATTTATTTTCGTTTGAAAAAGATGCAAAGAAAGAACCCTTAAATAAAATTATTTCGAGCCTTCGTGAAAAGTATGGGGAAAATATTATTGAAAATGCTGGGACGCATAAGGTAGATTCTGCAGACAATATTGGCACAGGAACTAGCTTCAATAAAGACTTTTTACGTTCGTTTCCTAAAAGTAATAAAGAAGAAGACTAAAAAAGCTCACGCTTTGTCAAAACAATGCGGAGCTTTTTCATCTGTTATTTACATATATCAACCTCTAAATTCTTAACAGGCCACCAAAAGAAACCATCTTTCTCTAACAGCTCGTCCGCTGCCTTTGGCCCTGTTGTTCCAGATACATAATTTGGAAAGTTAACCGATTTTGTGTTTTCCCAGACATCAGAGATTTTATCAACAAACGCCCAAGAGTAAGCGACTTCATCCCAATGGGTGAAGTTTGTTGCATCACCCCGTAAACAATCATAAAGCAGCTTTTCATACCCTTCAGGAGTATTCATGGCTTGGATTCCTGTATTGGCAAAACTCAGCTTTACCTCCTGTGCGTCAAGGTGGCCGCCAGCCTTCTTCGCGTTTAGATGCAAGGTGATTCCTTCCTCAGGCTGAATATGAATGACAAGCAGATTCGGATTTACCTTTTTTTCTGGCTGATAATATAGATTCATTGGAATGTCTTTAAACTGAACAACAATTTTTGTAGACTTTGTTGTCATTCTTTTTCCAGTTCGAATATAAAAAGGAACACCAGCCCATCTGAAATTATCAATCATAATTTTCCCAGCAACAAATGTCTCTGTATTGGACTCTTTGTCCACCATTGGTTCAGCACGGTACTCGGGTACTTGTTCATCGGTTACAGTCCCAGCACCATATTGACCGCGTACAAAATAGTCATTTATCTCGTTGCTTTCAACCCTTCGCAGTGATCGAAAAACTCTTACTTTTTCTGAACGAACTTCGTCAGTCGTTAATCGAATTGGAGGTTCCATCGCTAGTAGAGCAACCATTTGCATCATATGGTTTTGTACCATATCCCGTAAAGCACCGCTCGTTTCGTAGTAGCGACCTCGCTCTTCGACACCAAGTATTTCACTTGAGGTTATTTGAATATTAGAGATATAGCGGTTATTCCATAAAGGTTCAAAAATGGCGTTGGCGAAACGAATGACTTCGATGTTTCGGACCATTTCCTTCCCTAAATAATGATCAATCCGATATACCTCTTCTTCCGAAAATGCTGTTCGAATTTGTTGATTTAACTCTTTCGCAGACTCTAAGCTTTTCCCGAACGGTTTTTCAATTACCAGACGTTTAAATCCTTTTACCTCCGTTAACCCATCTGATTTCAAATGTAAAGCAATTGGCCCAAAGAATTCGGGTGCCATAGCAAGATAAAATATACGGTTTCCTTCCAGGTTGTAATTCTCATCAATTTGATTAGCTAAATTTCTTAAGGCAACGTATGAGCTAGAATCTGTTACATCATGTGAATGATAGTAAAAGTAAGAAATGAACTCATCAATATTTTCTTTATCTCCTAATGCATTAATAACAGAATCTTTTACAGATTTCTGGAAGCCATCATTTGTAAGCGGTCTTCTAGCAACACCAATAACAGCGAATTTCTTTAATCTCCCTCGCTCAAATAACCTGTAAAGGGAAGGAAATAGCTTACGAATAGCTAAATCACCTGTCGCACCAAATATCATTATTAATGTAGTCTTATTGTCGGGCTGTTTCACATAAATACCTCTCTTTGTATGTATTCCTATCTTTTCAATATAGATTTTGCTAAAAGTATCTTAAGCATGTATGAACTTAGATATTCCCTTTAAACAGTAAACAACCTAAAGAGCAATATTACAAGTAATATGCTATATTATTATACAAATAAGGAGCAAGAATTAGAAAGGGGCTTTATTGTGGATATTTATTTTTTAGGAACAGGCGCCGGTATGCCAGCGAAGCTCCGTAATGTCACATCGATCGCATTAAAATTACTTGAAGAACGTTCGGCTATTTGGTTATTTGATGCAGGTGAAGCAACCCAGCATCAAATCTTACATACATCATTGAAACCGCGAAGAATAGAGAAAATTTTTATTACTCATCTCCATGGCGATCATATTTATGGTTTACCAGGGCTATTATCTAGCCGTTCTTTTCAAGGAGGGGAATCTGAGGTTACAGTTTATGGACCAAAAGGGATCAAGCAATACCTTGAAATAAGTCTCTCTGTTAGCCAAACCTATTTAAAATATCCTTTAAGAATCGTTGAAATCGAAGGCGGGATTATTTTTGAGGATGAGCAGTTCACAGTAGAAGCACGATTGCTAGAGCATGGTATTCCTTCCTACGGCTATCGGATTGTTGAGAAGGACAGGGCAGGTACGTTATTAGCGGACAAGCTTATCGAAGCAGGAGTACAGCCAGGTCCGATTTTTCGAAAAATAAAAAATGGTGAATCGGTTACACTTGAGGACGGAAGGACGATTGTACCAACTGATTTCCTTGGTCCAGAACAAAAGGGGAGAGTTGTTACGATCCTTGGGGATACAAGATATTGCCAAAATGCCATCTCCTTGGCAGCTGATGCGGATTTATTGGTACATGAAGCCACCTTTTCGAAGGGGGAAGAAAAGCTTGCTTTCGATTACTTTCATTCCACGACACATCAGGCTGCTTCGGTGGCGAAACAGGCAGGGAGTAAGCAACTATGTATAACCCACATAAGTTCCCGGTATGATCGAAATGCTTGGAGAGAACTCGTTTCCGAGGCACAGGAGATATTTGTAAATACTGATATCGCCGAGGACTTTAAAGAAATAACCATTCCGCTTAAATGAGAAAAAGACGGCACGATGCCGTCTTTTCAATGACTATAACCAACCGCGCTCATATTGTTTCGGTCCTTCGATGCTAACATCAAGTTCTTTAGCAGCTGTACGCGGCCAGTAGGGATCTCTTAACAATACACGGGCTAAGAAAACTAGATCTGCGCGCTCATTTTGCAGGATTTCTTCCGCTTGAATTCCAGAAGTAATTAATCCGACGGCACCGGTAGGAATCTCAGCGCCATTCTTAATTGTTTCTGAAAACTTAACTTGATAGCCTGGATATGCATTTATTCTTGCAGGTACAACCGCCCCAGAGCTGACATCGATTAAGTCCACTCCCTGCTCTTTCATCCATTTGCAAAAAGTCACATAATCATCTGCTGTTAATCCTTCGTCATGATAGTCATTGGCAGAAACGCGGACAAATAAAGGACCATTCCATGCAGTTTTTACGGCTTCAATCACTTCACGTAAAAAACGATAACGATTTTCTGCTGAACCGCCATATTCATCGGTTCTTTTATTTGAAAGCGGTGAAAGAAATTCATTGATTAAATAGCCATGGGCACCATGAATTTCAATAACATCAAATCCAGCCTTTAAAGCTCGTTCTGCTCCTTTTTTAAAAGCATCAACCGTTTCAGTGATATTTTCTTTGGTCATTTCCAAGGGCGTTTTCATTTTTTCATTAAATGGCAGAGCGGAAGGTGCAAGGATGTCATCTTCTAAAACAGCCTTTCTACCAGCATGTGCAAGCTGGATTCCCGTTTTAGCCCCATGTTCCTTCATTCGTTCGACTAGTTCTTTTAATCCCGACAGATGATCATCACTCCAGATCCCTAAATCCTTCGGTGAAATTCTGCCCTGAGGAGTAACTGCCGTTGCTTCGACAATAATCAGCCCAACCTGGCCGACTGCTCTACTTGCGTAATGCGTACGATGCCAGTTCTCTACCTGGCCATTCTCATTATGACTTGAATACATGCACATTGGCGCCATGACAATCCGATTTTTTAATGTGACGCCATTAATCGTATAAGGTGAAAATAATTTTGCTGACATATGGAGCCCTCCTGCTATTTTCTACTCATCACACTTCAGTATAACAAAGGCTCCTTGTTTTTAAAAAAATTTAACTTTTATTCTTTTCCCTTAGCTCACTAAGCTTGTAAGTAGTTCCTCTCCATTCAATTCCTCCGCGTTTAAAGGTGAGAAAACTCGCGCGAATAATTGAGTAAATGAACAATAGTGCTGTGATTGGAAATACCAAAAACAGGGCAGGGGAAAACAGCGTCATTTTTCTAAGGATAACGAGATAATGAATTCCGCATAGTACTATATTTCCTATGCTTAAGAGAACGATGGTTTTTTTGGCTGAAAAAATCATGATAAATGGAAGAACGTTCGTAATAAATATTCCGAATATCGCAAAAAACACCATACTTACTCGGTAATGTAACCCGGCATATGTATTTTTTTCAAGCCCGACAAATGCTTCCTTTAAACTTCCGTACCATTCTACTTCAATCAGTTTCAGGGCCGTAACAATTCGCTGACGGTAACCAGCGCGTTTCATTTTCATTCCTAATTGTAAGTCATCGTCAGGACGCATTTTTACCTTTTCGTGGGTACCAAAAGAAATATAGGCTTCTTTAGAGACAAGGTTAAAAGCTCCAATTCCTGTTCCTGTCTTTGACTTTGGATTATTTGCAGACCACGGGCGCTTAAAATAAGAAAATCCAACCAGGAAGAACGCGACAAATGACTTAAGCCAAAAGGATTTCGCGTTCAGGTTTGGTGAGGCAGTTAAATGATCAAGATTATGCCGTTCAAAGTAATGCAGCGCTTTTGCGAACGCTTCATTTTCAAACTTTACATCCGCATCGGTGAATAATAACCACTTTCCGGAAGCACTTAATGTACCATTATATAACGCATTATTTTTCCCCAGCCAGCCTTCAGGGAGTTTTTGAATATGGATGACCGAGATGCGAGAATCCGCATCTGCTAATTCATTCATGATCTTTCCTGTATCATCGCTTGAACGATCATTGACGAGAATCCATTCGACGTTCTTGTAGCTTTGTTCCAACTGACTTAGAATACTTGATTTTATTTGATTTTCTTCATTGCGGGCTGCAACGATGACCGATAATAATGGTCCATTATCCAGGTTTTCCTCATTTTCCAGAGAATCTATTTTTCTTATACCAATCAGTCCGTCTAGGAGAAAAACAAGCCACACAAGAATTCCGATAGAAAATAAGAATGTTAGCATTCCTTACACTTCCCTGTGCCTTTTTTTCCTAGTTTACTGTAATAGCGGTGAAACATCCAATTTATGAAGGCTGTTCGCTGACTTCAAGCAGTGTACTTAATGCCGTCCCCATTTTTTTTGATTGGGCCGTGGCCGCTTTAATACAGGAAATGAATGCCTGCTGAACCCCATGTTGCTCAAGGATTTGAATCCCGGCCTCTGTTGTTCCGCCAGGGCTCGTTACCTCTTTACGTAATTGCGTGGAGGACTTACTGGATTTCTTTACCATCTCTGCTGCCCCAAGCAGCGTTTGCACAATCAATTCACTAGCCATTTGCTTATCGAGCCCAACCTCAACCGCACTTTTTTCCATTGCCTCGATCAGATAATAGATATAGGCAGGGCCACTTCCAGAAAGACCTGTTACGGCATCTAACTGCTCTTCCTCAACAAAGGAGGTCAGGCCGACTGTTCCGAAAAGTTTTTTTGTTGTTTCAATTTGGCTTAGGGAAACGCGTTCATTGATGGCAACAGCTGTTGCTGATTTACCTACCGCTGCGGAAGTGTTTGGCATCGACCGAACAACTGCCAGCGGCTTTTTTGCTAGCAGTTCAATTGTACTGATTGATACTCCAGCTAAAACTGAGACAATGAGCATATGTGCCTTCAAATGCTCACGAATGGATTGAATGGCTGTTGCTGCATCCTTTGGCTTCATTGCCAAAAGGATAATATCTGCTTCTTCAAAAAGCTCTTCTAAATCATAGGTGCTTTGGATACCATATTTCTCCCGAAGGTTGGCTAACCGTGTTTCATTCGAATGATTTGTAACCCATAGATTATTTTTATCAATTAAATCTTTTTCGAGAATTCCTGAAATTAACGCTTCAGCCATTGAACCTGCACCAATGATTGCTAATTTTTTCATATCGCCAGCCTCCTTCTATTAAAAAACAAAAAGACCATTCATCCGTAAAGGACGAAAGGTCTAGCTTCCGTGGTACCACCTTCATTAACCTTAATTAATGCAACTAAGGTTTACTCAACTCCGATAACGCCGGATATGCGCTAGGTTTTCCTAAGTGCTCCTAAGGTAGGGTTCAATGATTAAGCGGGCGATGAAGTCTTTCAGCCTATGGACTTCATTCTCTTTTGCCATTGATCATTTACTGGCCTTATTCATCGCTTTTAACGAATCAAATTTTACTTGTGATTATGCAAGATAAACAGCCTGTTTGTCAAGGTTTATTTTCAGAATTTTTTATTTCTTTATTTCTTGGTCGGGATTGTCTTGATATTATCAGAAACAGTCGGTCACTTGACTATTCGTCCTCTATCGGAGAAATTAGTAGTAAGGAACAGCAGCCTGTCCTTTAACATGCTATGGTGAGGTGTAAATATGGTTAAGGATCAACTAAAGGATAAAAATATTGTGATTACCGGTGCTTCCGGAGGAATTGGCGCCGAAATTGCCAAGCTATGTGCAGCTAGCGGGGCCAACCTTGTCTTGCTTGCCCGGAGCCTTGATAAGCTTCAACAGCTGCAGGCGGCATTGCTGCAAAAGCATCAGATTAAAGTGGATGTTTTTCAGCTCGATGTATCAGACACTGAAAAAATAGAGCAAGTCTTTAAAGAGATTTTTTCGGTAGTGGGTCATGTTGATATTCTTGTTAATAACGCAGGCTTTGGGGTTTTCCGTGAAGCGCATGAAGTGAAAATCGATGAAATCAAAGGGATGTTCGAGGTAAATGTTATCGGACTAATGGCATGTACAAGTATGGTCTTGCCAAAAATGCGTGAGCGCCGTCTTGGTCATATTATTAATATTGCCTCCCAGGCAGGGAAAATTGCCACACCTAAATCAAGTGTATATTCAGCTACCAAGCATGCCGTTCTTGGCTATACGAATGCGCTCAGGATGGAGCTTAGTGATTTCAATGTCCAGGTGACATCGGTCAATCCCGGCCCAATTGCCACCAATTTTTTCAATATTGCTGATGAAAAAGGAACGTATGTTAAAAATGTCCAGAAGTTTATACTTCAACCGGAATATGTTGCCGGCAAAGTGGTTGCGAGCATGCTCACAAACACAAGAGAAATCAACCTGCCGCGCTGGATGAATATGGGGAGTATCGTCTATGTCCTCTTCCCGCGGCTATTTGAACGTATCGGTAAAAAAGCTTTTAATAAAAAATAGTTTAACAACGGGAACCACGAAAAAGTAGTCCTAATGAAGCGTTCATGAAGCCCACTTTCATACGGAAATCGAAAAAGTGGTCCTCATGGAGCGTTCATGAAGCCCACTTTCATAGGAAAATCGATAAAGTGGTTCTCATGGAGCGTTCATGAAGCCCACTTTCAAAGGGAAATTGATAAAGTGGTTCTCATGGAGCGTTCATGAAGCCCACTTTCAAAGGGAAATCGAAAAAGTGGTTCTCATGGAGCGTTCATGAAGCCCACTTTCAAAGGGAAATTGATAAAGTGGTTCTCATGGAGCGTTCATGAAGCCCACTTTGGTAGGAAAATTAAAAAATTGGTCCTCATAAAGTGTTCATGACTAATGTTATCAAAAAAGCCACTCATTCAGACAACGATTAGCAATACCAGCTTGTCCTGTCCGAATTAGCCGACATCAGGATAACAATTGCAGCTTCCCATCAAGTTTTTCATATTAATGAATAATAGTTATCCCGTTAAAAACTCATACACCGTATCATTGATGACCTCGTATAAATCCGCTGTTGGCTGTTCTGTTTTCATTTTGATAATCCGATAGGCAAGTTCCTCTAAATCTTTTTCACTCATTGGTAGCAAATCCACTTCGGAATAATATTGTCTAAAACAATTTTTTATCATTTTTATAATTAGTTTTTTCTCCATAAAGGTGCACCTCTCCACAAGTATAACTTTATTTCTCCAAATTATCATTTTGAAAAAAATCCATAACCATGAAATCTGTCAAAAAATTTCCATTGAATACGAACGCATATTCGCTTAAGATAGTGAGTATAATAAAAAGGAACGAATGTTCGTTATTTAAAGTTGATTTTCGGAGGAAAAAATCATGGTCGATTACAGTGCGTTACCGCAAAATAAAATATTATGTGTCGACATGAAGAGCTTCTATGCAAGCTGTTCGGCTGTCATGCTCGACCTGGACCCTTTGACCTGCTATTTAGTTGTAGCGGGTAATTTAGACCGGAATGGAAGTGTCGTGCTTGCTGCTTCACCGCGCATGAAAAAAGAATTTGGCATCAAAACGGGTTCACGGCTGTTCGAGGTTCCTGATGATCCGCGCATTCAAGTGGTTGAACCAAAAATGGCAACTTATTTACGGATTTCTACAGAAATTACCCGCGTTTTTAATCGTTATGTACCGAAAGAAGCACTTCATACGTATAGCGTCGATGAAAGCTTTATTAAAGTTGATGGAGCCAGTCATCTGTGGGGGGATGCTACAACTATTGCGCAAAAAATAAAGGATGATATTGAGCGCGAATTTCAATTGCCGTGTGCAGTTGGGATTGGGCCCAATATGCTGTTGGCTAAGCTTTGTCTCGATCTTGAAGCAAAGAAACACGGGATTGCTGAATGGACATATGAAGATGTGCAGACAAAGCTATGGAATGTGTCACCGCTTAGAGAAATGTGGGGAATTGGCAGGCGCGTTGAAAAAACATTAAATGGCATGGGCATTTTCACTGTGGGCCAGCTCGCGCGCTATGATTTAGAACGGCTGGAAAAGAAATTCGGAATCATGGGTAATCAGCTTTATTATCATGCCTGGGGAGTTGATCTCTCTGATTTGGGAGCACCAATTATTGAAGGACAAATCAGTTTTGGAAAAAGCCAAATTCTTTTGAGAGATTATAAAGAGGCAGAGGAAATCAAGCATGTAATTTTAGAAATGTGTGAGGAAGTTGCCCGGAGAGCGAGAACACGCAGGAAAGCGGGAAGGACCATTACTCTTGGGGTTGGCTACAGCCAGGATGAACTTGGCGGCGGCTTTCAGCGCTCAAGAACCATTAAACAGCCAACGAACGTGACAATGGAGCTTTACCGTGTCTGTCTTGAATTATTTAATGAACACTATACAGGAAAAACGGTAAGGCAAATATCGATTGCTATCGGGAATATTGTCGATGATCACGAGCTGCAGCTCGATCTTTTTGACATGGGTGCTGCTAAGCGACGGGAGCTCGGCTATGTGGTTGATTCTATTCGCAGGCGTTACGGCTCAGGATCGCTGCTGCGTGCTGTTTCCTACACCGCTGCAGGAACCGCTAAGCATCGAGCCACACTTGTTGGGGGACATAAAAGGTAAAAGGGCGCTATAGCTAGACAATAAGAAAATCGAAAGAGGTAGAAGTGTATGATTCGTGACCGCGGACGGATAAAATGGACGTCAATGATGCTTCCAGAGCATGTTAAAATGCTTAGGGATTGGGTGAAGGAGGATGGATACGAAGAAAAGAGGGAAATGGATGAGCAGCAGCTTGAACTGATGAATGAGACTTTATCTGAAGCACTTGAATTTGACCAGTTCGTTACGATTACCCACTATCAGAATCATAAGTATGAAATCGTGATTGGAAAAATCCACTACTGGGATGAGCTTGGCCATAGGCTTCGCATCATAGACCGCTTTGATGAGGCACATCGGATCCCGATTGGGGATGTTATAGACATTCGGCTAACGGATACAAGAAAGAGCGGCTCACATCAGTGAAAGCCGCTCTTTCTTGTATCCTAATCTTCTGCAGAAACTCGAACCTGGGATTCAAACTTCCCTTTATGAGAGCCATCACAAAATGGTTTGTTATTCGAAAAGCCACAGCGACAAAGTGAAAATGTTGGTTTTGTTGTGTAGACATTGCCTTCACCATCGATCAATTCCACCTCGCCTGTAATTCGAAGTGAACCATTATCATTTACTTTGATTTGAATCTTTGACATCTCCAACACCCCTTAAAAAATGTATATATACCTTTGAGATTAAATGGAAGGGGAGGAAAATGCAAGAAAGAGCTAAAAAATAAACGGCAATAAAAACATATGATACAATTTGTATGCTAGCAAAAGGGGGCATTAACATGGAAATTACAATAACAGCAGCAGCGGCAGAGAAAATTAGTGAGAGAACAATCGGACGAGCAGGCTATCTAAAGCTAAAGTACGATATTGAGGGATGCGGCTGTGCGGTAAGTGGTGTATTTGCCCTGTGGTTTGTACCAGAGCTGGATACGAACGACATCAGTATAGAAACAAATAATCAAACGGTCTTCCTGGAAAAGGAAAAACTAGTTTTCTTTGATGAACAAATGACCATTGATTTTTCTCAGGCAACTAATTGCTTTCAATTAAAGAGTCCGCAACAAATCCTAAACGGCTACATGAGCTTCGTACTAACAGAAAAACCAGACTGACCCATTATGGACAGTCTGGTTTTTTATATTGTAGATATAATCCGAAAATCACAGATTAGTCGTTTTACTTAGCAGGATTGATGTATTTTAACAAGAATTCATCAATGACTCTCATATAATCTTCCGGATTCTCATTAAAAGACTGGGCATGACGTCCATTCGCAGCAAGATAAAGCATCTTCGGTCCTTGTTTTTGCTCGTATAGCTCCTTCGTCATTGAAGGCAAAATAAAATCATCGTTTTCACTATGAATAAACAAAATAGGATGTTTAATATTTTCAATCACTGAAATAGGTGAGACATGACGGATTGAATATTTGTCCCGTAAACGCAGAATCAGATCCGCAATAGGAATTAACAAACTTGGAATCAGTTTATATTCTTTTCTAAGCTGATAGGTGAGTTGTTCTTTTAAATCAGAAAAAGGGCAGTCAGCAATATAAAAATCTGCTCCATCCTCAAGCATACCAGCATACAACAGCATCGTAGCCGCTCCCATGGATTCGCCATGAATACCAAGCTTGAGACTTGGACCCTTCTCGTTTCTTAGCCAATCAATAATCGCTTTCAAGTCAAACTTTTCATAATGGCCAAAACTGGTTGTTTTCCCGCCAGATTCACCATGGCGTCTGTGGTCATAAATAATGGCGTTAAATCCGAGCTTTAAGAAAAGATTCATATATTTAATGGAGTTAATTTTCGTTTCCGTTACACCATGAGCTATGATGATATATCGGTTCGACTGGTGTGGCTCAACAAGGAGTGCTTTAATGGGGTAGCCGAAAGGAGAGGATATCGTAACCTCTCGCTTTGGAAGCGACTTGAATTGTTCCGGATCAAATCTGCCTGCTTCCTTTTCGCGATTTAAAATAAACTGCTCATCCTTCTTTTTCATATACATCATTCGGTTTGTAAAATATATACTTAAGGACAATGTAAACAGCAAAGAAATAAACACAGCCCGTAATGCCCTTCTCACAAAAACACCTCCTGAAGTGTTTGTTATAGCATATGTCAGTGATAGTAATCGTCGACCAACATTTGGTATATTACTATTGTCACTTATTTTACCATAAAAAAAGCCGCTAACTCTACTTAGCGGCTCGTTACATTTATTATTCAGCATTTTCGCGTTTCGTTGGGTGAATGGCTTTTTCTACTTCTTCAGCCGAAATCATCCGCTTGCCTCCACTTGCTGATTCAGCGTAATCTTTTCCCTTTTGACTATAGCCCTTATCCCGTTTTTGACTCATGAATAATCAAACTCCTTTGAAATGGATTCACCTAATATGATGCATAAATAGGAGCCTGATTATGCAAGCCAAAATCTATACCGTTTGTGTATGAAGCCGATAATAGCCGCTATCAATCGTCCGTGAAAGTTGAGGGCGAATAATTTCTATTGCATTCATCAGCTTATTAAGATCAACGCCGGTAGGGATTCCCATTCGTTCAAGCATATATACAACATCTTCTGTGGCCACATTACCAGAAGCACCCGGTGCAAACGGACAGCCGCCAAGACCGCCAGCAGAAGAATCAAAGCGGTCAATTCCAGCCTGAAGTGAGGCTAAAATATTTGCTAGTGCAAGCTTTCTAGTATCATGGAAGTGTGCTGTTAGCAGCGTATTCGGAAATTCCTTTTTTAATGTTATAAAGAGAGAATAGGCTTCAGAAGGTGATGCCATCCCGATTGTATCGGCGACGCTTAATTCATCCACACCGGCTTCAACAAATTCGCGACAAAGCTGAATGGTATCATTTTCGGTCATTTTTCCCTCATAAGGACAATAAAAGGCAGTAGAAATGCAGGCACGGACAAAATAATCCTTTTGCTTTAATTCAGATATAATCGGCTTCAGTTCCGCCATACTATCCCTTGTAGTTTTGTTAATATTTTTTAAATTGAAGCTATTACTGACACCTACAAATACGGCAACCGCTTCGCATTCAGACATATAGATGCGATCAATACCTTTTCGGTTTGGTGCTAGCACAAAGTTCCTGGTATTTGGTTCAAGACAATCAGCAACAATTTCCGCAGCATCTCCCATCTGCGGCACCCACTTTGGTGATACAAATGAAGTTAACTCCATTTCCTCAAGACCCGCACTTCTTAAGCCTGCTATAAACTGCTTTTTAAACTCAGTAGGTACGAAATTCTTTTCATTTTGTAGGCCATCACGTGGACCAACCTCAATAATTGTTACTTTATTAGGTAAATTAAGCATCATTTTCCCCCTCGAACCTTCATACTTTCATTGTAGAGGTATTGAAATTGAAAAATCAAGAATTATAGAAATATTGACAAAATTAGAGGGTTTACAGTCTTTTTACTAGAAATAGTAATGGTAAAAATCATTGAAGGGGAGAGGTAAAGATGAGTCAAACAGAAGTAGTAATTGTTAGTGCTGTACGTACTGCACTTGGAAATTTTAACGGTGGTTTAAAAGGTGTATCAGCACCTGAATTAGGAGCAACAGTAATCAAAGGAGCACTAGAACAAGCAGGAGTAAAGCCAGAACAAGTCGATGAGGTTATTCTTGGAAACGTTTTGCAGGCAGGTCTTGGTCAAAATCCAGCGAGACAGGCAGCAATTAGTGCAGGTATTCCTGAAAGCGTTTCCTCAATGACGATTAATAAATTATGCGGTTCCGGTTTAAAGGCGGTACACCTCGCGACGCAGGCAATTATCGCAGGAGATGCTGAAATCGTGGTAGCAGGCGGGATGGAGAATATGAGTCAAGCACCATTTCTTTTGAAAAACGCGCGTGATGGCTTTAAAATGGGTGATCAAACATTAATTGATACCTTGCTTGCAGACGGACTGCATTGTGCATTTAATGGCTATCACATGGGAATGACAGCAGAAAACTTATGCGACAAGTATGATTTAACAAGAGAAGAACAAGATGAATTTTCGGCATGGAGCCAGGAGAAAGCCGTTAAGGCAATCGAGTCAGGGAAATTTAAAGATGAGATTGTTCCCGTTTTGATTCCACAACGAAAAGGTGAACCGATTGTCTTTGATACAGATGAATATCCGAAAAAAGGAACAACCGTTGAAAAGCTGGCAGGACTGCGTCCAGCCTTTAAAAAAGGCGGAAGTGTGACTGCGGGCAATGCTTCAGGAATCAATGATGGGGCGGCAGCCTTGGTGGTAATGAGCAGGAAAAAGGCAGATGAACTCGGGTTAAAGCCATTAGTAACAATTAAAGGAAACGCCAGTGCGGGGGTGGATCCAAGCATTATGGGAATCGGTCCAGTACCAGCGGTAAGAAAGGTCCTTGAAAAGACTTCTGTTTCAATGGAAGAGCTTGAGTTAATTGAGGCAAACGAAGCCTTCGCGGCACAGTCATTAGCAGTAGACCGCGAACTTCATTTTAATAAGGAAATATTGAATGTTAATGGCGGGGCAATCGCGCTGGGTCATCCAATTGGCGCAAGTGGTGCGCGTGTTCTTGTTACATTAATTCATGAAATGACTAGGCGAAACGCACGGTTAGGATTGGCTACCCTTTGTATTGGCGGTGGTCAAGGTGTAGCAACGGTTGTAGAGCTAGCATAAGCCTAATAGGAGGAGTGAACAGTATGAAGAGGATTTGTACATCCTTCCAAGAAGTGGTAGAAGATATACATGATGGTGCAACCCTTATGGTTGGAGGCTTTGGCTTGTGCGGTATTCCCGAAAATCTAATATTAGCGTTAGTTGATAAAGGGGTAAAGGATTTAACCGTTATCTCTAACAACTGCGGAATTGATGACTGGGGTCTCGGACTCCTTTTAAAAAATAAGCAAATAAAAAAAATGATAGGCTCCTATGTTGGCGAGAATAAAGAGTTTGAGAGACAGGTGTTAACAGGTGAACTAGAAGTAGAGTTAACACCACAAGGAACCCTTGCAGAAAAAATACGTGCAGGAGGTGCGGGAATACCCGCATTTTATACTCCTGCCGGGGTTGGAACACCTATTGCAGATGGAAAAGAAACAAAGGTTTTTAATGGGAGAGAATACCTGTTAGAAGAATCGCTAACAGCTGATTTTAGTATAGTAAGAGCCTGGAAGGGCGACAAGATGGGGAATCTTGTTTATCACAAAACCGCACGTAATTTTAATCCAATGATTGCAGCAGCGGGGAAAGTAACGATAGCTGAAGTTGAAACCCTCTGCGAAATTGGTGAACTGGATGCGAATTTTGTTCACACACCGAGCATCTATGTACAAAGGATCATCATAGGGGAGCAAGAAAAACGTATTGAGCGAATGACAGTTAGCAAATAGATTTGTGGAAAGGAGTGAAGGCCAATGGTTTCTGTTAGAGAGAGAATCGCGATAAGAGCAGAGAAAGAGATAGAAAACGGATATTATGTAAACCTTGGTATTGGTATGCCAACCCTTGTCGCAAACTATATAACAGAAAATAAACAGGTTGTTTTGCAATCAGAGAATGGCTTGCTAGGGATTGGTCCTTTCCCTAGAGAGGAAGAGGTAGACCCCGATTTAATTAATGCCGGGAAAGAAACAGTAACAGCAATAAGTGGTTCGGCCTATTTTGATAGTGCAGAATCCTTTGCGATGATTCGGGGCGGCCATATTAATGTGGCCATCCTTGGCGGAATGGAGGTTTCTGAAACGGGTGATTTGGCAAACTGGATGATACCAGGGAAAATGATTAAAGGCATGGGTGGTGCTATGGATCTTGTCCATGGTGCACAGCGAATAATAGTTATTATGGAACATGTAAACAAACGGGGCGAATCGAAGATATTAAAACAATGCACCCTTCCTTTAACTGGAAAAGGTGTCGTCCATCGAATCATCACCGAACGGGCGGTTATGGATGTAACCGATTCGGGCCTAAAGCTTGTTGAAGTGGCAAAAGGATTTACCGTTGAGGAGGTTGTCAACTCAACAGAGGCAGCCTTGGAGGTAAATGATAACGTAGAGCTCGACGCATATTAAAGGATTACAGGCTGAGCTTATAGCAGCCTGTTTTTTTCGAATTGGCTCGATCAAGGTCATTGTTAATTCTATAACTAAGTTGATTGGAGCGGAAATCAACTTAAATGATATAATAGTAAGGAACACTTATTATGGGGGAGTTTAGGATGAAAAAGAAATCGAAACAAAAAAATCAATCTAAGCCAAAAAGAGAAGATTCAGCGGTAACGCTAAAAGATATCATCAATCCAGACCTGCTTAAGCAATTAAAAGATCAACAAGAAGAGTTAAAGGCAGTAGAGGAACGGAAAAAAGAAGCAGAAGAACAACGGAAACGGGAAGAGCGCCGATTAAAAGAAAAGAATAAATCGTTTGAAGATCTGTTAAACGAGAGTGGCATGAACTGGAAGGAATTTAAATGATGCAATGAAAAAGGAGAGCTAATATGGCTCTCCTTTTCAACGGTGGTTGCTGTAGAGATTTGCTTTTGTCAATTCTTTAATAATGGCAATTTCCTCACTTATCAATGGATTGCTTCTGACTGCACGGGCATTAATCCGTATCTGTTCTGGATTACTAGCACCGGCAATGACCGAAGCAATAGCAGGATTTGCCAAGTTATACTGAAGAGCTACTTCCGTTAGAGATCGAAAAGAAGCAACTTTTTCTTTCAACAATGGTAAAACCCCAGCTAACTCGGCCAAGCTGTAGTCTTGATAGCCCTCTTCAGATGCTTTTTCTAGCATTTTATCACTTAATAGTCCTTTTGCAAGAGGGCCTCGGGTGACGACACTAATTCCATGTTCATGGAGGAGTGGTAACGCTACTTCCTCCGGTCGGCGGTCTAAAATACTATATTGCATCATCACCGAAACAATACTAGATTTGCTCGCGAATTCACGGATAACATTGGGGCGAATCGATGAGATTCCATAATAGCGAATAAAGCCTTCTGATTTTAATTCTTCAAATGCTTCAATCGTCTCATCAATTGGATCATCTAGTGTACCGCCATGGAGCTGATATAAATCGATATAATCGGTACCGAGCCGCTTCAGGCTTTCTTTCACTTGTTCCTTAATATAAGCCTTGGATGGATCCCATGACCATCCTTCACGATTTTGGTACAAACGGTTGCCAACTTTTGTAGCAATGATTACCTGCTCGCGAACATCTTTTAAGGCTCTCCCAACGATCGTTTCATTTTCACCTAAATCGTATAAATCGGCAGTATCAAAATAATTGATGCCTTCCTCTAATGCCGTTTCAATAATCGCCCTTGCTGCTTTCTCTTCTGTTCCAATGGACATACAGCCCAATCCTAATTCTGTAACATTTAAATCAGAATTTCCTAATCTTCTTTTTTTCAAAAAATCACCCCATCCTTTTAGACAAGTTTATTAAAGAACAGGGCAAACTACAAACGAAGAGGTTATTTTCGGGAAATATTTTTTATCCAATCGGCAACAGTCTTATGTTCCTTATTGTATTCCTTCAGTTTCTGAAGAACTTCCCATCCTTTTCCCACTAGGACAATTCCCTTTTCATGTACATATACCTTCATCCCATACTCCCCCAAATTAAGTATGGTAAAATGTATGAGGTAAACATATCGGGTAGAACTGGAGTGATTAAAATGAGTAGCCTTGAAGAAAAAACAATCAAAAGTGAGGAAGTTTTTTCAGGTAAAATAATTAGTCTTCACCTAAAGGATGTTGAGCTTCCAAATGGAAAGCATTCAAAAAGAGAAATTATTAAACATCCTGGTGCTGTAGCTATTTTAGCAATCACCGATGATAATAAAATAGTAATGGTCGAGCAATTTCGAAAAGCACTAGAGCGTACAATTGTAGAAATTCCTGCTGGAAAACTGGAAAAAGGCGAGGAGCCTGCTCTTTGTGCCCGGAGAGAACTAGAGGAAGAGACGGGTTATGAATGTGCCAGTCTTGAATGGCTAATTTCCTTTTATACTTCACCAGGATTTGCTGATGAAATTGTCCATCTATATGTGGCTAAAGGTTTAGTGAAAAAGAAAGATCCAGCTGTTCTGGACGAAGATGAATTTGTTAATATGGAGGAATTAACGCTGGCTGAAGCAGTTCAATATATGAAGGACCAAAAGATCTATGATGCCAAGACTGTATACGCTGTTCAATACCTGCAATTACAAGAGGCGTTAGCTGGAAAATGAAAAAATTCTATGTAGATCTACATATTCATATCGGTCGAACATGGACAGGCAAACCAGTTAAAATCACTGGTGCTAAATCGCTAACGTTTACAAATATTATCGAGCATGCAAGGCATGAAAAGGGATTAAATATGATAGGAATCATTGACAGCCATTCTCCAGAAGTGATTCTAGAGATGGAAAGTCTCGTTTCAAGCGGTGATATCTTTGAGCATCCCGATGGAGGTTTGGTATTTGGCGATTTAACGGTCATTCCAGGTTCGGAGTTAGAAATCTATGATGAACAATGCAACGGTCCTATCCATGTTCTTTGCTATTTTCCAACGATTTCAATTATGAGAAAGTTTTCTAATTGGCTAGCAGACCATTTAAAAAATGTTCAGCTGAGTTCACAGCGGATTTATGTGACGGGCCTTGAAATACAAAAAAAAGTAAAAGAGCTAGATGGGATTTTCATCCCCGCTCATGTGTTTACACCTTTTAAGAGCTTGTATGGTAAGGGTGTAAACAAATCCTTAATAGAAGTTTTTGATCCCAACCTCATCGACGGTATCGAGCTTGGCTTAAGCTCTAATACCAGGATGGCAGATCAAATAAAAGAATTACATGATTATACCTTTGTAACCAATTCCGATGCCCATTCATTAGCAAAAATTGCCCGTGAATATCAGGTGATAGCGATGGAAGAGCCTACCTTTCTCGAATTAAGGAAAGCCTTGAAAGGTGAAGAGGGTAGAAAAATCATTGCTAACTATGGATTAGACCCACTTTTAGGAAAGTACCATAAAACAGTCTGTGCAAAGTGTCTACACTCTGCTAGTGAGGGCGACCATGCTTGTCCTCAATGTGGTAACAAAAAAATCATCAAAGGGGTAGCAGACCGAATTCTTGAACTGAAAACAGCGGAGCAAGGTCCAGGCAATCGTCCAGCCTATGTTCATCAGGTCCCGCTAGAATTTATTCCTGGTTTAGGCCCTAAATTGCTCGAAAAGCTTGTAAATCATTTTGGCTCAGAAATGGCCATACTACATGAAGTCCCCTATGAAGCGTTAAGTGAGATAGTTCCACCTAAAATTGCCAATCTCATTTTGAAAGCAAGAGAAGGAACAGTTAACCTCGCAGCAGGCGGCGGTGGAAAATACGGAAAAATTGCTGATTAAAAATTGATGGTAAATTCTAGCGGATTCTACGTGACCGAAACCAGTTCAAAAAGAGAAAACCGGTCACTTAGGAAGGTTCTACGTGACCAAGACCAATTAAAAGAGGTCACGTTTATATTAATGTTTGTAACTTTTAAGAAAACCGGTAGCTCAAATGCTATCGGTTTTCTTAATTTGCTGTGTTAAAGGCGAAGGGTGATTTTGATTAGATTTTTGCGAAATCTGCGAGACTCCTGCGGGAGACCCCGGAAGCGCTTTGGCGCTGAGGAGGCTCACCGGACCGCCCGCGGAAAGCGAAGTGGATTTCGCAAAAATCAAAACTAAACAATAGCACAGCCTTTTAAATCTATTAATTCATTAATTAATCGTCATAGAAATACTAGACAGGCATAAAATGTATTAACTAAGGTGCAGGAGATTAGGAGGAAACGCAGATGAAGAAACGATTATACCAAAACGATGTCGCCAGTTATTTCCGTGAGCATTCCTCGATTTTTTTATTTATAGTTATATTGTTCTTAATGGGAGTGATTTTTGGCGCCATTGTCGTTAATAGCATGAGTATCACACAAAAAGAAGATTTATTTTACTATCTCTCACAGTTCTTTAGTCAAATTTCAAATGGTAAAGTTGCTGAAAACCATGACCAATTTACACAAAGCTTCCTGCATAACAGTAAATACATTGGGGTGATTTGGATACTTGGAATCTCCATTATCGGACTCCCAGTTATTCTTATTCTCTTATTTATTAAAGGGATGGTTGTTGGATTTACGGTTGGATTTCTAGTCAGCCAAATGAAGTGGAATGGATTTATGCTTGCGTTTGTCTCCATCATGCCGCAGAATTTGATTATCATTCCCGTTTTCATTATAATGGCCGCTTTATCGGTAATATTCTCACTGAGAATGATTAAAAGACAGTTCTTAAAAAAATATGGAGAACCAATTTTGCCGTTTTTTAAGCGTTATATTTTTGCATTCCTTGCAGCGATAATCTTTATTTCAGCTGCATCGGGTATCGAAGCATACCTATCCCCATGGCTGATGAATGCAATGTTAGGAATAACTTTTTTATAATTATTACTATTTAATAATTAATATATAATGTTATTTATAATAATTTTATTTTGAATCTCTTTTGTCATCTGTTATAATGAGAATAGCATTGGCGAGGGAGGACTTCGGGATGGAAACTAGAATCGAGAGAATAAAAAAACAATTGCATTCATCTAGCTATAAACTAACACCTCAACGTGAAGCAACCGTTCGTGTTTTGCTAGAAAATGAAGAGGATCATTTAAGTGCAGAAGATGTATACCTCCTCGTTAAAGAAAAATCGCCTGAGATTGGTTTAGCAACGGTTTATCGGACATTAGAATTGCTTACTGAATTGAAAATAGTTGATAAAATTAACTTTGGTGACGGGGTTTCACGTTATGACCTTCGGCAGGAAGGGGCAGCGCATTTTCATCATCATCTAGTTTGTATTGAATGCGGGGCTGTAGATGAAATACAAGAAGATCTTCTTGAAGATGTGGAAGATGTGGTTGAACGCAGATGGAACTTTAAAATAAAAGATCATCGCCTCACCTTCCATGGCATCTGTTATCGCTGTCAGGATAAGGTTAATATAGAGGAAAATACAGAATGATAGTGTGAGTCCTTTTTACAAAGTAAAAAGGGCTTTTTTGTTGTTAAGGAGATTAAAATAATTGCTTCTTTCCAGACTTTTAGGTATAAAACTTGACCAATTTGGCATATCTTTTACTAGTATAGTCTGTTTGGGGGAAGAGAAATGGTCTCATTTTTTAAGATAGTTTTGCAAACCTTAAAGGTTTTTATTATATTCACAGGGTGCACGGTACTCTTTTATTATGGTATTATGTGGGTAAATGAAGAGTACCAAGGCTATCATCGCTATGATGCACCGGAAGGTACCGCATTAAAGGTCTCGAATACAGAAAATGATGAGAATCCTGTCTGGTTGGATCGACTGATTTTGTTTTATTTAAATGGGGAGTAATAACCATGGAAGATTATTTAAAAAACTTTATGCATTTTATGCTCGCAGAAAAAGGACTAGCTAAAAATACGTTATTGTCGTATGAGCGGGATTTAAAAAGCTATCTTCGCTATTTGAAGAATGTAGAGGCGGTTGACAGATTGGACGATGTGCAGCGTATACATATCGTACATTTTCTTGGTTTTTTAAAAGAACAAGGGAAATCTGCGAAAACCCTAGCAAGGCATGTGGCATCCGTTCGTGCTTTTCATCAATTTTTATTAAGGGAGAAAGCTGTAGCCCAGGATCCAACGGTTCATATTGAAACGCCGAAGTCACAGAGGTCTATACCTAAAGTTTTAAGTCTTGAAGAAGTAGAAAAACTTTTAGATACAACCAACAAACAGGACCATTTTGGTTTAAGAGATAAAGCAATGCTTGAACTCCTTTATGCTACGGGGATCCGTGTCACTGAACTAATTAATATTGATTTAGAGAACGTTCATTTAACAATGGGATATGTTCGCGTCAACGGTAATGGAAAAAAAGAGCGAATTATACCAGTGGGAAAAACAGCTACCGAGGCGGTAAAGCTTTATCTCGAACATGGAAGATCACATTTTATATCTGCAAAGCATCATGATAATGCGTTATTTTTAAACCATCAAGGGAAAAGATTAACGCGTCAGGGATATTGGAAAATTCTAAAAGGGTTAACAAAAGAGGCGGGAATTGATAAAGAGCTTACACCACATACACTGAGACACTCTTTTGCTGCACATCTTTTAGAGAACGGTGCTGATTTAAGTGCTGTCCAAGAAATGCTTGGTCATGCAGATATCTCGACCACTCAAATTTATACAAATGTAACAAAAACTAGGATAAAGGATGTCTATAGTAAATTCCATCCAAGGGCCTGATAGAATAGTAGATTTTTTTGTGAAAGATAAAAAAGTCAAAAAGCTGCCTAAATTTCAGGCAGCTTTTTCTTGTATTTCTCAAATCATTTAGTAAAATAGAGATGTCAGACCTCTGACGTAATTTCAGAATTAAGTTTCATAACAAAATCAAAAGAGGGAATCATATTCCTTGTGGATTGTTTCTATTATTTTTAAACGTTGGTATAGAAAAAGGAGGATGCTCGAATGTCTACAAATACATATAAACGAATTTTTCTTGTTGTCATGGATTCGGTTGGTATTGGTGAAGCGCCTGATGCAGAAAAATTTGGCGACTTAGGTGCAGACACACTGGGTCATATTGCTGAAAAAATGAATGGCCTTAACATGCCTAACATGGGGAAATTGGGATTAAGCAATATTCGTGAAATTAAAGGAATTGAAAAAGCGGAAAAGCCATTAGCTGTCTATACTAAAATGATGGAAGCTTCAAACGGGAAAGATACAATGACTGGGCATTGGGAGATAATGGGCTTAAATATTCAAACTCCTTTCCGTGTTTTCCCTGATGGATTCCCTGAAGAGCTTGTCACGGAATTAGAAAACCGAACAGGAAGAAAAATTATTGGAAATAAACCTGCTAGCGGGACTGAAATTCTTGACGAGCTTGGGGAAGAGCACATGAAAACAGGAGCACTGATTGTTTATACTTCAGCTGATTCTGTCCTTCAAATTGCAGCACATGAAGAAATTATTCCAATCGAGGAACAATATAAGATTTGTAAAATTGCTCGTGAACTGACTCTAGATGAAAAATATATGGTCGGGCGGGTAATTGCTAGACCATTTTTAGGCAAACCCGGTAACTTTAAACGAACTTCAAACCGTCATGACTATGCCTTAAAGCCATTTGATCGTACAGTATTGAGTGAATTAAAAGATTCAGGCTTTGATGTAATTGCCATTGGAAAAATCTCCGATATTTATGATGGAGAAGGTATTACAAAGTCGTTAAGAACGGTCTCTAATATGGATGGAATGGATAAATTAGTCGAGACATTAGATATGGACTTTACAGGTATAAGCTTTTTAAATCTAGTGGACTTTGATGCCCTTTATGGACACCGTCGCGACCCAGAAGGCTACGGAAAAGCACTAGAGGAATATGATGCCCGTTTGCCAGAAGTATTCGCAAAACTAAAAGAAGATGATCTGTTAATTATTACTGCCGATCATGGAAATGATCCAGTTGCACCTGGAACGGATCATACACGTGAATATGTACCGCTGATTGTCTATTCAAAAGGAATGCAAGAAGGAAAAAAACTGCCAATTAGGGAAACTTTTGCGGACATTGGTGCTGCCGTTGCTGATAACTTCAATGTAAAACTTCCTAATTATGGAAAAAGCTTTCTTGCAGAAATGAAATAGAAGGGGATTGACTATGAATACTGAAAAAATTAAAAATGCTGCAGACTTTTTAAAAACTAAGTATGCAAATCAACCATCAATCGGTCTTATTTTAGGCTCAGGTTTAGGTGTCTTAGCGGATGAAATTGAAAATCCTGTTAAAATACCTTATAACGAAATTCCAGATTTCCCTATTTCTACAGTGGAAGGCCATGCAGGACAACTTGTGTTTGGTTTACTAAATGGAGTAGAAGTAGTTGCGATGCAAGGCCGATTCCATTACTACGAAGGCTATAGTATGGATAAGGTGACTTTCCCTGTCCGGGTTATGAGAGAGCTAGGAGTAGGTAAGTTAATTGTGACCAATGCAGCAGGCGGCGTGAATGAAAGCTTTGAGGCAGGCGATTTAATGATTATAACCGACCATATTAATTTTATGGGAACGAACCCTTTAATTGGCCCTAATGACTCTAAGCTTGGAGTAAGATTCCCAGATATGTCTGAGGCATATACGAGAGAATTGCAGATTGCAGCAAAAGAAATAGCAGCAAAATTAAACATTAATGTAAAAGAAGGGGTCTATTTTGGAAATCCTGGACCTGTGTATGAAACACCTGCAGAAGTAAGAATGGTAAGAGTACTTGGCGGTGATGCTGTTGGGATGTCAACAGTGCCTGAGGTAATTGTTGCTCGCCATGGCGGAATGAAGGTTCTTGGTATTTCCTGTATTTCTAATATGGCAGCAGGAATCCTGGATCAGCCTTTAACCCATGATGAAGTTATTGAGACAACAGAAAGAGTAAAAGCAGATTTCCTTTTATACATAAAGGAAATAGTTAAAAGTATCGCGAATTAATTTCTGGTTTTTAATCTAATAGAGTGGTGATAAAAGATGAGAATGGTTGACTTAATTGAGAAAAAAAGAGACGGGTATGAACTAACAACAGATGAAATTAAATTCATTATTAATGGATACACAGACGGTTCAATCCCAGATTATCAAGTAAGTGCATTAACAATGGCAATCTTTTTTAAAGGGATGACTGAAAAAGAACGTGCAGATTTAACCTTGGCTATGGTGGAATCGGGAGATCAAATTAATCTATCTGATATTGAAGGGATTAAAGTCGATAAACATTCTACTGGCGGGGTCGGCGATACAACAACCCTCGTACTGGGACCACTAGTTGCTGCACTTGATGTACCGGTTGCGAAAATGTCAGGGCGAGGTCTTGGGCATACAGGCGGAACAATTGACAAATTAGAGGCAGTTAAAGGGTTTCATGTTGAAATTGAGAATGAGGAATTTATTGACTTGGTAAATAAAAATAAAATTGCAGTCATTGGTCAAAGTGGTAACTTAACGCCAGCTGACAAAAAGCTCTATTCTCTAAGAGATGTGACAGCAACCGTGGATAGTATTCCACTGATCGCGAGCTCTATCATGAGTAAAAAAATTGCTGCCGGTGCTGATGCGATTGTTCTTGATGTAAAAACCGGTGCTGGTGCATTCATGAAGACACTTGATGACTCAAGAGAATTAGCCAAAGCGATGGTAGGGATTGGAAATAACGTTGGAAGAAGAACAATGGCAGTTATTTCTGATATGAGTCAGCCGCTTGGTTTTGCAATTGGAAACGCACTAGAAGTGAAAGAAGCGATTGATACCTTAAAGGGAGAGGGTCCTGAGGACTTAACAGAGCTTTGTTTAACGCTTGGAAGTCACATGGTTTATCTTGCCGAAAAGGCCAATTCATTAGCAGAAGCACGTTCTATGCTTGAAAATGTTATTAAAAATGGTTCCGCACTTGAAAAATTTAAAGTCTTTTTAAGCTCCCAGGGCGGAGATGCTTCTATTGTTGATGATCCTTCTAAAATGCCGCAAGCCCAATTTACATTTGAACTTGAAGCAAAAGAAGATGGATATGTATCCGAAATTGTTGCTGATGAAGTAGGAACAGCTGCAATGATTTTAGGGGCAGGCAGAGCTACAAAAGAATCGATTATTGATTTAGCGGTGGGTCTTGTTCTAAGGAAAAAGATCGGTGATCAAGTGGCAAAGGGTGAATCCTTAGTAACGATTTATAGTAACTTTGAAGACGTTAGCAATGTAAAAGAAAAGCTTTATGAAAACATTAAATTGTCATCAATAAAGGTAGATGCACCAATTCTTATTCATGAAGAAATCACTGAATAAAATAAGTGTAAAAAAGTCCAGGATAAATTCCTGGACTTTTTATTATTTATTAGAGGAAATATCTGTATAAAGTTGGTAGATTTGGAAAAAATGAAACGTATAAAGAATGGAGGGTTATGTGAATGAAACGATATGTCTCTTTACTAGTTATATTCTTGTTAATTACAAGTTTATGGATTCCAGCCGCATCTGCAGAAGAAAAAAAGAGCGCCGATATTACTAACAATGTTAAATCAGCTATTTTAATTGAGCGTGATACTGGGGAAGTTCTTTATGAGAAAAATAGCAATGAGCAACTGCCGCCAGCCAGTATGACAAAAATCATGACAATGCTATTAATAATGGAGGCAATTGATAAGGGGAAACTTACTTGGGATGAAAAAATATCTACAAGTGAGTACGCTGCCTCTATGGGCGGGTCGCAAATTTTCCTTGAGCCGGGAGAACAAATGACAACAAAGCAGATGCTCCAAGGAATTGCTATTGGCTCAGGTAATGACGCCTCTGTAGCAATGGCTGAAAGAATTGGAGGCTCTGAAGAGGCTTTTGTTGAAATGATGAATGAAAAAGCAAAGGAATTAGGATTAAAGGATTCATTCTTTAAGAATACTACTGGCCTGCCAAGCAGCGGCCATTTTAGTACAGCTCATGATATGGCTATTATGGCAAAAGAACTATTAAAATATGAGGACATAACAAAGTTTACAGGCATGTATGAAGCGTATCTCCGTGAAGATACTGATAAAAAATTCTGGCTCGTAAATACGAATAAATTAGTACGTTTCTATCCTGGAGTAGATGGACTGAAAACCGGATTTACAGCTGAAGCGAAATATTGCTTAACCGCAACAGCAGAAAAGGATGGAATGCGTGTAATTGCGGTTGTATTTGGTGCGCCAACCTCAAAAGAAAGAAATGCACAAGTGACAAAAATGCTAAATTTTGCTTTTAACCAATACCAAACACATCCGATGTTTAAACGTAATCAAGCAATTGGTCTAGCAAAAGTTAGCAAGGGAAAAGAAAAAACAGTTGAAGCCGTTACAAGTGAGCCCCTGTCCTTACTGACAAAAAAGGGTGAAAAAACAGTAGATGTAGAGCAAAAAATCAATCTAAATAAGAATCTAGATGCTCCTATTAAAAAAGGAGATAAGGTTGGTACCATTAAGCTAATAAAAGGTGGTCAAGTGGTACTTGAGAGTGAACTGGTAGCAAAAAGTGATGTAAAAGAAGCAGGCTGGTATACACTCTATAAACGCTCCTTTGGAATGTTTACAAAAGCAGGGAAATAAGAAAAGCTGAAGCGAACTCGAGGGACTAGGTGCTGAAGCAGACAAATAGATAAGTGTAAGCAACTCAATAGGTTTGTCGAAATCCAACTATTTTTAGCAAATATCAACTTCTTTTGTCTTGATAGAAGGAAATGCTTGTAGCTGTAACGAATTGACTCACTATACCAGTTGAAGGAGGACAGGAATAGTGAGTCTTAACATTGATATTGAAATAAAACAAGATGTGTTATGCATTCGATTAAGTGGTGAATTGGATCATCATACCGCCGATGAACTTCGTGAAAAAGCTACTAATGCAATTGAAAGAAATGATATTCGTCATATAGTTTTAAATTTAGAAGATCTATCTTTTATGGATAGCTCTGGATTAGGTGTCATTATTGGAAGATATAAGCAAATAAAGCAGGTGCACGGCGAAATGGTTGTTTGTGCAATTTCCCCTGCAATACAACGATTATTCGATATGTCGGGGTTGTTTAAAATCCTAAAACTTGAACCGACAGAAGAGTTTGCATTGCAAAGATTGGGGGTGGCCTGAAAAATGAAGAATCAAATGAATCTTCAATTCAGCGCTTTAAGTCAAAATGAATCATTTGCACGTGTCACCGTCGCTGCCTTTATTGCTCAACTTGATCCAACGATGGATGAGTTAACTGAAATAAAAACAGTTGTCTCTGAAGCAGTAACTAATTCAATTATCCATGGATATGAAAATGATCCAAATGGGATTGTCTACATCCAGGTTACCATCGAAGATGGATTAGTGGATTTATCCATCAAGGATACTGGATTAGGAATTGCTGATGTGGAAGAAGCTCGCCAGCCATTATTTACAACAAAACCAGATTTAGAGAGATCTGGTATGGGGTTCACCATCATGGAAAATTTCATGGATGAGTTAGAGGTTCATTCACAGCCAGGTAAAGGAACCGAAGTAAGATTAAAAAAGCATTTACAAACCCGCAAAATGCTGTGCAATTAAGGAGACTTGCCGATGGATGTGGAGGTCAAAAACGAAAAAAGTCAACCGTATTTAAAAGACAATGAAGTAAAAGAACTTATCAAAAAAAGCCAAGACGGAGACCAGTCGGCAAGAGATTTAATTGTCGAGAAAAATATGCGCCTTGTCTGGTCTGTTGTCCAACGTTTTCTAAATAGGGGTTATGATCCTGATGATCTTTTCCAAATTGGCTGTATTGGATTATTGAAGTCAGTCGATAAGTTTGATCTGTCTTATGATGTTAAGTTCTCAACCTATGCAGTGCCAATGATTATTGGTGAAATTCAAAGGTTTATTCGTGATGATGGAACCGTTAAAGTAAGCCGTTCTCTAAAGGAAATGGGGAACAAAATTAGAAAAGCTAAAGATGAGTTATCGAAGACGTATGGTAGAATTCCGACTGTTAATGAAATTTCAGCACATCTGGAGCTATCTCCCGAGGATGTCATTCTTGCTCAAGAAGCAAGCAGAACTCCTTCATCTATTCATGAAACGGTTTATGAAAATGATGGAGATCCAATTACCTTGCTCGATCAAATTGATGATGGCAATGAAGGCAAATGGTTTGATAAGATTGCACTAAAAGAAGCCATTCGTGAATTAGATGAACGCGAGCGACTAATTGTTTATTTACGATACTATAAGGATCAAACGCAATCCGAAGTGGCCCAAAGGCTTGGGATTTCCCAAGTACAGGTATCAAGACTTGAAAAGAAAATTCTTCAGACAATGAAAGACCGTATGGATCTCTAATCCAACGGTCTTTTTTTATGGGAAAAATCCTACCAATTTTTGGCTATCATGAATGGGGAGTTTATGAACCATACTATTTATACAAGGAAATCAATGTGTGGGGAGTGAATGTTTTGGAAAAAACAATCTACATCCGCATGCGGAATCGTGTACTTACAAAACCTAGAGAAAAAGTTTACTTAATGGATATTGCCCAAATTATTGCTCCCGAATCAACAATACCAGATTTGAAAAAGGTAATCGTCCATCAGGTTACCCCAGAAGATAAAAACATTATCATCATCGATGTAATGAAAATCATCCGGTCCATTACTGTTATGTTTGAGGAAGTGGAAGTCCAATCAATTGGACCCGCACAAACTATTATTGAAGTGATCAATAAGAATAAGCAAATGTCGTTCCCGTTTTTTCTCTTAATTTGGTTTTTATTATTCTTCGGTTCTGCAATGGCCATTATGAACTTTCATGATGATGTGAGTATGCAAAGTGTTCAAGCCAAGCTTTATACCATTATCACTGGTGTGAAGGATTCAAAGCCGTGGCTCTTTCAGATTCCCTACTCTATTGGGTTAGGTCTAGGTATGGTTTTATTCTTTAATCATGTATTCAAAAAAAGAATTAATGAAGAACCAAGTCCGCTTGAAGTAGAAATGTTTAACTATCAACTGGATTTAGATAATTATGTAATCATACATGAAAATAAAGAAAGTTTGAAACGTATAAATGACGATTAAAGTAGTAGGTGTCATATTTATAGGTTTAGCAGGCGGATTAGCAGTAGGTTCGGGTTTTGTTGCCTTTTTAACAGTTCTAGGAATTATCCCTAGGCTGACGCAGTTGTCAAAGACAATGAAAATGATACGTTACTATGAATGGGCTGTGGTATTAGGAGCCATTTCAGGCGCCATGGCAACACTAAGAGATCCGATTTTAGGGATTTCTTCCCTCTTTTTAATTCCCCTAGGATTAACTGGAGGTATCTTCTATGGAATGCTTGCTGGTGCCCTAACTGAAGTTTTAAATGTTTTTCCAGTTTTGGCGAAGAGACTTGGAATCGATGGAAAGATAATTATATTAATTATGGCCATTGTTTTAGGGAAAATTTTTGGGTCTATCTTTCAATGGGTTTATTTAGTTCATCATTAAAAATTTGACAATTGTCTAGCTCCAGATGCCATCAGCTCGAGTCATAAGCAGGCGTCTTGCGCTTTTCCAATTGAAAGGACATCAAAAAATGAGCACTCGGAGGCGAGTCATTTTAATTACTGATGGTGATGAGTATGCAAAAAGAGCAGTGGAACGTGTTGCACATGATATCAACGGACGCTGTATTTCAATGTCACAAGGGAATCCCTCAGTACTAACCGGGGCGGAACTTGTCGATTTAATAAAAGCGGCGGCAAATGATCCTGTATTAGTGATGTTCGATGATAGCGGACTTGAAGGTGAGGGTGCAGGTGAAAGAGCGTTAAAGTATGTTGCAAACCATGAGGAAATTGAAGTTCTAGGGATTATTGCTGTAGCAGCAAAAACACATCAGGCAGAGTGGACAAGGGTAGATGTATGTATCGATAGGGATGGTGAGTTAACTCCATATGGAGTAGACAAATTTGGATTACCAGAGCTTGAAATCGGGAGGTTAAATGGCGACACTGTTTATTGCCTTGATGAATTGGATGTTCCAATTATTGTGGGAATCGGCGATGTCGGAAAAATGGCTCAGCGGGATCACTACGAACGAGGTGCACCGATTACGAAAAAAGCGGTAGAACTAATACTCGAAAGGAGCGGATTTCGTGTCGAGAAGTAATGAACAAAAATGGCCGATACCTGAATCAGTAGCTGAAACTGAAAATTACATGAAACAGCGCGTTGGCCTCGGGGTGAGCTTTGATTTGGGAGTAAGAAAGTTAAAAATCCTAAAGAAAGACGTTCACTTTTATTATGTTAACGGATTATGTGACACCCTGTTTATCATGGAACTTGTCGAACAATTAGTGGAAATAAACGATCACGAAAAACTATCAGCGGACATTTTTAAAGTAGTAGAAAATCGCTTGGTTCACCAATCTGTCCAACCGATTAAAACACTTGATGAATTGGTCGACTTGGTTTTGTCGGGTTTAATTGTTGTAGTCGTCGAAGGTTCCAATGTAGCTCTAGCCGTTGATGTAAGAAGCTACCCAGGACGCACACCGGCAGAACCAGATACGGAAAAGGTAATTAGAGGTTCGCGTGATGGCTATGTAGAAAATATTATTATGAATACAGGTTTAACAAGAAGAAGAATACGCGATGAACGACTTCGTTTTGAAATGTTAAAAGTAGGAGAGCGATCTAAGACAGATGTATCATTGTGTTATATAGAAGATATAGCAGACCCTGATTTAGTAAATATTCTTCGGAAAGAACTTAAGGGGATTGAAATTGATGGGATTCCGATGGCAGATAAAACCATTGAAGAATTTATTGTCAAACAAGGATGGAATCCTTTTCCATTAGTAAGATATACAGAACGTGCTGATGTGGCGGCAGCTCATATACTAGAGGGTCATGTTGTTATTTTTGTTGATACCTCACCAAGTGTTATTATTGCACCAACAACATATTTTCACCATATTCAACATGCTGAAGAATTTCGTGAATCCCCCACATCGGGAACTTTTCTGCGTTGGTCACGTTTTTTAGGTGTTATAGCATCAATATTCTTACTTCCTTTATGGCTTTTGTTTGTATTAGAGCCATCGTTATTGCCAGAAGCAATAGCCTTTGTTGGTCCAAATGAACAGACGAATATTCCAATTGTCCTGCAAATCATTTTAGCCGATTTTGGACTTGAATTTTTAAAAATTGCTGCTATTCATACGCCTACCCCACTGTCGACAGCGATGGGTTTGATTGCAGCGGTATTAATTGGCCAAATAGCTATTGATGTGGGGTTATTTGTTCCAGAAGTAATTCTATATGTTGCGGTGGCTGGAATCGGTTCATTTACAACACCGAGCTATGAATTAAGTGTCGCTAACAAAATAGCAAGATTGAGTTTAGTAATACTCGTTTCAATCTTCCATACACCAGGATTTATAATCGGTTCAACCTTGTTGTTTTTATTTCTTGTCAATATTAGAGCACTTAATATTCCTTACTTATGGCCATTTCTTCCTTTTGAGCCAAAAGGATTTATGCAAATTGTAATACGCAGAGCATTTCCAGGTTCAATACTCCGACCAAGTATTGTTCATCCAAGGAATCGTTACCGCCAACCGCCTAAGGATTGAAAATTCAACAATTAATTGCAGAAAGCTAACAATTATGCTAAAGTAATTTTTAATTAAATAAAGGATAAGGATAAAAATGGGCAGTATCCTTTATGGATTCTGTCTATTTATTTATTACTTTTTTATTGCTTGTCATACACTAAACTAAGAGTCTATACGGAGAGAGGGAAGGGAATGTATTTTTACGGGACCACAGGTGTTAACAGTAAGGGGAACTTAGAAATAGGTGGGGTAGATGCTGTAGAGTTGGTCGAACAATTTGGAACCCCCCTCTATGTTTATGATGTAGCGCTAATTAGAGAAAGAGCGAGGGGTTTTAAGCAAACCTTTAAAGACCAAAATGTAAAATCACAGGTGGCTTATGCCAGCAAGGCATTCTCAACGATTGCGATGCTGCAGCTAGCTGAGGAGGAAGGGTTATCACTTGATGTGGTGTCAGGCGGTGAATTATACACTGCCATTGCAGCTGGTTTTCCAGTTGAAAGAATTCATTTTCATGGTAATAATAAAAGCAGAGAAGAATTAGAAATGGCTTTAGAAAATCATATTGGTTGTATAGTTGTGGATAATTTCTACGAATTAGAACTCTTAAGAACTATTTGTCACGAGAAAAATGAAACAATTAGTATTCTTTTGAGAGTTACCCCAGGAATAGAAGCACATACTCATGACTATATCTTAACTGGTCAAGAGGATTCAAAGTTTGGTTTTGATTTGCAAAATGGACAGGCGGAAGAAGCATTAAAAACTGCCCTCCAGTATAATTCCTTTGAGGTTCTCGGCTTACATTGTCATATTGGATCACAAATATTTGAAACAACTGGCTTTTTATTAGCAGCTACGAAAATTATCGAAAAGATGTATAAATGGAAGAATGAGCTCTCCTTCGAGGCAAAAGTGTTAAACTTGGGCGGAGGTTTTGGAATCCGCTATACGAAGGAAGATGAGCCGATTCAACCTTCACAATATGTTAGTGAAATAATTAAAGAAGTAAAGAATTTAGTTGAGAAGTTTTCAATGCAGATGCCAGAAATTTGGATTGAGCCAGGACGATCGCTTGTTGGTGATGCAGGAATTACTTTGTATAAAATTGGATCTTCAAAAGAGGTACCAGGTGTTCGGAAATATTTAGCTGTAGACGGCGGAATGAGCGATAATATTAGGCCGGCACTATACCAGGCAAAGTATGAGGCAGTACTTGCCAATAAGCCATTAGCTCAATCTGCTGATACCGTTTCAATAGCGGGAAAATGCTGTGAATCAGGTGACATGCTAATCTGGGACCTTCCTATTCCTGAAACAGAGGAGGATGACCTTCTTGCAGTTTTCTGTACTGGTGCATATGGTTATTCAATGTCTAATAATTACAATCGCCTGCCGCGTCCTGCCGTTGTTTTTGTTGAAAACGGTATGACAACACTTGTTGTTAAAAGAGAGACATATGAGGACTTAATTCGACTAGATTTACCTTTAAAATAAACAAGCTGCCGCAACTGCGGCGGCTTCCTTTTCGTAGAGAATGGATTATTTTTGTTATTTAGTGTAGAATGAGGTCTGGGTATGTCATCTTCAAATCGTATTTGGAGGTTTTTCATGAAAAAAAATAAATGGACTGTCTTAGGGATTCTTATTGGATTTTCCCTAATCTGGGGACTTGTCTATTGGGTTTTTATTGTTTTGGAGTAATAATATTAAACATTGAAGATTTAATATTTATTCTGTATGATTGTCAGTAATGAACTTTAAGAATCCAATTACATACAATAGATAAACAATTTAAATATATTTATATCATAAGAATAGACTTTGTAAACTTAGGTTTATTTCATATAATGAGGGATCAATGATGTTAATTCGTTATAAGAAGACGTTCGAAAAAATAGCTATGGGCTTAATGTCCTTTATGCCAACTGAAAAGGACTTGAAGAAACTTCAAGCCACCATTAAGGACTATGAAACTGATGAGAACTTACTGCTCTTTCTATGGAAAGAGGAAGATATCATCGGACTTTTAGGAGTGCTTAATAAAGATGATGAAAATTCTTTCGAAATACAACATATTTCCGTGAATCCATCCCATCGTCATCAAGGGGTAGGGAAGAAAATGGTTAAATCTTTGAAGGAAATGTATCCTGATAAACAAATTTCAGCTAAT
This sequence comes from Neobacillus sp. FSL H8-0543, assembly GCF_038592905.1. Lineage (GTDB taxonomy): Bacteria > Bacillota > Bacilli > Bacillales > Cytobacillaceae > Neobacillus. The sequence goes on along the minus strand of NZ_CP151943.1, from coordinate 678,143 downwards.
GAAAATACTGCCCCATTTATTGAAAAATGCGAATCGTGTTAAAAGTATATCTGTAAGGCAACGATTAACTATCGTTGCCTTTTTTAATTATTATTGCATCTATTCGCTCCTGGATAACACTAGACCTGTCCCGTAGTATATGTCTGTCCACCAAGCTTTTATCACTCAAATTACTAGCCGTATTCCAAGAATAACCTATCTGTTCACATTTCTTAATACAATCCTTTAACAAAAAGGGGTCAGTTATAGGGAGATGATAGCTTTGATAGGCTTCCTCTTTTTTGATTATTGCCAACTGATTAGTTAACAAGGAAAATAGCGTTTGTTTTTCTAATCCAATCTTAGGTAAAGTGTTTTGTTGTGAAGTAAAAATATGAATAGCCTTATTCAAAGTTCTTCCAGCGCCATTAAAATTTGCTCGGCGATGGTGATAGGCTGACACCGCTAGTAAAATTAAACCTACCCATATTGAATCTTTGCTCTGATCATTTGACTTCTTCCAATATTCCTCAAGGATTTCATGACACTCAAAATAGTCCCGATCCCCATGAAAATGTGCTAAAAAATGAATATACTCTTCCGGGTACAAAAAATCCCCCCTTACAAATTAATTATGTATAGTGTAGCATAACAAAATGGGCTTTGAGCAGATTGAGTACTTAGGTTAACGAATAAAAAGCCCACCATTTTCTGGAGGGCTTTTTATTTCCTAATTTATAGCCAAGAAGCTCCTACAATTATCAACAAAATGAATAAAACGACGATTAAAGCAAATCCGCCTCCAAAACCGTATGCGCCATCAGACATATTCAAAACCTCCAATTAATTTATTGTACTTTTCCTTTTTATCATATGTAGTGTCTTTGTCCATTGTTATGGGCAAACATCAAATTTTAACCATTTAGGTATACTCGGTTAATTTTCCTATTGGATAACCGATATTTATCCTCTATACTATTAATAGTCTTGATTTTAGGGACAATTATTCAAGGATTTTGGTGAAAAAATGGTTTCATATAATGTGAAAATTGATGCGTTTGAGGGGCCTTTAGATTTGCTTCTCCATTTAATCAATCGGTTAGAAATTGACATATACGATATTCCGGTTGCACAAATTACAGAGCAGTATTTAAGCTATATTAAGACAATGAAGGAACTTAAACTTGATCTTGCGAGTGAGTTTTTAGTGATGGCTGCAACGCTACTGGCTATAAAGAGTCAAATGCTTTTGCCAAAACATGAAGAAGATTATAATGAATTTGATTCAGAAATCAGCTTCGAGGAAGACCCCAGGGATGAGCTAGTCGAAAGACTGATTGAGTATCGTAAGTTTAAAGAGGCAGCGGTTGACTTAAAGTCCATGGAGGAAGAACGTGGTTTAATGTTTACCAAACCGCCAAGTGATCTTTCTGACTTTGCGAAGGGAAAAATCCCAGAGAAAACAGAGCTTGATGTTACCCTTTATGATATGTTAGCGGCTTTTCAAAAGTTGTTGCGCAGGAAAAAGCTCCAAAGGCCCTTAGCAACGAAAATTGCCCGCCAAGAGGTGTCCATAGAGGCTAGAATGAATGAAATTATGGTTGAATTAAAACAGTTAAAAGGAAAAAAGAACTTTAATGACCTGTTTCCTTATCCTGCAAAAGAATATATCGTTGTGACGTTTCTTGCCATTTTAGAGCTAATTAAAAGGAAAGAAATTGACGTAGAACAAAATGAAAACTTTGGTAATATCTATGTTCATGCTGTTACGGAAGGAGTAGAAGGGGTTGGAAATTATTAATTGGAAAAGTATCGCTGAGAGCCTTTTATTTGCAGCAGGTGACGAAGGGCTTACGATAAAACATATAGCAGAAGTTTTAGAAGTTGATGAGCTTAAGGCTAATGAGATTATTGAAGAATTAAAAAAGGAATATGAAAAGGATAAGCATCGAGGAATAATGATTGTCCAACTGGCTGGTACATATCAGCTTGCCACGAAAAAGGAAAATGCTACATACTTAAAAAGACTTGTAGATTCTCCCAACACGACAACATTGTCACAGGCAGCCTTGGAAACTTTAGCGATTATTGCTTATAAGCAACCAATAACTCGTACAGAAATTGAAGAAATTCGTGGTGTGAAAACAGAAAGGCCGTTACATACACTCATGGCAAAAGCACTTATAAAAGAAGTAGGACGGGCAGAAGGTACAGGGAGAGCTTATTTATATGGAACTACGAGAGAATTCCTTGATTATTTTGGTTTAAAAAACATTAAGGAACTGCCCCTACTTCCTGAAAAAGCAGATGACGAGTATGTCCAAGAGGAAGCAGACCTATTTTTTGAGAAATTCAACGAAACGATAAACTCTTAAATGAAAACAAGTTCGCTAAGTTATGATAAAATAAAGGTGATTTTCAAAAAATTCTTTCTTTACAGATTCGTTAAAGTCTAAAAGGGGATTGATTCAATTGTTAATAAAAGAATGTGTGGGCTATGAATTAGAAAAGGAAAAGTCAAATACTTCAGAAGACTTCTTTAATAGAAGTGAAGTAACTTTTGTCGAAGATGGGGAGGTGAGAACGCTTCACGTCCTATACCTGCGTTTCTTTGATGAATTTATTCATGAATTTACACCCTATCAGAAAGGCCCAGTTTGGTCACAAGGGGATATAGAAGTCACGTTTAAGGATATCGTCGCACTGGTATGCTTAATAAATAATCCTGGGCTACGCCAACGTAAACGGTTATATATTAATTCTAAGGTTGAATTTGCGTCTTATTTTCAAAATATCGACTATAATAAACTACCAGAAATATTACTTACTGTTAAAGAAAAGGGCCAATTCGAGTTGCGTTCTCCACTAGAGTATATTCAAAAAACCTAGGGCGCAGATGACCTTTGGAAAATTTGGGGAGGGTATGTATGGGTAATTCATTAGTTAAGACACAGCTCAGCGAAGTCAAAGGATTTTTATCAGGCACAATTATTTCACTAGAAACATATTTGAATGAAACAACCATATCGCAATTAGAACAGCATGCCAAGAGCGATTCAAGCACGAATCGGTTAATCCTTTCAAATTTGCGAAAAATACTTGTTTTTTGTGAGGAAGGTTTGGACGCCTGTTCAGTCATTATGCAAAGCGAACCATTTCAAAAAGCATCTGCAGAAAAAGTTCTCTATCAAATTTTTCATCGGGTGATTGAAGAATTTTTCTCTCCTAAAAATGATGCTTGGTTTGAGGATAGTCGTTCTGCCTATACAGGTAATAATTCAATAAAATTCTATAAAAGTGTACCAGACAATCTCCAACAGTTAGTTAAAGGTCTCGAAGGTGAATTTCAAAGAATTAGAGAAGAACTTGAGTATTATGAAACAGACTATCGAACGAAAATGATTCAATCAAATTAAACGAAACAGGCTGCCCTTGTGATGAACAGGGGCAGCCTGTTCTATATTAACTAACCGTACATAATCTTAATAATCCTTCATATCCTTAGTAAGATTAGCAAAACAGGAGGGATATGAATGACTCGTTTTAATAACTATGTGAATGAATTGTTTAAATGGAATGAAGAAATGAGACGATTTCTGGAGACGGATAATGTGGAAGCAAACTCTGAATTATGGCAGCAACTTGATGAATTTACCGAGATAATTGAAACCACGGGTAAGCAATTGTCTGACGAGGAACTGCTAAGTCTTCAAGCAAAGGCAGAAGACATTCATGAACGAATGGAAAACTACTTTAATAGAAAACAACAAGAGGTCGGAAATATTTGGGTTGCAGATAAAACTGTTCCTCCTGGCGGTCATATGCTTCCAGATCTGCCGTATGCCTATAATGCACTAGAGCCTTATATCTCTGAAGATATTATGAAAATACATCATGACAAGCATCATCGCTCCTATGTAGATGGTTTGAACAAAGCTGAATTAAATCTAAAGAAGGCAAGAGATAATAATGATTTTTCCCTTATAAAGCATTGGTCAAGGGAATTGGCTTTTCATGGATCAGGTCACTACCTGCATACGATTTTTTGGAGAAATATGGGGCCGAAAAAAGGGGGAAGTCCTCAAGGAATACTCAAAGCAGAAATAGAGCGCTATTTTGGCAGTTTTGAACGATTTAAAAAACAATTTTCAGAAGCAGCCAAGCAGGTGGAAGGTGTGGGTTGGGCAATCCTTGTTTGGTCACCACGTGCAAGGCATTTGGAAATATTACAAACTGAGAGACATATGCTGTTAACACAATGGGATACAATTCCTCTGCTTGTTTTGGATGTTTGGGAGCATGCTTATTATCTTCAATATAAGAATAATAGAGGTAGTTACGTAGATAATTGGTGGAATGTTGTTAATTGGAATGACGTTGAAATGCGTTTGGAGCAGGCTATTGAGCTTAAATGGCCAGCTTTTTAATTGAAGATCTTCAAATGGCAATTGGCAAATAGTCCAATTGCTTTTTTCTTTTTCCTCAGAAATAGTCATAACAAGTCTTGTCCTGCATAAAATTTAAAGAAAATAAAGAAGGGGACGAGGTTAATCTTATGAGAATGATTTGGAAACTAGTTGTTTACACCCTCATGGCCACATTATTTATAACAAACATTCCTCAAAAGGTGGATGCTTCCGTTTCCGTAAGTGCACGTGGTGCTGTTCTAATGGAGCAAGAATCGGGTCGTATCCTATTTGAAAAAGATGCCTACACCAAAAAACGAATTGCTAGTATCACTAAAATAATGACAGCCATTCTTGCCATCGAATCTGGAAAAATGGATGAATTAGTAAAAGTAAGTGTACAAGCTACCCGGGCGGAGGGGTCTTCGGTTTATTTAAAACCAGGAGAAAAAATTAAGTTAGAACACTTAGTATATGGCTTGATGTTGCGGTCTGGGAATGATGCAGCTATAGCGATTGCAGAGCATGTAGGTGGAAGCTTAGATGGCTTCGTTTACATAATGAACCAAAAAGCTAGGGAAATCGGAATGTTAAATACTCATTTTGCTAATCCTCATGGGTTGGATGATCACGAAGACCATTATTCTACTGCTTACGATATGGCACTGCTTATGCGTTATGCAATGAAATATAAAAAATTCCAAAAAGTTACTGGTACGAAGGTACACAAAGCACCAAATCCCACTGAAAGCTGGGATCGGGAATGGAAAAATAAAAACCGTTTACTAACAAAATACAAATATGCTACAGGCGGAAAAACAGGCTATACGAAGCGGGCAAAAAGAACACTTGTCACAACTGCTTCAAAGGGTGATATGAGTTTAATAGCGGTTACAATCAATGCTTCCGATGATTGGAATGATCATATTGCTATGTTTGAAAGTGGCTTTAAAGGATTCGATATGGCGGAAGTCCTAACTAAGGGAAGTATTAAGATTAACAATAAGCATTATAAGAAACATTTATACTTGAAAAATACAGTGGTATACCCTGCCACCGAAGAGGAAATGGACTTATTTTCTATTAAATATAAACTAGATAAGCCCTCTGAAGATTGGGATAGAAAGGTTGGCCATGAGGAAATAGTTGGCAAGGCTGTAGTAAGTCTCGATGGAAGAGTAGTTAAGGAAGTGCCAATCTACTATGATGGTGTTCCAGAGAAGAAGAAGGGGCTATTTGAATCGCTAAAAGAAATTTTTTTATCTATTATAGGTGTGAGAATCAATGGTTAACTATATCTGGGTGTTTATGACTGTTGTTGGTATTATTTTCGCACTAATTAATGGGACGATGGAAGAAGTAAATAAAGCGATATTTGTTGGGGCACAGGAGGCTGTCACTCTCTGTATCGGACTCATTAGTATTCTCGTATTTTGGCTGGGAATGATGAGAATTGCCGAGGAATCCGGTCTACTAGTAAAACTAACCAAATTGTTTCGCCCGTTGGTTAGACGATTGTTTCCAGAAGTACCAGCAAATCATCCCGCAATGGGTTATATATTATCAAATATGATTTCAAACATGTTTGGTTTGGGAAATGCCGCCACACCACTTGGAATTAAAGCAATGGAGGAATTGAAACATTTAAATGGCGGAAAAAATTCGGCCAGTCGTTCTATGGTTACTTTTTTGGCTATAAATACTGCCAGCATTACAATCATACCAACTACTGTCATCGCTATTAGAATGAACTATAACTCAGCATCCCCTACTGAAATTGTTGTTCCAACCCTAATCGCAACAGTTATTTCAATGCTGGGGGCCGTCATGATTGACCGTTATTTTTATAATCGAAGAAGCCGTAAAGGATGAAAAGCATGGAATTTATTTCGCTTATTTCCCTTGGATTTATCCCCGTTTTAATTGGATTCATTCTTTTATATGGCACCTTCAAGCAAGTACCCACCTATGAAAGCTTTGTTGAAGGCGGCAAGGAAGGGATTAAGATTGCTGTTTCCATTATTCCTTTTCTTGTGGGAATGCTTGTTGCAATCTCTATCTTCCGTGCATCCGGTGCATTGGAAGCGTTAATGAAATGGATCCGGCCCGTTATGGAGTCAATTGGCATTCCGGCTGAAATTGTCCCGCTTATCCTTATTCGGCCAATTTCTGGGACGGCCGCACTTGGAATGACAAGCGATTTAATTGCCGTATATGGACCTGATTCCTTTATTGGGAGACTTGCCTCTGTGTTGCAAGGAAGTACGGATACAACCTTTTACGTATTGACAGTGTATTTTGGTGCCATTGGAATTAAGAAAATGGGAGATGCTCTAAAAGTGGGTCTCCTGGCAGACGTATTTGGAATTGTTATTGCCATATTAGTCGTTACACTTGTATTTGGAACAAAATAGAGCGCAAATATTGAAAAAGCAGATTCCTAAAAGCCATGGGAATCTGCTTTTTTTGCAGTATTAAAGGACTTTGGTGATTTAGCACACTAAGTTGACTGGAGCTTCAATCAACGGGTAAGTTTAACACTGCCTTTATTTTTCTAAATAACAGTATCCGTTGCTTTGAAAAATGGCAAAGATGTGTCATAATTCATTAGGATAGAATAGTGATTATTCTTTTGTAAAAAGAATCAACTAAAACCTATTTAGTACTTACAGGTCAACATATGAGGTGAAATTAATGGAACGATTACAAAAAGTAATTGCCCGAGCGGGGATTGCTTCAAGAAGAAAGTCCGAAGAATTGATTAAAGAAGGTAGAGTAAAAGTAAATGGGAAAGTTGTGACTGAGTTAGGAGTAAAGGTCACCCCTACTGATAAGGTAGAGGTTAATGAGATACAGATACAACGAGAAGAACCTGTCTATTTTCTCTTATATAAACCCCGGGGTGTGATATCTAGCGTTAGTGATGATAAAGGAAGAAGGGTGGTTACAGACTTCTTTTCTGAGCAAAAAGAAAGAATTTATCCTGTTGGTCGGCTTGACTATGATACTTCTGGTGTATTGCTGCTTACGAATGATGGAGAATTTGCAAATTTATTAATGCATCCAAGAAATCAGATTGACAAAGTCTATGTTGTGAAATCGAAAGGGATCCCATCTAAAGAGAATCTATTAAAGTTGGAGAGAGGAATCCAACTTGAAGATGGAAAGACAGCGCCAGCTAGAGTCAAAATGCTATCAATGGACAAACAAAAACAAACAGCGATTATCGAAATAGCTATACATGAGGGCCGGAATCGTCAAGTCAGAAGAATGTTTGAAGCGATTGGACATGATGTTTTGAAACTTAAAAGGGAACGCTTTGGGTTTTTAACATTGAATGGCCTATCTGCGGGAGATGCTAGAGAATTAACACCACATGAAGTGAAACAACTAAGGGCACTTGCCATGGAGTCTTCAAAGAAAAATTCATAAAGCTGTCACAATTAACTTCTCCCGTTTTCACTATGTAAATGATGTAAAGTGTATAATTTAGACAAAATGTGTATAAATATTGTGGCATTCTAGGGGGGATACGAATGAAAAAACAGAGATTAGTAATGAGAACAGTGATTTTACTCGTCTTAGGTGCTGCCGTTGCATACACGCTGTATGCCAATTTAACAAAAGATGATAAACAAAAGGTTGCGGTAGGCAAAGAAGCACCTGATTTTGTTCTGGTTGATATGGATGGGAAAAAACATCAATTATCAGACTATAAAGGTCAAGGAGTATTTTTAAATTTTTGGGGAACCTATTGCAAGCCCTGTGAGGATGAAATGCCCTACATTAATAATCAATATCATCAATTTAAAGACCAAGGAGTTCAGGTTCTCGCTGTTAACGTCAGTGAATCCAAACTAGCAGTTAGTAAGTTTTCAGACCGGCACAATCTTGACTTTTCCATATTGTTAGATAAAGACGGACAGGTTCAATCTGCATTTGGAATTAATCTTTTGCCTGCGACATTTTTAGTTGATAAAGATGGAAAAGTGGTTGAATACTTCACTGGCCAGCTAACAGAAAATACAGTTAGGGAGTTTATGGAGAAAATAAAACCTTAAGGTTTGTTGGGAGTTTTTTGCAATGAAAGATGTAAAATGTGAATGTGGTCATGTTAACCCGCATGGAACCGTATTGTGTGAGGCCTGTGGAAAAGTGCTAATTGAACAGTCAACAGATGCCCAGCTCATCGATATGCGTTATGAAGGCAGTGCTCGCCGCTCACAAACATATAACAAGACAATTGTTGATAAAATATGGAACTTTTTTTCTTCCGTTAAGGTAGGAGTATGGCTTATTATCATCACGCTTATTGCCTCCGCCTTAGGGACAATTCTTCCACAGGAAATGTACATACCGCCTACCTTGCCGCCAGGGGAATATTATCAGGAACAATATGGCTGGTTTGGAAAATTATTTTATGATTTGGGCTTAAATAATTTATATAGCTCATGGTGGTATTTAATATTAATTGCGATGATTGGTGTTTCATTAGTTATTTGTAGCCTTGATAGGGTTGTGCCACTACATAAGGCGTTAAAAGCCCAAAGAGTTACCAGACACGAAGGTTTTTTAAAGCGTCAGCGTTTGTTCGGTGTAACTAAGAATGGTGCTGAGAGTGATTTTGAAATCCTTAAAAAGCAGTTAACGGCTAAACGGTACCAGGTTCGGGAAGAAAATGGGGACATATTAGCTGAAAAGGGACGTTTTTCCCGCTGGGGTCCATATGTAAACCATGTCGGTTTGATTATCTTTTTAATAGGAGGTATGCTCCGTTTTGTTCCTGGAATGTATATCGATCAGGTCATGTGGCTGCGTGAGGGGGAAACCAAGGTTGTCCCTGAAACGGATGGACAATTTTATGTGAAAAATAATAAATTTATTCTTGAACACTACGACAAAGATAAGGATAAAACCTTTGAGGCGGCGATTGACCGTGCTGGGATGGTAGCAAAAAATTACCAAACGAATGCCGTTCTTTATAAAAGAGTTGGTCCAGCAATTGCTGGAGCGGAGCCGGATTTAGAAATGGTAAAAGAACATAAAATCCAGGTGAATCAACCATTGAAGTTTGAAGATTTTGCGTTATATCAAGTAGATTATAAACTCGACGAACTCAATGAAATGACTTTTTCCTTAACAAACAAAGCAGCGGAGAAATCATTCGGTGATGTAACAATTAATTTATATGATCCTAAGTCAAAATATGATTTGGGAAATGGCTATTCAGTGGAAGTTTTGAGTTATTTTCCAGACTTTGAATTTGCAGAGAATGGTGAGCCGACAACAAAATCTAGAGTACCAAACAATCCTGCTTTTGTTTTTCGGATGGTCTCTCCTGAATTACCAAAGGGAGAAACAAGTTTTGTAGCAATACAGCAAACGATTGAACCTTTAGGCGATAATGAATATAAAATGGCCTTCAAAGGTGTCAAGACAAAAAATGTTACTGCCTTAACAGTAAGAAAAGACTTAACCCTATGGGTGATTATTCTGGGTGGTATTATTTTTATGATTGGTGTTATCCAGGGTGCCTACTGGAATCACCGAAGAATTTGGGTCCAAAATAAGGATGGGGAAATATGGGTTGCTGCCCACACCAATAAGAATTGGTATGGATTAAAGCAAGAAATAGAATCGGTACTAAAGGATACGCAAGTAACTATACCCGATGATCAAGTTCAAAGGGAAAAGTTGGATAAGGAGGGTGTCTAATTGGTAACAATAAGTAGTAATTTACTTTATATAGCTTTTGTTCTTTATTTAGTGGCGACCCTCTTCTTTGGTGGGGCTATTAAACAAAAGAATGGTTCGGAAGAAAAAACTGGTAAAAATCGGTGGGCACAAATTGCTGTTGTCTTAACGATAGCTGGCTTTATTTCACAATTAGGATATTTTATCACGAGATGGATTGCAGCTGGACACGCACCTGTTAGTAATCTATTTGAATTTACAACCTTTTTTGGAATGGCGCTTGTTGGTGCATTTATTGTTATTTATTTTATCTATCGCACGCCGCTTCTTGGTTTATTCACAATGCCTGTTGCACTTTTGATTATTGCCTATGCAAGTATGTTTCCGCGAGATATCTCGCCATTAATACCTGCGCTACAAAGTGATTGGCTTCATATTCATGTAACAACAGCGGCATTGGGCCAGGCAATTTTAGCGGTTAGTTTCGCTGCAGGTTTAATTTATCTGGTAAAGGTGATTGACCAATCAAAAGCAAACAAACGCACTTTTTGGCTTGAAACGATTATGTTTGGTTTGGTAACAACACTAGGGTTTATCCTTGTGTCAACTCTGTTTTCAGCAATGAATTATCATGCGGAATTCAGTTGGATTGATAAAAACAACATCGAAACCACTGTAGAGTATACAATGCCGGCAATTACAGGCCCAAATGAATGGGAATTAACTACGAAGGATAAATTTGAGCCAATCCTTGAAATGCCGGCAATTATTAGTGCTAAGAAATTGAATACCGTCATTTGGTCATTAATTGCTGGATTTATTCTGTATGGTTTACTGCGATTAGTTTTAAGAAAACGAATTGCTGCAGCACTCCAGCCTCTGGTTAAAAAAATAAATTTGGATTTAGTCGATGAAATTAGCTATCGCTCGGTATTAATTGGTTTCCCAATTTTCACCTTAGGTGCATTGATATTTGCAATGATTTGGGCGCAAATTGCATGGACCAGGTTCTGGGGATGGGATCCAAAAGAAGTATGGGCGCTAATCACTTGGTTGTTCTATGCTGCCTTTTTACATCTGCGTCTCTCAAAAGGATGGCATGGAGAAAAGTCTGCTTGGCTAGTGGTCATTGGGTTTATTATTATGATGTTTAACTTAGTTGCTGTAAACCTTGTAATAGCAGGACTTCATTCATATGCGGGTTCCTAATAAAAATTGCCTTCACTACTAAGTGAAGGCATTAAAAAATCTTTAACCAGAAGTGAAAAATAATCTTTTGTCATAATTCTGACACTTTTACAACAGCAATTTCCTTAATATATAGAAAAACCTTTTACCATTTTGTAAAATAAACTGCATGGGGGGATTATTAATGGATAAAGAAGTGAAGATTTTAGTAGTGGATGACGAGGAAAGAATTAGACGATTGTTAAAAATGTACTTAGAGCGTGAAGAATATATTATTGATGAAGCAGAAGACGGAAATGAAGCTCTAGCTAAAGCTACTGCAAATGACTATGATGTAATCCTATTGGACTTAATGATGCCTGGTAAGGATGGAATTGAAGTCTGTCGTGAACTAAGAGAAAAGAAAGCTACTCCCGTTATCATGCTAACAGCAAAAGGCGAAGAGATTAATCGTGTTCAAGGCTTTGAAGTGGGAACGGATGACTATATTGTAAAACCATTCAGTCCGCGGGAAGTAGTACTTCGTGTTAAAGCTTTACTAAGAAGGTCTTCTCAAACAAGTTATTTGCAAACGGATACGACTACAAAGGATGTCATCGTATTCCCGCATTTAACAATTGATAATGATGCTCACAGAGTAACTGCAGATGGAAAAGAAGTGAGTTTAACGCCTAAAGAATATGAATTACTTTATTTTCTTGCAAAATCTCCAGATAAGGTTTTTGATCGTGAACAGCTTCTGAAAGAGGTTTGGCATTATGAGTTTTTCGGAGACCTGCGTACAGTTGATACACATGTAAAGCGTCTGCGTGAAAAATTAAATAAAGTTTCCGAACAAGCGGCCAGAATGATTGTTACAGTATGGGGAGTAGGATACAAATTTGAGGTAGTTAATGAATGACCTTTTTGCGGAGTGTAGTAGGTAAACTTTGGTTTACCATTATCTTTTTGGTTGCCTTTATACTTTTTATCTTAACCGTAATGCTTGTTGAATTTTTTGAGAATATAAATATCGTAGAAACAAAAACTGAATTAACCCTTGAAGCAGAAAAAATTGCCAGGGTGCTTGAAAGGCATCCAGATGAACAATTTCCTGTCGGTTTAGAAATATCGTGGGAGATTATTGATGATGTTACAAAGGTAGTTATTATCAAAAATGACCAGGAAGTATATTACTCTCCCAACACGCAAAAATCAGTAAAGTTATCAGTAACAGATATTCGTGAAGACGTGGAATTATCTAAGGTGTTTGAAGAAAATATTGCAGTGGAAAAAGTGTCTAAACTGACTGATGCAAACATAGATAAGGACACGGCAAAGTATTCAATCATCGGTGTACCGCTACAAATAACTCCAGGATTGAATGGTGCAGTTTTTATCTATCAATCTTTAGATATTGTTCAACAAACAACCCGATCAACAACTAAATTTATTTTACTTGTTGCTGGTGTTGCGATAATCCTTACGACTATTTTTGCTTTTTTCTTATCTACAAGAATCACGGCACCATTGAGAAAGATGCGAGAAGCTGCTTTTGAAGTAGCAAGAGGGAAGTTTGATACAAAAGTACCCATTCTTTCACATGATGAAATTGGTGAGCTTGCAACTGCCTTTAATCAAATGGGGCGTCAGTTGAAATTCAATATGAATGCGCTTAGTCAGGAAAAAGAGCAGCTTTCGAGTATTTTAAGCAGTATGGCAGACGGGGTCATTACCTTTAACCGGGATGGTACGATTTTGATTACCAATCCCCCTGCCGACCGCTTTCTCCAATATTGGTATTATGAAAATGGAGGAAATAGTTCAAATATAGAAGCAATCCCTTCAAAGGTAATGGAGCTTTTTCAACTGGCCGTCGATACAGAAAATGAGCAGATAGGTGAAATATCGCTTCAAGGACGTTATTGGGTTATACTCGTTAGTCCGCTCTATAGTAATCAATTTATTCGCGGTGCAGTCGCTGTAATTAGAGATATGACAGAGGAACGCCAACTGGAGAAAATGAGGAAAGATTTTATTGCCAATGTTTCGCATGAACTCCGGACCCCAATTTCCATGTTACAGGGCTATAGTGAAGCGATCGTTGATGATATTGCCGAATCCCAAGAAGAAAAGAAGGAAATGGCAAAAGTTATTTATGATGAGTCCTTGAGGATGGGGCGACTTGTAAATGAACTGCTTGATTTGGCTAGAATGGAGGCAGGTCATATTCAATTAATGAATGAGGAAGTAAATCTTTCATCCTTTTTGAATAGGATTGTCCATAAATTTCAGGGACTTGCGAGAGATAATGCCATTCATTTAGGTGTTAAAATTGAAAATGACATACCAATGCTTTCATTTGATCCTGATCGGATTGAACAGGTTCTGACTAACTTAATTGATAATGCAATCAGGCATACTCCTGAAGGCGGTTCGGTTAAATTAACCGGCTCAGTGGAGGAAATGGGTGTTCGGGTTGAAGTGTCTGATTCAGGTTCAGGAATTCCGGAAGAAGATTTGCCGTTTGTCTTTGAACGTTTCTATAAAGCAGATAAAGCAAGAACAAGAGGCAGGACAGGCACTGGTTTAGGCCTAGCAATTGCTAAGAATATTATCGATGCGCATCGCGGGCATATTTCCGTGCAAAGTAAAATAGGTCAAGGTACGACATTTTCCTTTTTATTACCACGAAAATAGGAAAAAAAACAAAGATTATGCCGATAGTTCTTGATTCACAAGGAACATTTACCTGTTAAATTGATTATTAATATAGTTAGATCTTTCACAAAAACAAAAAACTCATCCAATCAGATGAGTTTTTTGTTTTTGTGGCTTCCTTTTACCTTTGCTCTGTTATGGGTTATAGTTGATTTTATAACTCTGTTGATTGGAGTGGAAATCAATAGCCAAGTTTAAAAGGGATTTACCATTAAATACCTTTCAATTTAGTTGAAAAAAGTCTATATTAAAAAGTGAAACTTTATATACATACATGTCGACTAATTTAATGAACGGGGAGGGGAAATGATGGACTCCGTTTTCGATGAACTTTATCAAAAATATCATCAAGACGTATTTCAATTTTTGTTTTACATGGTAAGAAATAAAGAACATGCAGAAGACCTTGTTCAAGAGGTATATATAAGGGTGTTTAAATCCTATCATCGTTTTGAAGGGAAAAGCAGTGAAAAAACTTGGCTCTTTTCAATTGCGAGGAATGTTGCAATTGATTTTTTTCGTAAGCAAAAAGGATGGAAGGATAGAATTTTAGAGAAATTTGATTGGTCTAGCAATCAAGTTAAAGATGAATATCCAATCCCGGAAGAAATAGCTATTCAAAATGAAGAAATTAAGCGGATTTATGATTGCTTAGAAAATTGTACAATGGATCAAAGGTCAGTTATTATTCTGCGGTATTTAGAGGACTTATCCATTAGCGAAACCGCACAAGCCTTAGGCTGGACGGAAAGCAAGGTGAAAACAACGCAGCATCGCTCATTAAAGGTATTAAAGAAACAAATGGAGATGCTTTATGTAAAGGAGGGATCAGAAAGTGAAAAAGTCAGAGTGGAGCGATGAACAGCTCGAAGAATTACTAAGGCAAATGCCAAAAATACAAGATAATCGCAATCCTCGTGACATATATCAAAATCTTTCCAGGAAAAATCGCAGACAACCAGCATGGCTGATACCAGCCTTTGCAATAGCGGCTGCATTACTTCTTTTTATTTTACTAATTCCTAAGTTTATGATTGGTGACGAATTTGCTCTTAATGGAGCTAGAGAGGATAAATCTTCTTTTGTAGAAAAAGCAGTTGAGGATAATGATACTTCGATATCTATGAACAAATCACCCGTCAATGAGGGAAAATCAGGCGGTGAACAAGAATTTACGACGGCTACCGCAAACCAAACAGCCCTTTATGATCATGAACTGGGAAATGGAAAGGTATTGAACTATTGGATTCCAGACTCACAGGCACAAATAATAATACCCGTTTCAATAATTGTTAATTCTGATGAGGGGAACTGGTTAAGCTTATTAAATAAATCTATGGGGGCTTTGACAGAGGAAGACTGGGGGCTAATGGAGTACTACCCATTAAATGCAACCCTTGAATTATCAGCAGATGGTACGAGTGTTACGGTCGATGTTCCTTCGGATCATTTATATGGGCAAGGGTCTGCTAGCGAAACGCTTTTTATTACTGTATTAAAAAATTTGATTTCATCAAATAGTGATATACAAAAGATTTACTTATCGACCAATTCTGAACCAGGGATTGAATTTAGTAATTATGGACCTATTAATGAAATTGATATCGACTCAGTGGAAAAGGTGGCATATTTCCTTTATACTCCAACAGGAATAGATAAACCTTTTATTGTGCCATCCCCAGATACGTTTACGACAATAGAGGAAGCATTTGAAGCCATGTATGTAGATATACCAGACTTAGGTTTAACAGCTTCCCTATTACCGTCATTTCTTTTTAAGGATATTACAATTGATAATAACCGATTAATCTTAACAATGGACGATAACACAAAAATGAGCGATACCGAAGAGATATTATATTCCTTTGAAGCGCTATTGTTAACTGCTAAATCATTTGGCATTAACACGGTTTTAATTAAAAATGCACCGATTAGCCAAATAGGTCCTTTTGATTTATCAGCAGAAATTAAAGTACCAGTAGCAGCTAATTACCGTACGATCCAATAAAGAATAAAAGATTAACCAGCAATGGGTAATCCTGATTGTCAAGAAAGGGTATATTACTCGAAATTTTTTTATTTTGCCTAATCTTAATTGATTATAAAAAAATAAAATAGCCTATGCGCCTGGCCTGTTGATTTCCACTCCAGGTGCTTCGCTTTCCGCGGGCAGTCCGGGAGCCTCCTCGTCGCTTCGCTCCTGCGGGGTCTCCCGTGACTTGCTCTTCCCGCAGGAGTCTACGCACCTTCCGTGGAAATAAACAGGGGGTAAATGACATAAGTATTGCCACACGCTTTTCCGAGTTTAGCTAAGTGTGTGGCAATCTTTTGCATTTTTTGAGTTAGATATTGAGGGAATTCATGCAGTTCATGGACAGATAATATAAATTCTTGTAAATCTATAGAGGATATTGGTTATAAGTTATTCAAGATAGAAAAGAAGTTTTTTCCGAAACTTAATGAAGAACTAATTGAATATCATTATATTCTAACTAAACAAAACTGGATAAAGACAAAAAAATAACCTTTTATTAAAAGATAAAATGTGAAGCATTACACTTAAATTAACGGATAAACATCTGTAGAGAGAAGTGCATTATTTATTTTATAACTCTGTTGATTTGCGCGGAAGGCACGAAGACTCCTGCGGGAGTACGGGGCCGGGGAGACCCCGCAGGCGCTTCAGCGCTGAGGAGGCTCCCCGGCACGCCCGCGGAAAGCGAAGTGCCTGGAGCGAAAATCAACAGACATGTTGCAAAGACATATTATGTTGATAACATTCAAATAAGAAAATGCGGTGAATTGTTAAAGTAATTCGATAAAATAAGAGGCTGTCGAAGGTTTCTCGACAGCCTGGATTAACCAGCGATGGTTAATCTTTTTTTTTCTAAATTGAAATCCAGCCCCAATCATGATCAGATGTTCTAAAAGCATTAAAGCGGACATATGGTTTGGTAGGACAAGAACTAAGGAGGAATAGAATTGCTAGATTACATGAGAAGACTATTAATCGTCGCAATCATGGCGCTATGTGTGAGTCTATTATTTTTAGGCGGAAAACCTGCTAAAGCGCAAACGGACGATATTAATATGGAAACACGTGCAGAAATTTATTGACAATATTATAAAAAGAATACTTTTTCCTATTCAAAATAGATTATTTCCAGTATAATAAGGGAGTAATTAAATATCGATCTATCTTCGGGGCAGGGTGAAATTCCCGATCGGCGGTATTAGAGTATAACTCTTTAGCCCGCGAGCCGTTATGGCAGGATTTGGTGTGATTCCAAAGCCGACAGTATAGTCTGGATGGGAGAAGATGGAGGTTCCGCAACGTTCAAAAAATACATGTTTAATGAACGTTTATTAAGGATGCCTTTGTAACTCCCTCAAGTGTTTAACTCTTGGGGGTTTTTATTTTTTTGGCATTTGAACAAGTTGCGTTGAACCTCTCTTCCTTACGCGATGGATCAAAAGGAGAGAGGAAAAATGAAAAAGAAAAAAAATGTAAGAGCAATGGTGTCAATTGGAATGCTGAGTAGTATCGCTTATCTATTAATGCTGTTAAATTTCCCGCTGCCGCCATTCCCGAACTTCTTATTTATCGATTTCAGTGATCTTCCTGCATTGATTGCAGCACTGATTTTCGGACCTGTGGCAGGAATATTAGTTGAGTTTTTCAAAAATGGACTTGATTATATTATGACAGGAAGTCAAACGGGTGTACCAGTAGGTCATATTGCTAATTTCCTTGCGGGAGTATTGTTCATTTTGCCCACTTATTATGTATACAACAAGCTTAAAACTAGAAAGGGCATGACAATAGCCTTGATTGTAGGAACTGTAATAATGGCAGTAATGATGAGTATATTAAATTATGTGTTTATCTTACCTGCGTATACAGCCCTTTTGAAATTCCCTGATATGCGAAACCTAGTGGTACCTTGGATATTGCCATTCAACATCTTAAAAGGTGTACTTATGTCGTCTATATTTATGCTCTTGTTTATTCGTATGCAAGGCTGGATAAATAAATCAGCAGTTATTAAAAGTGCATAATTTTATATTTAAAAGGCAGCCAGAGCTACTGGCTGCCTTTTGTTTATTAATAGCAGGGACAATAAAAAAAACCCCCGCCACAAAAAGGAGGGGGAGTAACTCAATGATTTGTTATGACAAAATATTATTCGAACTTTGTTGGGTTACCATCAAATGACTCGTCAGCAACCTTAATGGAATCAGTAGGACAGCCTTCGAATGCATCCATCATATCATCGATTAATACGTCTGGAATTTCAACAATTCCTTCGTTATCATCAAGTGTTACAAATGCAATACCTTCATCATCATAATCGTAAATATCAGGTGCTGCTGCACCACAAGCACCACATGCAATGCAAGTTTCTTTGTCAACAATCGTATACTTTGCCATGAAAAAAAAACCTCCCAGTATAATAACTTACTTATAAACACATTAAAAATGGAAACGCATAACTCAATACTATTGTAAAACTGTATGAGTAACTTTTCAATAGAAAATTGCTTATTAACTTGCAGATAGTTTAATTTGTATCCTTAATCCTACACAATTTTAGTCCACATGAGGGTTTCATTCATGGTATGATAAATAGAAAAATAGTGTATTTTGTCGATACTCATCAAAAGTGGTGGATTAATATGCAAAATATCGAAATTATTATGTTATATTGTCTAAAGCAATTGAATGGTGAACGGACAATTTATTCTATTTATCATTTACTTAATGGAAAAAAATCATCCCAAACCATTCAAGATGCCCATTTATTCTCGCTAAAGAATTATTTTCGTATATTAGAACCTTTAACTCGGGATTCGTTTGATATAGTTTTCAAACGTTTACTTGATAAAAATTGGGTGGAACCTATCGGTGACCAAATCTATAGACTCAGTTCATCTGGTTTAGTGAATTTGCAAAAATTTCCACCTCCAAAATATATTAATGGATGGAAATATCATCATATATCAACAGTAGTCTGGGAAAGGCTATCATTGCTTACCCAAGTTACTTCAAATTTAACTTTTCAAGAGACACGATACATTCCAATTCAAAAAAATAAAGAAGTTCATAGATGGTTAAAACGTGTACTGAAGGAGTATCCACTGCCCAGAGAGGCTTGGGGAAATACACTCTTTACAGAACTAGTAGATTGTTTTAATGAAGAAAAGGATATTAATCCATCAGTGCTTGTATTTCGTTTAACTGGATATCAGCAAATTGGTTTAACCTCTTTACAATCATCTAAAAAGTTAGCTATGGACCCTATTAATTATCATCTAGAGTTTCTCAACATTCTTCACTTTATCATCCACATGATTGAAAGTGATACTGGCCGTTATAAATTGTTATCAACCCTGCTTGCAGACTTAATGGAGCATAGCATCTTAACCCTTTCGGCACGTAAAACATGGGAACTTCTCAATCAAGGGTTTACCATTGAACAGATATCTGCTAATCGAAACTTAAAAAATAGTACCATTGAGGATCATCTTGTTGAGTTTGCCCTAAACATAAAAGAATTTTCAATTGACCCATATGTAGAAAAAGACATTCAGGAAAAAGTAATGCAAATCTCCCGTCAAGGGGCCACAAGACAATTAAAGTTAATTAGAAACAAATTGCCAACGGCATCTTATTTTAAAATCAGGCTCGTACTAGCGAAAAATGGTGATCAATCATGAAATTAGAACTGCTTTTGAAAAAGCACTTTGGGTACCAAACGTTTCGAAAGGGCCAAGAAGAGGTTATTACATCCATTCTTAGCGGGAAGCATACATTGGCAATGCTACCCACAGGAACAGGTAAATCGATGTGTTATCAGCTTCCGGGTTACTGCCTTGAGGGCCAAATATTAATCATTTCTCCGTTACTATCCTTAATGCAGGATCAAGTGGAGCAGTTGATGAAGTTTGGTGAAAAACGAGTAATTGGCTTAAATTCTTTTCTTAGTTCTAATGAGAGAATCCAAGCATTACGTAATCTAAATAAATATAAATATATCTTCATCTCACCTGAGATGTTAAGTGTGACATCCATTCTAGCTAAACTTCAAGAACTGTCTATCGCATTATTTGTCGTTGATGAAGCCCACTGTATTTCACAATGGGGGTATGACTTTCGCCCTGATTATTCTAAACTCGGAGAGGTAAGAAAAAAGTTAGGAAACCCCCTTACGCTCGCACTCACTGCTACAGCAACAAAAAAGGTTAGAGAAGATATTGTTCGATCCCTTAATATAAATGATATGAACAAGATAGAATCCACGGTTGATCGGCCAAATATCGCCTTATATGTAGAGAAAGTTAATGATTACCACGACAAACAAGCAAGAATGCTAGAATTAGCTAAACAGATGCAAAAGCCGGGGATTATCTATTTTTCAAGTAAAAAAGTTGCTGAGCAAATGGCTTTGCTTTTAAATGACCAGGGAATAAGTAATACAATGGCCTATCATGGAGGATTGGACCAGGAACAAAGGATCTTAATACAACAGCAATTTATACATGGCCAATTAGATGTGATTTGTGCTACGAGTGCCTTTGGCATGGGGGTAAATAAAGAAAATATCCGATTTGTTATGCATTACCATATGCCGATGCAATTGGAGTCTTATTTACAGGAGATTGGTAGAGCAGGTCGAGATGGGAAGGCAAGTATTGCTATTCTTTTGCATTCCCCCGGAGATGAGCAACTCCCCCTTCAGCTAGCGGAAGGAGAAATACCGTCCTTACAGCAAATTGATTGGCTATTTGCTCAAATACCGCATGAAACCAGGCTTACTCTTAGTACCTTTGATTCACTAAAAAATTTAAGGGAATATGGGGGATTTTCTGAGATTCAGTGGAGAATTGTTCATGACTTTATTAATAGTTATCAAGGGCAATTAGACTCGGAAGGGTTAAAACGAACTATAAAGGAGTTTGTCGAGGAAAGATTGATAGTTAAAAGGCGAAATATCAATCATATGAAAAACTGGATATGTTCACGCTTGTGTAGACGAGACTTACTTTTGGATCATTTTGAAGAAGAAAAAATATATGAAAAGACAGAATCTTGCTGTGATATTTGCGGAGTGGTACTTAATCAATACGAAGCACCAGAGAATGACCTTCCCCAACCACTAAACAAAGAATTATGGCAGGATTATTTAGCCGGAATTTTATTATCTAGTGAGATGAGTAAATGAAAAATAAATATAATGAACTTATAAGCGGATTAACCGACAAACAGTTATTGTTCCACCTATATATGACTCAATTAATCTTATTGGTCATTACATTTATTTTGGGATATATCCTATTTGACCAATTTTCGTTTCTGCAAGCATTAAAGTTTAATGACTTTCGTATCGTTTCGATTGGAATACCGCTTGGGGCTATGGTAGTTATTGTTGATATTTTATTAATGAAATGGCTCCCAGAATCTTTTTATGATGATGGTGGGTTGAATGAAAGAATCTTTAAGAACAGAAAAGTCATTCACATTGCTCTAATTGCTGCAATTGTAGCATTAAGTGAGGAACTGCTGTTTAGAGGGGTTATTCAAACAAAAGCAGGTCTTATTATTGCAAGTGTTATTTTTGCGATCATTCATTATCGCTACCTTTTCAACTGGTTCCTATTTTCTAATATTGTGTTGCTAAGTTTTCTAATAGGGTTTATTTATCAATGGACAAATAATTTAGCCATTACCATTATTATGCATTTTACTATTGATTTTTTGTTAGGTCTTTATATCAAATTTAGGCAGACAAAAGATGCTGATGAACAGGGAGGGGTTTTCCATGAATAAGGAAGAGCCATACAGAGACCAAGCGGAAAGACTAAAGCAGCGAATTGAAAAAATTAATGATAAAAAGCCGGTGGGTGTTCGTGAGCAATTACCTCCTAGAGAGCAAATCCATCGCGAAAAAAGAAAAAAAACAAAATGGAAAGTTAAATATCCAGTAATACGAATATTAGTTTTGTCTTTTATCCTACTGCCAATTATCATGTTTAGTATTTACTCTTATCTTGAAGGAGAAAAAATTGGTGGGCCAATAAAAACCGGAGGTAATTCTTCTAACTACGAAACCATTAATTTTGAAAAATCTTCTCCAGAGAACAAAGAAGATCAAGTTGAAAATGAAGCAATTACTCAAAAAGATAATAAAACAGATGAATCTTCACTTGAGAATGATAAGGAATCGGTTGAAGTTCAGCTGCCAGCCAATCCTGATAACATTTTAGAAACCCCTAGTTCAAATGATGAAATTCCTATTGAACAAGGTTCTGGTAAAGAAAGTGGAACACCAACTGAACCTTCAAAACCTGCAACAAGTCAACCAGCGTCATCTGCACCCACAAGTAAGATTGTCTATCATACTGTAAAATCGGGAGAAACGCTATATAGAGTTGCTATGAATTATTATCACTCTAAAGAGGGAATTATCACGATAAAGAAAGCAAATAATCTTAAAACCGAACAAATAAATGTTGGACAAGTTTTAAAAATACCTTTAGAAAAGTAACCTGTCGGATTTGACCGGTTATTTTTTTTTGTCAAAACATAATTTAAGGGACAAGTTCATAATTATGTAGAAGAGAGGGTGATGAAATTGGATTCTCCAATCCTTTTATTGGAACATACTGATGAGGCAACCAAGCAAATGCTGGAAAATGTAAGAAAGAGAAAACAGAAGTTTGATGAGGCAAAGAAGTGGCACTTTTTTACCATCTATTCAACGCTTTTTTTTGCATTCCTCTTCTTTAGTTATTTTTACCTTACGGTGGCAAAAATTTACTCTTATTCTTTTTTTGCAATGTTTTCTGCCGCTGTCAATGATTCCGTCAATGTCCTGCTATTTTTTGTAACGCTAAGCTTGTTTGGTGCCATGAATGTTTTAAAACAACAGAAGGAAAAGAAGGAAAAAGAATACCAAGAATTAAGATGTGAAATTGTTGACCGCAGCAAGGATTTATGGAAAAAGGAAGATCAATGGGGAAATCGTCATATAATTTTTGAAATGATGAAAAAAAACTATGACATTAACCTTTACCACGAAAAAAAATAAGAAGCAGAACTTTGCTGCTTCTTATTGCAATTTAAAAGATTCTTTTCTTATCCCGTTCATCTTTTAATATTTCAACGGCCTCGCGGAAACGTTGAGAATGAATAATTTCCCGCTCACGAAGGAATCGAAGACCATCATTTAAATCTACATCATCACTAAGATTAATAATCCATTGGTAGGTAGCCCTTGCTTTTTCTTCGGCAGCAATATCCTCGTACAGGTCCGCGATTGGGTCCCCTTTCGCTTGAATATAAGTAGCTGTCCAAGGAGCTCCTGCAGCATTTTGGTAGAATAGTGCATTATCATGGTTTGCATAATGCTCCGCAAGCCCTGCAGCCTTCATCATTTCAGGTGTGGCATCTTTCGTTAATTTATAAATCATCGTGGCTATCATTTCAAGGTGTGCGAATTCCTCTGTGCCGATATCTGTCAGTAACCCGATTACTTTATCAGGAATCGTATATCTTTGATTTAAATAGCGCAATGCAGCTGCAAGCTCGCCATCAGCTCCGCCATATTGTTCAATTAAATATTTTGCTAAGGTTGGATTACATGTACTAACACGAACGGGATATTGAAGCTTCTTTTCATATACCCACATCTACATTTTCCCCTCCTTCGTCAATAGCTAGACTTGCCATGGCCATGGTGAGTCGTTCCAGTTCCAGGGGTGGGCAGAGTAACTGTTTCCAAATTGCATTAAAGGGCCGAATTGGCTTTCAAACGATTTTTTAATACTCTTTCTTTCCTTTGCATAATGATTAAATTGCTTAATGGCCTCAAGATCATCGGGGTGTGTATCTAAATACAAGGTTAGTTCCACTAGTACAAAGTCAACGGTTTGTAACTGCTCTAATATTTGATAATATTCAGCAGGTACCTGTTTCATCTTGGCTGTCCCCCTTTGGCTTTTTCAGATGAATTGTAGTAAGGATCAAAAAAGGCTTTCCACAGTGTACCTGCCCTAAGTGCTTCAGCTGGCGTGAATTGTGGGAGATTTGGCGGTTGAAAGCCCATATAAATATTTGGCGGAGTAGAATAAGTTTTTTCTAGAATTGGCTTGCAGGGGTCAAATGGACCAACGTATGGATGCCAGGTTTTATATAGAGTAAACATGGTAGCCCTCCCTTTATCAACATCATTAATTTATATGAATAATATTTAACTTCATGACATAAATCTTTAATATTAAAAGGGTTTTTCAATGGTTTGTTGAAGTATAATAGGTATGTAGGATAAATACATAGAGGTGATGGGTATGTACGTAAAAAATATTATGCTTCCAAAGCATCATAGTGTGACTGTACAACAGGACATGATATTAAAAGATGCCTTGGAGCAATTAGAGAAGCATCAAATTGATGGGGTACCAGTATTGAAGGGGGATCAGTATATAGGGGTTGTAACACGCTATAACATTTATGAAAGCTGTTTCCTTTCTAGTAAAGACAAAGATGAGTATATAACGACAACCTCAGTTCTAGACATTGTTACTCATCAGGAAAAGTACTTACAGGGTGATGAAGTATTTGAAAAAACGCTTCTAAGCTTAAAAGACTTTCCGTTATTAGCAGTGGTTGATAAGAATCGTAAATTCCTCGGAGTTGTCACACGCTCAGATATATTAGGTACATTTGGAAGTGCTTTTGGTGTAAACCGTCCGGGTGTTAGGATTGCGTTTACTTCTGTTGAAACAGAAGGTCGTATTGCGCGTCTTTCTGAAATTGCACATCACTTCCACGAACATATTATTTCACTTGTAACATTTGATGAAACAGATAAATTAGTCCGTAGAATTGTAATGAAGGTCGAGAAAAGTAATAATATTGACAAGTTTACTAAAAAGCTAGAAGAGCAGGGCTTCAGAATTTTAAGTATACAGGAAGACTAGTATCGGGAAAGAATCATTATCCCTCTCATACTTAATGTATGGGAGGGATCTTTACGTTAAACTACCCATTTATGGTATGATTTTTATAGGAAATTAAGTAATAAAGGAGAAACATAAGCATGGCTATTGCAATCTTTGTTATTCTACTTCTAGGTACGTGTCTTTTTTTGTATATGGTAAGAGAAGCTTTTCTAAATAATGTTGTCTTCCATGAAATGACTTTTAGTGACTTTCCAGAGTCATTTAAGCAGGTATCAATATTTTTTATCTCAGATATACATAAGCGTCTGATCTCAGATACGATTATAAGTACTGTTTCTGGCAAGGCAGATATCGTAATTATCGGTGGAGACCTGACAGAAAAAGGTGTACCAATGGATAGAGTAAAGAAAAATCTTAATAAACTTAAATCCCTTGGCCCTGTTTATTTTGTGTGGGGAAATAATGATTATGAGACAGATTTTCGTATGTTAGATGCCATTTTTTTAGATAGTGGTGTAAAAGTATTAGACAATACCGCTGTAACCTTTGAATCTGAAACAGGTGATAAACTATGTTTATTAGGTGTTGATGACTTAAATCAGGAACGTGACCGCCTTGATTTGGCATTGCTGGATGCTGGAGAAAAAAGCTTTAAGATCTTAGCCAGTCACTATCCATGGATTACAGAAAAAATTCTCCCAGAACATGAAATCAGACTAGTTTTAAGTGGTCATACGCATGGTGGACAAATACATATTTTTGGTTACAGCCCATATGAAAAAGGAAAAGTAAAAAAAATAGAAAATACTACGATACTAATTAGTAATGGTTATGGGACAACTTCGCTTCCATTGAGGCTAGGGGCTCCTGCAGAATGCCACTTAATTACAATAAAGAATGGTTAGAGTAAGCATGGCAAATCGGAGGAACAAAGATGGCAGATCAAGAGGGAAAATATAATATTAAAGCTGCATCACAAATGTTAGGAATTCAACCTGGAACCCTGAGGGCCTGGGAAAGACGGTATCGAATGATTGCACCAGTTCGAAATGAATCAGGCCACAGGTTATATACTGATGAACATATTAAGATTTTAAAATGGCTTTTGAAAAAAGTAGAACAAGGTTTTACGATTAGTCAGGCAATAGCCTTATTGGATAATAGTCAAGTAAACATTGATTCGGAATCGTTTCCGCTAAATCAGGGCAATCAGCTTACCAGACTGACAGATGAGTTATTTGATGCATTAGTCCGTTTTGATGAAATAAATGCGGAAGAAATACTAAATACTTTATTTAGCGTCTTTACCATTGAAAAAGTTTTTCTGGATGTTTTTAGTCCTATACTAATTAAAATAGGAGATTATTGGGAAGCAGAAAAAGTAACCAGTGCCCACGAACATTATGCCTCTGCTTTTTTGAGATCGCATATGGAAAGGATAGTCTTAAGTCTCCCTAACAGTACACATCTTCCGAAAGCGGTAACAGTCTGCAGCCCAGGAGAATGGCATGAAATCGGGCTATTAATGCTGACTTTCTTTTTACGGAGAAGAGGAATTGCAGTAGTTAATTTAGGCGCAAATATTGCCGAAGAAGATGTTGAGAAGGTAATAAACATTCTACAGCCAGACTTTTTATTTATGTCATGTACACTACAGCAAAATTTGTTAACGGCATTAAATCTTGTTACACAGTTAAGGCTAAATTATCAAAGCCTCCATATTGGAATTGGCGGACAGGCAATTAATCATTTGAAACCTTTGGAGAGAGAGAAATACTCAGAACAAATTGTCGGGCAGAATACTGATGAATGGGAGAAATGGCTGATGGAACGGTTGAGGATGCTGTAGACAAAGCACCAACCTGAGTTAATGACATAAACTAAAATAAGAGTTACGTCATGGCAGGGGGCTCGAGGAGCATGCGTTTAGAAAGATTAACTATTAATAAAATAAAAATTTTCTTAACCTCTGATGATTTATTTGAAAGGGGACTTTCTAAAGACGATATTTGGAAAGATTCAATAAAATGGCACCAGCTTTTCCATGATATGCTGGAAGAGGCTAGCGAGGAATTTGATGTAGACATTCAAGGTTCTGTTGCTGTTGAAGTATTCACTTTAAAAGCACAAGGAATGATTATGATTATTACGGTAGATGAAGCTACAGAGGATGATGAAGTATTATTTGATGGTTTTTTAGAGATGCAAGTCAGGGTTGGTGGCTGTGAGAACTTCTTATATGAGTTCGAATGCTTTGAAGATATTATTGGTCTTTCAAAACGGTTATCCTCCGTTAATATCAATGGGGGCAGTTTGTTTTCAATGAATGATCGTTATTACTTACTGATGAATAATATCGAAACAAGCAATATTGAAAAAGCAGCTGCTTTTTTATCTGAATATGGAGTTCCTTCTATACTTAGTCAGCATCTGCTAGTTGAATATGGGAAGCAAATTATTGAGAATAACGCGGTAGATACCATTCTTCTGCATTTTAAATAGTGTAGTTTGAAGTAGAAGGAGTCCTCCGCTCTTTCTACTTTCAATTGGGTGTATTGGAGTTCCTTAAATAACTATTGGCCAAGATTTATTTTTACGATAATACTTTTATAAAGAGAATGGTAGCGATTTCATATTTTTGTTTCGAGATGAGTGTAAAGTATATTTTTCTCCTTGCATAAATCCGTTTTACGTGTATACTTGTGTCTGAAAGAGCAACATTTGCTAAGTGATTTCTTAGGGGGTTTACATATGGCAGCTGAAAAAGGTAATGAAAAAACGTTTCATGAGGAAAAAAATGATGTGTTGAAATCAACACAGACTGTAATACATAAAGCTCTTGAAAAGTTAGGTTATCCTGAAGAGGTATATGAGCTCTTAAAAGAGCCATTACGTATGATGACAGTTAAAATTCCAATTAGAATGGATGACGGTTCAGTAAAAGTATTTACTGGCTACCGTGCTCAACATAATGATGCAGTCGGCCCAACTAAAGGAGGAATCCGATTCCACCCTAATGTTACAGAAACAGAGGTCAAGGCGCTTTCAATTTGGATGAGCTTGAAATGCGGGATTGTTGATCTGCCATATGGCGGCGGTAAAGGCGGAATAATCTGTGATCCGCGTGATATGTCGTTTCGAGAGCTAGAAAGATTGAGCCGTGGATATGTGCGTTCAATTAGTCAAATCGTTGGACCAACAAAGGATATTCCTGCACCCGATGTTTTTACTAACTCACAAATAATGGCTTGGATGATGGATGAATATAGCCGTATTGATGAGTTTAACTCACCAGGGTTTATTACTGGCAAGCCACTTGTGCTCGGTGGTTCTCATGGAAGAGAATCTGCGACAGCAAAAGGTGTTACTATCTGTATAAACGAGGCTGCTAAAATAAGAGGGATTCAAATTGAAGGCGCCAGGGTGGTTGTTCAAGGTTTTGGTAATGCGGGAAGTTTCCTATCGAAATTTCTGCATGATGCCGGTGCAAAGGTAATTGGGATTTCAGATGCATACGGTGCATTACATGATCCGAACGGACTTGATATTGATTACCTATTAGACCGTCGAGACAGCTTCGGTACCGTTACAAAATTATTTAATAACACAATTACCAATAAAGAATTACTTGAACTTGACTGTGATATTCTCGTACCAGCTGCAATTGAAAATCAGATTACGGCTGAAAATGCCAATAAAATTAGGGCAGGTATTGTTGTAGAAGCAGCAAACGGTCCAACAACCCTTGAGGCAACAGAGATTTTAACAGAGCGTGGAATTCTTCTAGTGCCAGATGTACTAGCATCTGCTGGCGGTGTAACCGTTTCATATTTTGAATGGGTTCAAAATAACCAAGGATATTATTGGTCTGAAGAAGAAGTAGAAGAAAAACTTGAAAAAGTAATGGTGAAATCATTTAAAAATATTTATGATACTGCTCAGACTCGGCGTGTAGATATGCGATTAGCCGCATACATGGTAGGCGTTAGAAAAATGGCAGAAGCAAGTCGATTCAGAGGATGGATTTAATTATTTTATTTGAAACCTGGTGAAAAAACTCCTATCATTACGATAGGAGTTTTTATTTGGAAGTATAGTTTGATTGAAATATTATTGGTGAGGAGTGTCTCTATGCAAATAGAAGATATTATTATTATCGGAGGCGGTCCCTGTGGCTTAGCTGCTGCAATCTCCCTTAAGGAAATTAAGAAAGACCCTCTTGTTATCGAGAAGGGAAATGTAGTAAATGCAATTTATCATTATCCAACCCATCAAACATTTTTCAGCACGAGTGAAAAGTTAGAAATCGGCGGAGTTCCATTTATAACTGAAAGCTATAAACCGAAAAGAAACCAGGCGCTAGGATATTATAGAGAGGTAGTTAAGAGAAAACAATTACGTATTAACTCTTTTGAAAAGGTAACAAAGGTTACGAAACAAGGGGGGAGGTTTCATGTAATTACCGACAAACAGACGTATAGTGCCAAGTATGTTGTAATTGCAACAGGCTATTATGACTCTCCAAACTATATGAATGTTCCAGGGGAGGACTTAGAAACGGTCTCACACTATTTTAAAGAGGCGCATCCCTATTTTGATAAAAATGTTTGTGTGATTGGCGGAAAAAATTCTAGTATTGATGCTGCACTTGAGCTTGATAAAGCAGGTGCAAGAGTAACTGTTTTATATCGCGGAAATCAGTATTCTCCTAGTATTAAACCGTGGATTCTCCCTGACTTTGATGCTTTAGTTCGAAATGGAACAATAATAATGGAGTTTAATGCCCATCTGAAAGAAATAACAGAAGATAAGGTCATTTATGTAAAGAACAATGAAGTTGTTTCAATAGATAATGACTTTGTTTTTGCAATGACAGGGTACCACCCTGACCATCAGTTCTTAAAAAAAATGGGGATTAAAATTGACGAGGAAACAGGAAGACCATTATTTAATCCCGAGACTATGGAAACAAATGTCGACGGCATTTATATAGCAGGAGTGATTGCTGCCGGAAATAATGCAAATGAAATTTTTATTGAAAATGGCAGATTCCATGGTGGTCAAATTGCTCATTCAATTTTAGAAAAAGATGCAAAAGGGTGATAAGAATGAAGAAGGTTATATTATTAACTACTGGTGGAACGATTGCGAGCAAGACAAATAAGGAATCAGGCAAATTAGCTTCAGGGGAATTGACAGGTGAAGAGCTGGCAGCAATGTGTAATCTGCCAACGGATATTGAAGTTATCATTGAATCTGTTTTTCAAAAAGCAAGTATCCATATCACCTTTGAAGATTTAGTTGTATTAAAAGAAAAGATTGAAACCTATTTTTCTGATGAAGATGTTTCAGGAGTAGTTGTAACACACGGAACAGATACCCTTGAAGAAACAGCTTATTTTTTGGATTTGACCATTAATGATCATAGACCTGTAATTATAACGGGCTCGCAGCGTTCGCCTGAGGATTTGGGCAGTGACGTATATATAAATCTTAGACATGCTATTTATTCTGCGTGTTCCGAGGATTTAAAAAATGCTGGCGCAGTTGTTGTCTTTAATGAACGAATCTTTGCAGCAAGATATGTAAAAAAAGAACATGCTTCAAATATTCAGGGATTCAGTGTCTTTGGTTTTGGCTATTTAGGAATTATTGATAATGATGCAGTACATATATTTCAAAAGCCAATTAAGCGTGAGCATTTCAGAATAGTGTCCCCTCTACCACAAGTTGAAATTATTAAATGCTATATGGGTGCTGATGGAAAATTTATTAAGGCAGCGAGAGAGGCTGGGGTCAAAGGGATTGTTCTTGAGGGAGTAGGGCGTGGTCAAGTTGCTCCTTTAATGATGGAGGAAATTGTAAGGTCTATTTCGGAAGGAATATTAATAGTTGTTACAACAAGTGCAGAAGAGGGCTCAGTTTACACCACATATGATTATAAAGGCAGTGCATATGACCTTTTTAATAATGGTGTTATTCTCGGCAGTGATAATGACTCTAAAAAGGCTAGAATTAAATTGGCGGTGGCACTTGCCAGTGGACTGGAAAAGGTAAATTTTTAAGCATGGGTGATAGGAAACTTCCATTTAATTTATTTTGATATCGTGATACCATAGAGGAAACAGATGTGAAATGAGGATTAGTCATGCTGGGAATATTATCAGCCGGAATTGCCCCCGGTTTGGCCTTGCTAAGTTATTTTTACTTAAAAGATGAATATGAATCAGAGCCAATATCTGTTGTCTTAAAAACATTTTTATTTGGAGCTCTGCTAGTGTTTCCGATTATGTTTATTCAATATGTACTTCAAAAGGAAAACATTATTACCTCTGGACTAATAGAAGCATTTCTTTCAGCAAGTCTATTAGAAGAATTCTTCAAATGGTTTATATTGTTCTATCTAATTTACCAACACGCTGATTTTGATGAACCATTTGATGGGATTGTATACGGTGTAGCAGTATCCTTAGGCTTTGCTTCCATCGAGAATATTTTTTATTTATTAGCAAATGGAATTGAACATGCAATTGGTCGGGCATTACTTCCAGTATCGAGCCATGCACTTTTTGGAGTTATCATGGGTTTCTATATCGGAAAAGCAAGATTTACAGAAGGTAATAAAGTAAAATGGATAATATTTTCCTTATTACTTCCCTTTGTCCTCCATGGGTCATACGATTATATCTTAATTTCTCAAGAAAATTGGTTATATATTATACTTCCATTTATGATTTTTCTTTGGTGGTTTGGCTTAAGAAAAGTAAAAATGGCTAAAATCCTAACTGCAAATCATAAGAAAAATCAATATGCTGCACAAAAGACTCTTCATACATAATGAAGGGTTTTTTGTTTATTTTTTCATAAAAGGAATAAAAAAACCAATAGTACAAAAAATAAGGTAACATCTAAAAAGATTTACAACTGGGGGTTACATTACCATGAAGAAAAAAAGACGACTCATCCCGTTAGTTATGCTCATCTCCATATGTTTGATGCCGTTATTATTTTTCGAGAACAATAGTGTACATGCTTTTTCAAATCAAGTAATACAGCAGGGAGCAACAGGTAATGACGTAATCGAGCTTCAATCCCGATTGCAATATCTTGGTTTTTACAATGGCAAGATTGATGGAGTGTTTGGATGGGGTACTTATTGGGCATTAAGAAATTTTCAGTATGAGTTTAGTTTAGAGATTGACGGCCTTGCCGGTAAAGAGACGAAAGAAAAGTTGGTGAAAGCTAGTAAATATAATGAAAAGTTCGTGAAGGAGCAAATCAATAAAGGAAATAAGTTTACCCATTATGGCGGAGTTGACCAAAGTAAACAAAGTGTTCCTAAATCCAAAACGCCAGCCAAAAAGGAAAACACCCAACCAGCAGCACCGAAAGAAACGCCGAAGACTGTAGCACCGCCAAAGAAACCAACAGCAACAAATACTCCAGGCGGGTTTTCAAGTAATGATATCCAGTTAATGGCAAATGCTGTTTATGGTGAAGCAAGAGGTGAACCGTTTACAGGTCAAGTAGCTGTTGCTGCCGTTATATTAAACCGAGTGAATAGTTCCTCATTCCCTAATACTGTTTCAGGAGTTATCTTTGAGCCGAGAGCCTTTACCGCTGTTGCTGATGGACAAATCTGGCTGACACCAAATGAAACAGCAAAGAAAGCCGTATTAGACGCAATAAATGGGATTGATCCCACTGGAGAAGCCTTATATTATTTTAATCCAGATACGGCTACAAGCAGCTGGATATGGTCGAGACCACAAATTAAAAAAATCGGGAAACATATATTCTGCCAATAGAGGGGTGAAAAGATGATTAGAGGAATAATCATTGGTGTTTTAGCAGTAGGTGTCGCCGGTACAGCCTTTTGGGGTTATCAAGAACATCGAGAAAAAAATGCAATTCTGTTAAATGCAGAAAATAATTACCAACGTGCCTTTCATGATCTTACCTATCAAATTGATTTACTTAACGATAAGATTGGGACAACGATAGCGATGAACTCAAGGCACTCATTGTCGCCTTCCTTAGTGGAAGTATGGAGAATAACTTCTGAAGCACAAAATGATGTAGGACAACTCCCGCTTACATTACTCCCTTTTAATAAGACGGAAGAGTTTTTAGCCAATATTGGGAACTTTAGTTATCGTGCCGCTGTACGAGATTTAGATAAAGAGCCATTATCTGAGGAGGAATATGAAACATTAAAAGTTCTTTATAAGCAGTCTGGTGATATTCAGAAAGAACTTAGAGATGTTCAGCATATGGTATTAGAAAATAACTTGCGATGGATGGATGTTGAACTCGCACTTGCTTCAGGTGATGAGGCCTCAGATAATACGATAATTGATGGATTTAAAACAGTGGAAAAAACAGTTTCTGGGTATGAAGAAAGTGACTTAGGACCCACGTTTTCAAATATGCAAAATAAGAATGAAAATTTAAAAAAGATTAAAGGCAAAACCATTTCAAAAGAAGAAGCAATCAGTATTGCAAAGAAATACATGAAATTTGATGGGAATGCAGAAGTAAAGGTTACGGAAAATGGAAAAGGATCTGATTATGGATTCTATAGTGTATCAATAAAAAATAAAAAAACTGGCCAAGAAGCAAGTATGGATATTACGAAAAAGGCAGGGAAACCCATTTGGTTTATTCATCATCGTGAAGTCTCTAAGCAAAAAATTAGCTTAAATGATGCTGCGAATAAGGCTGCTGCTTTTTTAAAGGAAAATGGATATAAAAATCTCGATCTATTTGAAAGTATGCAATATGACAATGTTGGCGTATTCAATTTTGTGACTAGTTTAGATAATGTGAGAATTTATCCAGAAGCGATTAAAGTTGAAGTGGCTTTGGATAATGGAGATATTAATGGCTTTACAGCTGAAGAATATCTAACAACCTTTCAGGAAAGAAAGATTGAGAAACCAGCATTAACAAGTGAACAAGCACGAAGTAAGGTAAATCCAAACTTTAAGGTAATGGAAGAGCGACAGGCCGTAATAATAAATAATTTGGATAAGGAGGTATTGTGTTATGAATTCTTAGGTTATATAGGAGATGACACATACCGGATATTCA
Organism: Neobacillus sp. FSL H8-0543; assembly: GCF_038592905.1. Lineage (GTDB taxonomy): Bacteria > Bacillota > Bacilli > Bacillales > Cytobacillaceae > Neobacillus. The sequence continues at coordinate 644,121 of NZ_CP151943.1, read as the reverse complement.
TTAATGCAAAAGATGGAGTTGAGGAAGAGGTTAACAAGTTAAAAAATGCGGAAGCAGTTTATGATGAAGTCATTTAAGGAAAAGCAGCCGCTTTTCCTTTTTGAATAAATCAGTTTTTATTTCCCAATAATAGAGGTATCTGGAAATATCGAGGTGACTAGTATGAAAGTTATTGAAAGAGTCCTAATTAAAGTAATCATAATCCAATTTATCTTTCTATTTTTAGCTCAGCTATTTTTACATCAATTTGATGTCTTTCCTCAATTAGAACACTTAACGAAATATGAAGGTGTAAATGAAAATACGTTTACAGAAATTCTGGAAACATTTAGCGGTAAATAAGAAAAGACAATAGGAAGCGGGAATCCCTGCTTTTTTTTTCTGCTTGGTAACAGAAAATAAATGAAAGAAAATCAAATTTATGATATGAAAAAGAAGAAGCAGATAATTACTTATGTTAAAATATATGAGTGAAGTACAGAGACGATCATGATGGAACTAGGAGGAATTATGGAAAAAAAAATATCGATTGCCATTGATGGTCCCGCTGCAGCAGGGAAAAGCACGGTTGCAAAAATTGTGGCGGAGACACTATCATACATATATATCGACACGGGTGCGATGTATCGGGCTTTGACTTATAAAGCAATTGTTAATAACTTAGATCTAGAAGATGAAAAATCCTTGTTAAACGCACTTTTGGACTCGAAATTAGAACTTATGCCTTCCGATGACGGACAATTGGTCTATTTGGATAATCAAGATGTTACTGACACGATTCGATCCTCTGAGGTAACTAACTCAGTTTCTATTGTGGCAAAGCATCAAGCGGTTCGAGAAGAAATGGTAAGAATGCAAAAATCCTTTGCAGCAGGTGGCGGGGTCGTAATGGATGGACGAGATATAGGGACACATGTGCTTCCAAATGCAGAAGTTAAAGTATTCTTACTAGCAAGTGTAGAGGAAAGAGCTGTCAGAAGACACACGGAAAATCTGAAAAAGGGTTTTTCTTCAGATTTAGACCAACTAAAAGAGGAAATTGCAAAACGCGATAAATATGATTCAGAGAGAGAATATGCACCACTAAAAAAAGCGGACGATGCAATTGAATTGGACACAACCTCTTTAACTATTAGAGAAGTAGTAGAAAATATTATGGCTTTAGTGAGCGAAAGGATAGGCTAAATGGCAACGTTTTATTCATTTGCAAAATCTGTTGTATATTCTGTTTTTAAACCGCTATATCGAATGGAAGTAATTGGCGTTGAAGATTTTCCGAAAGAGGGCGGGGTACTGCTGTGTGCCAATCATATTCATAATTTTGATCCGCTAGTAGTAGGAATTAACGCTCCTAGACCTGTTCATTATATGGCAAAGGAAGAAATTTTCAACGTGCCTGTATTGGGTAATATCGTTAGGAAATGTAATGCGTTCCCAGTAAAAAGAGGTATGGGTGATCGAGAAGCATTAAGAACAGGTATGAAAATTTTAAAAGATGGACATGTTTTTGGTCTATTTCCTGAGGGGACAAGAAGTAAAACCGGAGATATAGGAAAGGGGCTCGCAGGAGCAGGGTTCTTTGCATTAAGATCGGATGCCCTCGTTATCCCTTGTGCAATAATTGGTCCATATAAAAGTTTTAGTAAGTTAAAAGTAGTTTATGGAAAGCCGATTGCGATGGATGAATTGAAAAAATCCAAGGCCTCAGCTGAGCAAGTTACTGAAATAATTATGTCTGAAATTGATAAACTTATTAAAGTGCATCGGTAGGTTCTGCTTGACAAAATCAGCTATTTATAAGAAGTTAGTAAAAAGAGTTTTTTTTTGAATATTCACTCGGATTATCTTTTTAGTTATTATATGTGATTTGTGAGAGACCATGGATCACATCATATATTTTTGTAGTCAATGGATTAAGGAGGAATACATATGTCGGAAGATATGAATCAAATAGAAGTCAAAAGCTTTGAAATTGGTGATAAAGTCAAAGGACAAGTTACTAAGGTAGAAGAAAAACAAGTAATTGTTAGCATCCAAGATAGTAAACTTGATGGTATTATCCCAATAAGTGAGCTTTCAAGTCTGCATGTTGAGAAAGCATCAGATGCTGTGGAAGTCGGTAATGAATTAGAACTGGAAGTATTAAAGGTTGAAGAAGAAGCCTTAATTCTTTCCAAAAGAAAAGTAGATGCAGAGCAAGCTTGGGTAAACTTAGAGCGTCTATATAATAGCGGTGAGATTTTTGAAACAGAAGTAAAAGATGTAGTAAAAGGCGGATTAGTAGTTGACCTTGGTGTACGCGGATTTGTCCCTGCATCATTAGTTGAAGCCTATTTTGTCGAAGATTTTTCTGATTATAAAGGGCAGCAGCTTACCTTTAAAATTGTAGAACTTGATAAAGAAAAAAATCGTTTAATTCTTTCCCACCGTGCAGTAGTAGAAGAAGAAAAAGGGAAACATAAAAAAAATATTCTAAGTTCAATCCACCCTGGACAAGTAATTGATGGTACAGTCCAAAGGATTACCGATTTTGGTGCTTTTGTTGATATTGGCGGAATCGATGGATTGGTTCATATTTCTCAGTTATCTTATGAGCATGTAGAAAAACCAACCGATGTCGTTCAAGAGGGTCAGAAGGTGCAGGTGAAGGTCCTTAATGTTGATCGTGATAATGAGAGAATTTCTTTATCCATTAAAGAAACTCAACCAGGTCCATGGTCGAATTTAGCCGAAAAAGCTCCTAAAGGCAGCACACTGACTGGAACAGTAAAAAGATTAGTTTCTTATGGTGCTTTTGTTGAAGTGTTTCCTGGAGTAGAGGGACTCGTTCATATCTCGCAAATTGCCCATAAGCATATCGGTACACCACATGAAGTGTTAAAGGAAGGTCAAAAAGTTCAGGTCAAGGTACTGGATACCAATGAACAAGAACAACGTCTTTCTTTAAGCATTAAGGATCTCCTTGAAAAAGAAGAAGACAATAATTTTGACTATGAACTTCCAGAGGAATCTAAAGGCTTCCAGCTGGGAGAAATGATTGGCGATCAATTAAAGAATCTAAGAAAATAATGGTGATTAGTAATGTCTAGATCTGAACGAAAAATGGATCACATTCGCTTTGCCTTAGAAAGTGGGCAGAAACGGTTAACAGCTTTTGACAATATCCAATTTATTCATCAAAGTTTACCGAATATTAATCTTTCAGATGTTAGCTTACACCATAAAATTGGCGAACTTTATTTGAGTTCGCCAATTTTTATCAATGCAATGACTGGCGGCGGCGGTGATAAAACGTACCAAATCAATAAACAGCTTGCAGGAGTGGCAAAGCAAACTGGCCTCGCGATGGCAGTAGGGTCGCAAATGTCTGCATTGAAGGATAAGACCCAGGGGTATACCTTTAAAGTGGTTAGAGAAGAGAATCCAACTGGTATAATCATTGCAAACCTGGGAAGTGAAGCAACATCAGACGATGCGAAACTAGCGGTAGAAATGATTGAAGCGAACGCGATACAGATACACTTAAATGTAATCCAAGAATTAGTCATGCCTGAAGGGGATCGAGAGTTTTCAGGTGCGTTAAAAAGGATAGAGGCAATTGTAAGAGAGTCCAGCGTCCCGGTAATCGTAAAAGAAGTTGGGTTTGGTATGTGTAAAGAAACAGTTGAAATTCTCTCTTCAGTCGGAGTTACGGCTGTTGATGTTGGCGGTTTTGGTGGAACAAACTTTGCACAAATTGAAAATAGACGGAGGGAAAATTCTCTTTCTTTTTTTAATGAATGGGGTATTCCCACAGCGGTCTCAATTATCGAGGCAACGCAAAGTAAGGGTAAAGCTTCGGTTATCGGGTCTGGTGGATTTACTTCCGCTTCTGAAATTGCTAAGGGATTGGCAACGGGTGCGGATGCGATTGGTTTTGCGGGTTATTTCTTGAATTTCCTTGTAAAAAAGGGGGCAGATTCCCTGCTGGAAGAAATCAAGATCCTCCATAAGGAATTAGTAATGATTATGACGGCCTTAGGTGCAAAAACAATTAAAGATTTACAAAACGCCCCAATAATTATTAGTGGTGAAACCTACCATTGGTTAAGCCAAAGGGGAATAGAAACAAAAAAATATAGTCAACGAAAGATATAAAAAGCTCTCGCCAAAGCGAGAGCTTTTTTCAGGCTGTCGAGAAACTTTCGACAGTCTCTTATTTATCCAATAACTTTAATAATTCACGGCGTTAATTTGTTAGAGTGTTATTGATATAAGGTTTTTGAACATGTCTGTTGATTTGCGCTCCAGGCACTTCGCTTTCCGCGGGCGTTCCGGGGAGCCTCCTCGGCGCTGAAGCGCCTGCGGGGTCTCCCCAGCCCCGTCCTCCCGCAGGAGTCTGCGTGCCTTCCGCGCAAATCAACAGCCCCTGCGCATAGGCTTTTTAATAGAATAGACAAAATGAAAAATTGCCGAGAAATATACCCTTTCTCGACAATCTGTAAAAAGCTCTCGCCTAAGCGAGAGCTTTTTTGTTGTTAATCAATCATATTTCGAATCATTTAGTCCTCTTGCTTCTTCAGGGCTTTGCAGCTTAGTTGCACCTTTGTAATGCAATGCTTGGTCACGGTCTGATTCAACTCTCCGGCTTGCTTTTAATTTCTTTTCTTGACGATCTTTTCCCAAATTTAAACACCTCCTCTTAATAAGATGATATCTCTGAGTAAAGATTATTCAGGGAAGTATGAAAGTACATAAAGAATACCGATAATGGAAACATTAGGAGGTGTGTATATGGATGGTTCATTGTTTTATTGGATACTTTGGTCATTATGGGTATACCTTACATTTATCATGAACAAACAACACCCGCTTCGCTTTGGGATGTCAGCTTGTATATTAGTGATAATTATCCTTTCTGATGTTCACTTTACCGTTGGTGGCTATCAGGTTCTTGCTAGCGGAGTTTTTACTTTGGTATTATCCTATATTATTTTAGGTAAGGAAAAAAATGGTGTACTGCTTTATGCGATAATATGTTCCGTCATAGTCACAATTTCTTACGTGACATTTCGTCTATTTGAAATATTTGACCCTGTATGGATTATCTTTCCGAAAATTTGGATGATGAGTATAGGCCTTTTATTTTTAGGCATTCTTTTACAGAATACTTTAAAACGAAGATTATTGATTATCATTTGCGGAACTATGCACGGAGAAATATGCTACGCCTTCTTTTTAAACAGATTTCAATTTTCTTACCCGATTGGTGCTCTTCCATACCTTGATATTTGTGTGTTAGCTACTATGTTGCTTTTAGTATGGAGCTTTCTGGAAAACGCTGGTACTATTTTACAAAACCAATTTCGTTTTCCGCATAAAGGGAAGCAGAAATCAACATGAACAACGCACTTGGCGATATTTCCATTGCGGGAAACGATTAACATTTGCTAAGATAGTATAGTTAGACCCTTCTTTAGGATAGAAGGGTTTCTTTATCATTAACACGCACTACTTAATTTTATAAATTGAGTTTCTTTGCTTTAACGATAAATTAATAACAAGATGTATGTTCAATATATGGATGAGAAAGGATGGCGATCATAATGGTAAAACCTGTTATAGCCATTGTAGGAAGACCGAATGTTGGGAAATCGACCATTTTTAACAGAATTGTGGGTGAGAGAATCTCCATCGTTGAGGATACTCCGGGAGTAACACGGGATCGAATTTACAGCTCTGGAGAATGGTTAACGCATGATTTTAATTTAATTGATACTGGTGGCATTGATATTGGGGACGAGCCATTTCTGGAACAAATTCGGCAGCAGGCTGAAATCGCTATTGACGAAGCAGATGTAATTATCTTTTTAACAAATGGACGGGAAGGGGTAACCGCGGCTGATGAAGAAGTAGCAAAAATATTATATAAATCTAAAAAACCAATCGTCTTGGGTGTAAATAAAATTGATAATCCAGAGATGCGTGAACAAATCTATGACTTCTATTCATTGGGATTTGGGGATCCTATTCCGATTTCAGGTTCACACGGATTAGGATTAGGAGATTTATTGGATGAGGCTGCAAAGCATTTTCCGAAGAATACACAACCAGACTATGCTGCAGATGTAATCAAATTTTCATTGATTGGACGACCTAATGTTGGTAAATCCTCACTAGTAAATGCGATTTTGGGTGAAGAGCGAGTAATTGTCAGTAATATTGCAGGTACTACACGTGATGCTGTCGATTCTCCTTATACCTTTAACGGTGATAAATATGTCATCATTGATACAGCAGGTATGCGGAAAAAAGGTAAAGTGTATGAAAGTACGGAGAAATATAGTGTCCTTCGTGCTCTAAGAGCAATTGAACGGTCTGATGTGGCATTAGTGGTAATTGATGCGGAAGAGGGTATCATTGAACAAGACAAGAAAATTGCCGGCTATGCACATGAAGCAGGCCGTGCAGTCGTAATTGTAGTAAATAAATGGGATGCAGTTGAAAAAGATGAAAAAACAATGAAAGAGTTAGAACAAAAGATTAGGGAACATTTTCTATTCCTAAGCTATGCACCGATTGTTTTCCTGTCAGCAAAAACTAAAAAACGAATTCATACGCTTTTGCCAATGATTAATACCGCAAGTGAAAATCATGCAATGCGTGTAGAAACTAGTGTTTTAAATGATATCATAATGGATGCGGTTGCTATGAATCCAACTCCGACAGATAATGGGCGCCGATTAAAAATTTATTATACTACACAAGTTGCTATCAAACCGCCAACCTTTGTTGTCTTTGTAAATGAACCTGAATTAATGCATTTTTCTTATCAGCGTTTTCTGGAAAACAGGATTAGAGAGGCTTTTGGTTTTGAGGGAACACCAATAAAAATTTATCCTAGAGAAAGAAAATAAAATTTTGATGCGGGAGTGACGTAAATGCAGCAAAATAAAGGGCCTATCACTGTTGTCGGTGCTGGAAGCTGGGGAACAGCACTGGCTATGGTTTTGGCGGATAATGGTTATGAAGTTCGATTATGGAGCCATAACGAAAACCAAGTGAATGAAATCAATCAGCTTCATACCAATAAAAAATATTTACCAGAAGTTGTACTGCCTGAGTTAATTATTGGATACGCTTCATTAAGTAATGCCTTGGCAGAAGTGAAAATGGTTATTTTGGCTGTTCCAACGAAAGCGATTCGTGAAGTAATTGAAAAAATACGTACTGTTCACCACTCACCGTTGACAATTGCTCACGTTAGTAAAGGAATAGAGCCGGATTCATTGATGCGTATAACTGAAATGATTAAGGAAGAAATGCCTAGTGAGCTTTTAAAGGCAGTGGTTGTTTTATCAGGACCAAGCCATGCTGAGGAAGTAAGCTTACGCCAGCCAACCACTGTAACAGTTTCTTCAGAAGATATGGTGGCTGCAGAAGAAGTGCAGGATATTTTTATTAACAACAATTTCCGTGTGTATACCAATCCAGATGTTATTGGTGTAGAAATTGGCGGTGCATTAAAAAATATTATTGCCTTAGCTGCAGGTATAACAGATGGACTAGGTTATGGCGACAATGCAAAAGCAGCACTTATCACAAGAGGTTTGGCTGAGATTGCTCGTTTAGGAACGAAAATGGGTGCGAATCCGTTAACCTTTTCAGGATTGACTGGCATAGGAGATTTAATTGTTACATGTACAAGCGTCCATTCAAGGAATTGGAGAGCGGGAAATCTTTTAGGCAGAGGAAATACCCTTGAAGAGGTCCTAAAGAACATGGGCATGGTTGTAGAAGGCGTTAGGACCACCAAAGCAGCCTATCAGCTTGCATTGAAGTACGATGTTAACATGCCGATTACTATGGCCTTATACAATGTCCTGTTCAACGGAAAAAATGCCAAAGATGCTGTTGATGTTTTAATGGCCCGTGGTAAAACACACGAAATGGAAGACTTAGTTAATATTCACGACGAAAAAAATATTTTTGAGTAAAATTAATTTTTATAATCGTTCAATGACGCGCTTTCTATGATTTATGCATACAATGCAACGAAGCACACTTCTAGTTTGAACCTAGAAATGGGTTATTTTAGTCACAAGACTGAAGTACGGAATTCGCCCCTCCTTACTTCAGTTTTTTATTTGTATATAAATCAAATTTTTTTTAGTAACCAAGTTACTATGATATAATAATTTTCGAAAAAAGGAGGGGTCATTTTGTCACCAGGTATGCTAAAAATGTGGATATCGATTGCGGGAATAGGACTCATGTTTCTATCTATCATAACAATTTATTTAAGCCGCTTTAAGTTAAAAGGAATTCTTCGGGTTTTGACTGCTTTTCTTGCCTACTTCTTTCTAATCATTGCTGGTTTCACATTGTTTATCGTTCTCTTTACATAAAAAAAAGAAAAATACAGGTGATTGTATGAAATGCAAAGTGCTTACCGCTATACTGGCTATAACCATCCTGTTCTTATCTGGATGTATGTATCCAGATAAAGAATTAGCAAAAAATCAAATTCCATATGTAGATCAAATTCAAGCTGTTCAACATGCAGTAAATTCCTTTCAGGAGGACAATGGAGGAATCCTCCCAATCAAGACGAAGGACTTAGAGACTCCAATTTACCAGAAATATCCCATAGACTTTAAAAAGATCGCTCCAAAATATATTTCTGAGCCACCAGGAAATGCTTTTGAAAGCGGTGGGATTTTTCAATACGTACTCGTCGACGCAGAAACAAATCCAACAGTAAAACTTCTTGATTTAAGGATGGCAGAAACCATTCGCGATATTAACTTAAGAATAAAAACGAGCGGATATCCGCCCTTTAAAGAAAAAATTGCTGAAAATGTTTATTCGATAGATTTCAGTGAACTAGGTTTTAAGCAGCCTCCATTTGTGGTGAGTCCATATACAAATCAAAATCTTCCACTGATTATTACAGGAAATGCGGAAGTCTTTGTAGATTACCGGCAAGATTTATATCAAGTTCTTCAGAAATCAAATAAAAAAGTAAGCCCTGGAGAGGATATTCGTTACATTCTATTAGAGGACTCAATGATTGTCCCAGCATACTCTTTACCCTATACGGTCGATGAAAACAACAATGAGCCAATTTTTTTATATCAATTAGATTGATATTGTTCACAGCAAATAGTCATAACCCTTCACCTGCGAAATATATTGTAGGAGAAGGGTTTTTTTTTTAGGCTAAGAAGTGTATAAACACTAAATTGCCATAAGGACAACATTGGTAGCACCAAACAACTCAGTTTCTTTATTAGAAACCCTCATTCGATCAATTCGCTCGGACACAATAGATACCAGAGAAAAATAACGAGTTAATATTAAGGGGGTAAAAAATTTCAGAAAAGTGTCATAACAATATAGGACAACATCATAAACATATAGTGTCCAAAAATACCTAAATGGATAATATTATCCCACTTTACTCTATGATCGGGAGGGGATCACTTGGAAAAGGTTGATGTGTTTAAAGATATTGCCGAAAGAACCGGCGGTGATATTTATTTAGGAGTTGTAGGTGCTGTTCGAACAGGTAAATCCACGTTTATTAAAAAATTTATGGAACTGGTGGTATTGCCGAATATAGAAAATGAAGCAGAGAGATCTAGAACACAGGATGAGCTGCCTCAGAGTGCTGCAGGAAAAACAATCATGACTACTGAGCCGAAATTTGTTCCTAACCAGGCAGTATCTGTCCATGTTGAGGAAGGTCTGAATGTAAATATTAGACTTGTGGATTGTGTAGGGTATACAGTCCCGGGGGCTAAGGGCTATGAGGATGAGAATGGTCCTAGAATGATAAATACACCTTGGTATGAGGAGCCAATTCCCTTTCATGAGGCTGCTGAAATTGGTACGCGTAAAGTAATACAAGAGCATTCTACCATTGGTGTAGTTGTTACAACTGACGGAACAATTGGAGAGATTCCAAGAAGTAATTATATTGAGGCTGAAGAACGAGTCATTAATGAGCTGAAGGAAGTGGGTAAACCGTTCATTATGGTTGTGAACAGCGCACAGCCTTACCATCCAAGTACTGAGACGCTTAGAGCCAGCTTAGCAGATAAATACGACATTCCTGTCATCTCGATGAGTGTAGAAAGTATGCGCGATAGCGATGTTCTGAATGTCCTGCGTGAGGCGCTTTATGAATTCCCTGTCCTCGAGGTTAACGTTAATCTGCCTAGCTGGGTAATGGTGTTAAGAGAGAACCATTGGCTGCGCGAAAGCTATCAAGAAGCAGTAAAAGAGACTGTTAAGGATATAAAAAGATTAAGAGATGTGGATAGAGTGGTCCAGCAATTTAGCGACTTTGATTACATTGAAAGAGCTGGTTTGGCTGGAATTGAAATGGGGCAAGGCGTGGCTGAAATTGATTTGTTTGCTCCAGACGAACTCTACGACGATATTTTAAAAGAAATCGTTGGAGTAGAGATTAGAGGGAAGGATCACCTTCTTGAGCTTATGCAGGATTTTGCACATGCGAAGGCAGAATATGACCATATTGCTGATGCCTTAAAGATGGTTAAGCAAACTGGCTATGGTATTGCCTCTCCGTCACTTTCAGATATGAGCTTAGAAGAGCCAGAGATTATCCGTCAGGGTGCCAGATTCGGTGTAAGATTGAGAGCAGTTGCACCTTCTATTCACATGATAAAAGTGGATGTTGAGTCTGAATTTGCACCAATCATTGGTACCGAAAAACAAAGTGAAGAACTAGTCCGCTACTTAATGCAGGATTTTGAAGATGATCCGTTATCCATTTGGAATTCTGATATCTTCGGAAGATCCCTAAGCTCGATCGTCCGTGAAGGGATTCAGGCGAAGCTGTCATTAATGCCAGAAAATGCAAGATATAAACTAAAAGAAACACTAGAGAGAATTATTAACGAAGGTTCAGGCGGCTTAATCGCGATTATTCTATAAGCAGCAAGACTCCAATTTGGAGTCTTTTTTGCTTTTTTAGATATCAGTGTGTTAAAGAATATTGTTGATTTTGCTAACGATGTTGATTGGAGCGAAGCGACGAGGAGGCTCCCGGACTGCCCGCGGAAAGCGAAGTGCCTGGAGTTCCAATCAACAGGCTAGTTTAACAAATATGTGGAAAAATTCTACCAAATACTTCAAAAAAAGCAGATTTTTGTCGAACTGAAGAAAAGATTACCATTATTTCATGAAATATTCTTGATAACCTCAAATGATTATGATAATCTTTTAACAGACTTACGTTATAGTGCTGAAACCTTTATATAGCAAGGTTTTGTAAAAAAAGTAGAATTAAAATACTAATTGTTGCTATTTTTATTTATTTTTCTAATAAAACCGCGCTGTAACGTATAGAAACTACAAAATTTGTTTAGAAATGTAGATAAGTAATCTTATTTACGAATCTTAACTCAATTTATTGGGAGGAGGTGACAAGCATGAACAAGACAGAACTAATTAACGCAGTAGCAGAAGCAAGTGAACTTTCTAAAAAAGACGCTACAAAAGCAGTTGATGCTGTTTTTGATGCAATTCTAGATGCTTTAAAAAATGGTGATAAAGTACAATTAATCGGTTTTGGTAACTTTGAAGTACGCGAGCGTGCAGCCCGTAAAGGTCGCAATCCTCAAACAGGTGAGGAAATTGATATCGCAGCTAGCAAAGTTCCTGCTTTCAAACCAGGTAAAGCGCTTAAAGACGCAGTAAAATAATTACATAAATTTATTGCTTTAAGCGTACGCTTAGGCAAAAAGGTCATGGGATAAACCCATGGCCTTTTTTCTATGGTTAAGATTTTTGCTTGAGTTGAAATGGTTATGCTAATATGGAACTATATATGTTTTTTTGCTAACCATAGGGGGAATTTGCATGTCAGAAATAAACCGTACCCAAATTGAAGAAGCGGTGCGTTTAATATTGGAAGCAATAGGAGAAGATCCAGACCGAGAAGGACTGCTCGATACACCAAAAAGAGTAGCAAAAATGTACCAAGAAGTTTTTAGTGGTTTAAATGATGATCCAAAGAAACATTTTGAGACGATCTTTAGTGAAGACTATGAAGAATTAGTTTTAGTAAAAGATATTCCATTTTATTCGATGTGCGAGCATCACCTTGTACCGTTTTTTGGAAAAGCACATGTTGCCTATTATCCGAAAGATGGCCGAGTTACGGGACTGAGTAAATTAGCCAGGGCTGTAGAGGCTGTAGCGAAAAGGCCTCAATTGCAGGAAAGAATTACATCCACAATCGCAGAAAGCATGATGGAAAAGTTAGAGCCTCATGGAGTTATGGTGATTGTAGAAGCTGAGCATATGTGTATGACCATGCGCGGGGTAAAAAAACCAGGCTCTAAAACTGTCACAACGGCCGTTCGTGGCACGTTAGCCAATGATGCGACTGCACGTTCAGAAATACTTGCATTAATTCGGAATTAAACGGGGTGAATAAATGGAAAAGCGTCAATCGCAAACAAGTGATTTCGTTGTTATAAAAGCTATGGAGAATGGTGTTAATGTAATTGGTTTAACCAGGGGATCAGATACACGTTTCCATCATTCTGAAAAGCTTGATAAAGGGGAAGTATTAATTGCTCAGTTTACCGAGCATACATCTGCAATAAAAGTCAGAGGAAATGCAAAAATACTTACACACTTTGGTGAAGTAGAAAGTGATATTAAGAAGTAAGAGAGTGAAAAATACTCGATTAAATAACATTTTCTTATTTATTCATATTTCCTTATAGTGAAAATGTATTTATTTTGTGAATTCCTGCTCACACAAAAAGCTTTTATGATATAATTGTCACTGCCTTGTTAAGATTAAAAGGACATAATAAATAATTATACGGGGAAGCAAGGGTGATAAAATTGCCAGACATTCAACAGAAATTTACAGATATTAAACAGCAGGTTGAACAACGGGTAAACCATCCTTACTTGCTTAAATACATTAAAGTTCCAGTAATTGACAAAGATAAACTACTTGTCCTTCTTTCGATTATGGAACGTCTCGAATTGTCTTACAATGAACTTAAAAATTATGCTATGACTACTATGCTTGTACAAATAGCCCTTGATACCCATGAACATATATCAAATGCAGCTGTTGATGAAAAGAATAGACAATTAACTGTTCTAGCAGGTGATTATTACAGTGGCTTATACTATAAGCTCCTAGCTGAAACTGAAGACAATCTCATGATCAAAGAACTCTCTAAAGGTATAAAAGAGGTCAATGAACATAAAATTTCCGTTTATCGGAAAGAATCGCGTGAAATAGAAGAACTGATGACTAGTATAAAAAGAATTGAGAGTAGCCTTATCACGCGGTTTTCTAAGTATTTTAAAGTAGATTTGTGGAACGAGATTATTGCTAATCTGTTTTTTATGAAAAGATTACTTCGAGAAGAAAGCCAATTTATTAATACTGGAAGTTCACCGTTGTTCGAACGTATGAAAGAAATGATTTTTCCGCGTAATAAGCATAATTTAAATGAAATATCCAGTGAAGAAAAGCGGGAGTTACTTTTTATTTGTGGTCAATACCTTGATAATTCAAAACAAACAATTTTAAGAGGGATGAACCAGCTTCCATTTCTTAACGATATGCTTGAGGATCGGATAACATCAATAGTCGATGAACATATGCCAATTGCGAAAACATTAGTGGAAGAAGGGTAAATACATGCAGCAATCGAAAGAACAAAGAGTTCATAAGGTGTTTGAAAAAATATCTGACAACTACGATAAAATGAACTCAGTCATTAGTTTTCAACAGCACATCAAATGGCGCAAAGACACCATGAAGAGGATGAATGTCAAGCCGGGATCGAAAGCCCTAGACGTTTGCTGTGGAACAGCTGACTGGACGATTGCATTAGCCGACGCCGTTGGTCCAACTGGCGATGTTACTGGTTTAGATTTTAGCCAAAACATGCTTAATGTTGGGGTTGAAAAGGTAAAAGAACTGGGGCTGAAGCAGGTAAAACTAGTGCACGGAAATGCGATGGAACTACCTTTCCCTGATAATAGTTTCGATTATGCAACAATTGGCTTTGGATTAAGAAATGTTCCTGATTATTTACAGGTACTAAAAGAAATGCGTAGAGTAGTTAAACCAGGCGGCATTGTTGTTTGTCTTGAAACCTCTCAACCGACGTTAATTGGCTATAGACAACTTTACTTTTTTTACTTCCGATACATTATGCCGATGTTTGGGAAATTATTTGCTAAAAGCTATAAAGAATATTCGTGGCTGCAAGAATCAGCAAGGGACTTTCCAGGTATGAAAGAACTAGCACGTATGTTTGAAAGTGCAGGCTTAAAAGATGTAATGTATAAACCATATAGTGGTGGAGCTGCTGCAGTTCATATGGGGTATAAGAAGTAATAGGAACAAGTAGATAGGATGAAAAGCTGGGTGAATACAAATGAAATTAAAAATGATGTATTCATTTTTGAATTCGGATATTAACATAATCGAAAAAAACCTAGAGGCAACCATTCAGGCAGACTCTATTCTTTTGAAAGAAGCTTCTTTGCATACATTAAAAGCGGGCGGAAAAAGAATTCGTCCAATTTTTGTATTACTTGCTGGGAAGTTTGGGAATTACGATATTAATGTTATGAAAAATGTAGCTGTTGCCCTTGAACTTATTCATATGGCCTCTCTCGTTCATGATGATGTAATCGATGATGCGGACCTTAGAAGAGGGCAGCCAACTGTAAAAGCGAAATGGGATAACAAAACAGCTATGTATACAGGAGATTTTATTTTTGCATTAGCTCTCGAGCTAATGACTGAAATTGAGAAACCTATGGCCCATAAAATATTAGCAAATACCATTGTCGAAGTGACTGTTGGCGAGATTCAGCAAATTAAAGATAAGTATCGTACGAACCAAAACCTAAGGGATTATTTACGACGCATTAAGAGAAAGACGGCCCTATTAATTGCTGCGAGCTGCCAGTTGGGAGCCATTGCTGCTGGTGTTGAAGAATCAGTTCATAGAAGGCTGTATAAATTTGGTTATTATGTGGGTATGTCCTTTCAGATTATCGACGATGTATTGGATTTCACTTCAACAGAGGAAGAGCTTGGCAAACCTGCTGGCAGTGATCTATTACAAGGAAATATTACTGCTCCAGCCCTCTATGCAATGGAAAAGGAAAGTATTCGCTTAGAGATTGAAAAGGTACATGAGCATATGGAGCAACAAGAAATCGAATCCATAATAATGCTAATAAAACAATCAAGAGCAATAGAAAAATCTATCGCATTGAGTGACAGGTACTTAGAAAAAGCACTAGCTGTGCTAGAAGAGCTTCCAGCGAATAGAGCGAAGAAGTCTCTTCGTGATATTGCAAAATTTATTGGCAAGCGAAAATTTTAGAAATGAGAGTTAATCTATCAGCGATTAACTCTTATTTTATTCCCTACCGTCAATGGAAGGACTATAATAATGAGTTTCTCTTGTTTTTCTCTTGCGAAATATTCGTAAAAATGGTAATCTTTTATGGATTGTCACTTAGGACAATTTATTATACATATCGATTTGGGAGTGGGATTCGTGGAAAAAACATTTTTAATGGTAAAACCAGACGGAGTTCAACGCAATTTAATTGGAGAAATAGTTGCGCGTTTTGAGAAAAAGGGGTTTCAATTAGTTGGTGCTAAATTAATGAGTATTTCAGCAGAACTTGCAGAAGAACATTATGGCGAGCACAAGGAACGTCCATTTTTTGGTGAATTAGTTGATTTTATTACATCGGGTCCAGTTTTCGCTATGGTATGGCAAGGTGAAAATGTAATTTTAACTGCACGCCAAATGATGGGAGCTACTAACCCTAAAGATGCTACACCAGGTACCATCCGAGGTGATTTCGGCCTAACAGTTGGTAAAAATGTTATTCATGGTTCTGATTCAGCTGCTAGTGCTGAACGTGAAATTGGATTATTCTTTAAAGAAACTGGTGTTGTTGAATACACAAAACTAGTTAACGAATGGATCTATTAATAATATTAAAAAGGCACTTGTATATTTTAATACAAGTGCCTTTTTGTATACGCATACATACTTTTAATCAAAAGAACTTGAAATTTATTAGCTAATTTAGTATACAAATGAATAACCAGTTATTATCATTATATAAATAATTTCTTTAAATTTCATTTCTATTTTCTGAATAGTTGCTCTATGTTTCTTGGGTGGTATATGGTATATTGATATAAAATCCTTTAATGAGTTGAAGGGGGAAAGAGTTATGGGAATGAGATACTTAACAGCGGGTGAATCACATGGCCCACAATTAACAACAATCTTAGAAGGATTGCCTGCAGGAATGCCTTTATTAGCTTCCGATATAGATGAGGGATTACAAAGGCGACAAAAAGGATATGGTCGCGGGAGACGAATGCAAATTGAGAAAGATACCGTTGAAATTCTCTCAGGCGTTCGTCATGGACAAACACTCGGTTCACCGGTTGCGTTGGTTGTTAAGAATAACGATTGGAAGCATTGGACAAAAATTATGGGACCTGAGCCATTAGAAGAAGGCCATGAGGATGAAGTGAAACGAAAGATTACACGTCCCCGTCCTGGTCATGCTGACTTAAATGGTGCGATAAAATACGGTCATCGCGATATGAGAAATGTCCTTGAACGTTCATCTGCACGTGAGACTACTGTAAGGGTTGCGGCTGGAGCTGTAGCAAAGAAACTTTTATCCTTAGTTGGTGTGTCAATCGTTTCACATGTTGTTGAAATCGGTGGAATTAAGGCAAACCTTGACCCAACTTTAACGATTGAAAACTTGAAGGAGATGACAGAACTTTCTCCTGTTCGGTGTGCTGATACAAGTGTAGAACAAAAAATGATGGAAGCAATTGATAATGCAAAGAAGAATGGTGATTCCATTGGAGGAGTGGTGGAAGTAATTGCATCAGGTATGCCAGCAGGGGTTGGGAGCTATGTACAATATGATCGTAAGTTAGATGCTAAGCTTGCTGCCGCGATTATTAGTATAAACGCCTTTAAAGGTGTGGAGTTCGGGATTGGCTTTGAGGCTGCCAGAAAACCTGGAAGTGAAGTGCATGATGAAATCATCTGGTCAGAGGACGAAGGGTATACAAGAAAGACCAATCGACTCGGAGGCATGGAGGGCGGCATGACATCGGGGATGCCTATCGTTGTCCGAGGTGTTATGAAACCAATTCCAACGCTATATAAACCATTAATGAGTGTTGATATCGATTCAAAAGAAGCTTTTTCTGCAAGTGTAGAACGTTCAGATAGCTGTGCAGTTCCAGCTGCTGCGGTTGTTGCTGAACATGTTGTTGCATGGGAATTGGCAAATGCACTATTAGAACAATTTTATAGTGACCGGTTTGATGCCTTTGCAGCGGAAATTGAACGCCAGCGTAAGTTTGCGAGGGAGTTTTGATGGAAGTCATTACGATCCAAACAGGCTCGAAAAACTACAATGTGACTGTCGGAAAAGGTGCGAAAAATGAGATTAGTACTTTTTTAACCAATCATTTTCCTGACCTAACAAGAATATTAATCATTACCGACGAAACTGTTGCAGAGCTTCATCTTGATTCTTTATTACCTTTAATAGGGCCATGGAATCCAATTGTATATACTTCACCCAGTGGCGAAAAAGCTAAGACATTCGATGTATTTTATCAAGCTTTAACAATTGCATTAGAAAACCGACTCGATCGTAAATCTGTAATTCTTGCATTTGGCGGAGGGGCGGTAGGAGATTTATCCGGATATGTTGCTGCTTCGTTTATGAGGGGTATTCCATTTATTCAAGTGCCGACAACCATTTTGGCACATGATAGTGCCGTTGGGGGGAAGGTGGCCATAAACCACCCCTTGGGGAAAAATATGATAGGTGCCTTTCATCAGCCCCTGGCTGTTTTTTATGATCTCGATTTTTTAAGCACATTATCAACACAAGAAGTACGCTCTGGCTTTGCGGAAGTCATCAAACATGCTCTTATTTATGATCCGGTGTTTTTCGGCTGGTTGCGAACCAATATACATAGCCTAGAAACCATCTCACCAGAGCAATTACTTAAATCAGTTACAAAAGGAATAAAAATAAAAAACGAATTTGTTTCAAGGGATGAAAAGGAAACGGGTATTCGAGCATATTTGAATTTTGGCCATACGCTTGGCCATGCGATTGAATCTGAAATGGGCTATGGGAACTTTACTCATGGAGAAGCAGTAATGATTGGAATGCTCTATGCGCTTAAATTAAGTAAGGAGCTGAACGGACTTTCCTTTAATCTAATCGAGTTTACGGACTGGATTGAAAAACTTGGTTATGATACAAAGATCCCTTCTGCTTTATCGCATGAACGATTAATAGCTAGAATGAAGCAAGATAAAAAAACTGTAGGTGAGTCCATACGATTTGTACTGCTTGAACAATTGGGGAAACCAGTACTTCAGGAGCTTTCCGACGAATTACTATTAGAGCAGCTTAAAAGCTTTAAATAATAAGGGGGGCTTTTCATGATTAGAGGGATGAGAGGGGCAACTACTGCCAGCCAAAATACAGAAGAAACAATCATTTCTGCAACAGAAGAGCTTTTGGCAAAATTAATCGAAGTGAATGAAGTTAAACCAGAGCTTGTTGCATCTGTATTTATTTCAACAACAGAGGATATCAGTGCTGCTTTCCCTGCCAGGGCACTAAGGAAATTTCCCGGATGGACCTATGTGCCGGTAATGTGTATGAGGGAAATGCCTGTGGATAATTCTTTACAAATGTGTATTAGAGTAATGCTTCATGTAAATACAGAACAAACACAGCAGGAAATTAAACATGTATATTTAAATAAAGCTAAAGTGTTAAGACCAGATCTAGATGTAAAAGCGCAAAAATAATGCTATTGGATGGGGTGGAGAATTTGAGATGGAAAAAGCAATTATTAACACTGACTCCTTATCAGCCGGGAAAATCAACAGAGTCAGTAAAGAAACTCTATAACCTTGATAAAATCGTTAAGCTTGCTTCAAATGAAAACCCTTATGGCTGTTCCGACAAAGCTCATGCAGCACTTCAAACGGCTTCTTTAAGCATGGCAATCTATCCAGATGGTTATGCCACAAATCTTAGAGAGGGGGTAGCATCATTCCTGGGAGTAGAGCCTGAAGAACTAATTTTTGGAAACGGCTCGGATAATATTATTCAAATGATTTCCAGGGCACTTCTTCATTCAGAAGCTAATACGGTGATGGCTATACCAACCTTCTCTCAATATAAACACAATGCGATTATTGAAGGAGCGGAAATTATAGAAGTTCCGTTAGTAAATGGAGAGCATGATTTGGATCAAATGCTGGCTGCTATTGATGAAAACACAAATGTCGTTTGGCTGTGCAGTCCGAATAATCCTACAGGTACTTATATACCTGAGAGTAAATTGGTTTCTTTTTTAGAAAAGGTCCCGCAAGAAACCTTGATTGTGCTCGATGAAGCCTATTATGAATACGTTGTGGCTGAGGATTACTATCAATCAATTAACTTAACACGAAATTATTCTAATTTAATTGTTCTAAGAACTTTTTCGAAAATATATGGACTTGCATCATTAAGAGTTGGGTATGGGGTTGCAAACCCGGCTATTATTAAGGCCCTAGAACCTGCAAGGGAACCTTTTAATGTTAATTCTTTTGGTCAAGCAGTAGCTTTAGCTGCTATCGAAGACCAGGGGTTTATCGAGGAATGTAAAAGAAAAAACAGGGAAAACCTAGCACGAATATATGATTTTTGTGACCAAAACAATTTAGAATACTTTCCTACTCAAACTAATTTTATCCTTGTTGATTTTAAGGTAGATGGAGATAAGGTTTTTCAATTTTTACTAGAAAAAGGGTATATAGTCCGATCAGGAAAAGCGCTTGGATTTCCTACTTCCGTTCGAATTACGGTTGGTACGGAGGAAGAAAATGAAGGCTTGCTAAAAGTAATAAATGAATTTCTAGTAAAAAAGGAGACTGAAGGGCTTACTGGGAAATAGGGGGAAACAGCTTTGAATGGCCGTGTATTTGTCATAGGATTAGGGTTAATTGGCGGTTCTTTAGCCTTGTGCATTAAGAAAGAGCATCCAGCCGTAACTGTCACGGGATATGATATAAATAGTGAACAAGCTAGACTTGCAAAAATGCTTGGCATCATTGATGAAGTGGCAGACGACATAAGTGAAGGGGCAGTAAATGCAAATTTAATCATCATTGCGGCTCCTGTCATTGAAACACAAACAATCATTCATTTGCTTTCTGAACTACCATTACAACCAGATGTAATGATTACAGATACCGGAAGTACTAAAAGAAAAATCGTTGCCAATGCTGCCAGTTTAGAAAAGAGAGGATTCACTTTTATTGGTGGGCATCCAATGGCGGGTTCTCATAAAAGTGGTATATCTGCTGCAAAGGAAATCTTATTTGAGAATGCCTTTTACTTGTTAACCCCTGAAGAATACATCGATAACTCGAAAGTAGATTTGTTAAAAGACTGGCTTAGGGGTACAAAAGCTAAGTTTTTAACAGTATCACCGCAAAACCATGATTATCTTACCGGAATTGTAAGTCACTTTCCGCATATCATTGCGGCTTCTATTGTTCGCCAAACAGAAAGATTAGCGGATAAAGAAAGTTTAATACCTCGTTTGGCTGCAGGAGGATTTAGAGATATTACTAGGATTGCTTCAAGCAGTCCAGAAATGTGGAAAGATATTCTCTTGCACAATCGTGAGATATTAATTGACCTAATAGACAAGTGGCAAGAAGAAATGAATGGGGTAAAGGAATTGTTGGAGCAAGAAAACAGCAATGAAATATTAAATTATTTTCATCAGGCAAAGCAATTCCGCGATGGCTTGCCAGTCAGAGAAAAAGGAGCCATTCCTGCATTTTATGATTTATTTGTCGATGTCCCGGATTATCCAGGTGTCATTTCAGAAATTACGGGTTATTTAGCACAGGAAAATATTAGTATTACAAATATTCGCATCTTAGAAACTCGTGAAGATGAAATATACGGAGTTTTAGTTATTAGTTTTCAAACGGATGAGGATCGTCAAAGGGCAGAACGATGTATTCATAATCGATCCAGCTTTGCGACATCTACTGGTTAATAAAATGATTTTGGGTAAGGTGATTATATATGGAGTCATTAATAATACAGCCAACGTTTAATGCGTTAACTGGTGTGCTGGAAATACCAGGAGATAAATCAATTTCCCACCGGTCTGTTATGTTTGGTTCAATTGCCAAAGGAGTTACCAAGGTAACGAACTTTTTACCTGGTGATGATTGTTTAAGTACAATCTCCTGTTTCCGAAAACTAGGTGTAGTGATTGAGGAAAGTGAAAATTTGCTAACCATTTACGGAAATGGTTTTGATGGATTGACAGAACCAGATGAAATATTGGATGTTGGTAATTCAGGAACGACCATTCGCTTATTATTAGGGATTTTGGCGGGCAGACCATTTTATTCTTCATTAATTGGTGATCGCTCAATCGGGAAAAGACCGATGACGAGGGTAACGGAGCCCTTAAGGCAGATGGGAGCACGTATTGATGGTCGAAATAATGGTGCTTTTACACCGCTTAGTATCCGTGGAGGTGGTCTAACTCCAATTAACTATGAACTCCCTGTGGCAAGTGCTCAGGTGAAGTCTGCGCTTATTCTAGCGGGTCTCCAGGCAAAAGGGGAAAGTACAATTATTGAACCAGCTGATACGCGTGACCATACAGAAAGAATGATTCGTAAATTTGGCGGAGAAATACAAAGGGATAATAGTGTTATTAGAGTTAAAGGTGATCAGAAGCTAATCGGTACGGAAATACATGTTCCTGGAGATATCTCATCGGCTGCTTTTTTTCTTGTTGCAGGTGCAATTGTCCCAGGTAGTGAGATTCTCCTTAAGAATGTTGGAATAAATCCAACTAGAAATGGAATTATTGATGTAATGAACAAAATGGGAGCTGATTTGGAGATTTCTCATCAGCCTGGTGATTCTTTTGAACCAATCGGCGACATGACAATTAAAGCCTCACGTCTTAAGGGGACGGTCATTGAAGGGGATTTGATTCCTAAGCTTATCGATGAAATTCCAATTATCGCTTTACTGGCAACTCAGGCAGAAGGAAAAACTGTCATAAAGAATGCAGAAGAGCTCAAGGTTAAAGAGACGAATCGAATTGATACGGTAGTTCAAGAATTAACGAAGCTAGGTGCCAGGATAGAGGCTACGGACGATGGGATGATAATCTATGGAGGTTCTAGTCTTACGGGAGGAACGGTTTCCAGCCATGGCGACCATCGGATTGGAATGATGCTCGCAATAGCAGCTCAAATATGTAAAGGCGAGGTCACACTAGAGAATCCAGAAGCAATCTCCATTTCCTATCCAAACTTCTTTACCCATTTAAATATTCTTAAAAAATAATAGCTGCCAAATGTGCAGCTTTTTATTTTATATATATGATGTCATAGTTTAGATAGTTAGCTCATAGCTTGTCTTAAAGACTAGAAAGCAGAGAAAGGGGAGCAAAATGGGCTATATTATTGAAAATGCCACGATTCTTAAAAACGGCCAGATAACCAAATGTTCACTGCTGATTAAGGAAAATCATATTGTTGCCAGACAAGATCAGTTCAAACGATATAAATTAATAAAAATGAATACAGAAGCCTTCATTATGACACCTACATTTGTCCAGTTGGATTCCGCAATCCCATTAAATACCTCCTTTAAAGAACTCAAAAAATACATCATTGATCAATTTATTATGAAGGGATGTACCACATTACTTACTTATGCCACGATTACCTACGAACATGAATTAAATAAAAAACTGAAGGAAGTGAAAACAGCTTTAATTGGCAGTCCAATCGATTTTATTATTGGTGTGAAAATTCCTGCGAGACTTGTAACACCTTCTTTTATGAGAAAATGTAAGAAAGAAAAAGTTCCTGTAATCTTTATTGAATTCTGTGATATTGAAGAATTGAAAGAGATTCCCTGGAGTTGGATAAGGGAATCACTATTTCCATACAATAGTCCGCTGATACCAATAATTTCTAATGATCAAAAGAAGGAAGCAAAGACTGTTATGTCGAAATGGAAAGTAATAATTGAAAAAGAAAAAATTCCCGCAGTTTATGAGGAAGTAGAAGAAAACCAGCCCCTATCTATATCACAATTAAACAAAATCGGCTTATATCCACAAAAAGCGAGCTTAATGCATGGAACAGAGTTAAGTTATAATTTATATTTAAAGGGCAGGGAAATCAAGAATGTTGATGAAGTAAACTTATTTCATTATCATAATGATAGACTTGTTATTACAGTACACAAGGGTAAGGTAATTCGAGCAGGAGAAGAGGTTTTATTTAAGCCTGGAAATGGAGAATATGTTAAAGTAAGAACCCCATCTTTTTTTTCTTTATAGATGATTCTTAGTGGACGAGAGGAAAGATACAATGAATAGAGTGAATAAAATTATTTCGCTGTTGGAAAATGGCCAACATAATGAAGCGATAGATGAATATAATGTTGTATTAACTAATGGTATGCCAGATGAAAAATTCATGCTTGCAGAAGAATTATTTGAGTTTGGTTTTTTAACAGAAGCAAAATCACTAGTTAATAGCTTGTTAGAAATTTATCCTGAAGAAGGAGAGCTCCTTGTCTTGCTGGGAGAAATATTAGTTGAGGCTGGCGATGACGAACAAGCAATTCTTGAATTAGAGAAAATCTCGGAACAAGACCCCAGTTTTGGACAATCTTTATTGTTATTAGCAGATTTATATCAAGTTCAAGGGCTTTATGAGGTATGCGAAAGAAAGTTACTCCGGGCAAAGCTAATTTTACCTGAGGAAGTCATCATTGATTTTGCACTCGGAGAACTTTACAGTGAACAAGGTGAAGTTTCAAAAGCAATAAAATCATATGAAATTGTTCTAAAGGAACATCAAGAAATTGCCGGAGTAAGTTTACACCAGCGTATTGCAGAATTATTAAGTGCTTCAGGTGTTTTTGAAGAAGCGCTAGAACATTACGACAAGGCATTAGATAATAAACTTGAGATTAATACACTGTTTGGCTATGCCTTTACAGCACTGCAAGCAGGTTACAATCAAACGGCAATAGAAAAGTTCGAGGAATTGAGGGGTCTTGATCCAGAATACCATTCCCTTTATTTACATCTTGCAAAAGCATATGAACGGGAAGAAGATTTAGCAAACAGCCTAAAATCAATTCAAGAAGGAATCAAGCAGGATGAGTTTAATAAGGAATTGTTTTTTTATGGCGGAAAAATAGCCATTAAACTTGGAAAAACAGATCAGGCAGAAAGGTATTTTAGAGAGTCCTTAGCATTGGACCCTGGTTTCACGGAAGCAGCACTCACCTTAAACAAGCTGTTTTTCCATGACGAGCGGTACGAGGATGTCATTGATTTAATTTCACAGCTGGAATATGTTGAAGATGAAGAGCCACAACTCTTATGGGATGCAGCACTTGCATATAATAAATTAGACGAGTTTTCATATGCATTAGACAAATACGAGAGTGCATATACTTTTTTTAAAGATAACGAAGTATTCCTAAATGATTACGGATATTTTTTAATTGAAGAAGGAAAAAACGACCGTGCTGCCGAAGTCTTTAAACAACTGCTAAAAGGTGATCCAACAAATGGAGAGTATCAGGATTTGGTTGAGCGTCTAACAAGCTGAGGAAATTAATAAAAAGCTGAATTCTGCAGAGGAGGGAAACTTTCATGGCAACCCCTGTATCTGTCAACGAGAAGAAGGACTTTATTCGCTGGTTTTTAAATCACTATCAATTAAAAAGAAGAGAATGTGTTTGGATATTAAACTACTTAATGAGCCACGATCAATTAATGGAAAATGTTCATTTTGTCGAGCAAGCACAGTATTGTCCTCGAGGGCTGATTATGTCAACACACTGTGTCGACAAGGTACCGTTTCGCTTTTATAAAGAAAATGTGATGACAACGGATGCTGAAAAATCCTTTCATGATATTAGGCTTAATCGAGATGAGGATATCTTTATTCAATTAAATTTTCATGCCTCCAATCAAGCACATCAATATGCAGCTGTATTAGAAGAAAATCCATTTGTTCCAAAACATCTTCAAGTGAATGAAAAAGATGGTCTTGTAGCCGAACAATTCTTACAGAATAGTATTGAACGCTTTCAACGGGAAAAGCTTCTTCAGTTAATTGACGAAGCGCTAGATAAGCAAGACAAGAGAGCTTTTAGGGCATTGACAGAAAAGTTAAATCACCTGGTGCAGATAGAGAAAAACGGAAGCCTGCAATAAGCGCGCTTCCGTTTTTGTTTTTTTATGAATTATTCTTTTGCTGTTATCAAGGAAAATGATATGATTGTATTAGCTATTTGCAAAGGATTGGTGTAATGAATGAAATGGTTAGCTAAAGAAATTGAAACATATCTAAGTGCAAAGGAATATGTAGATACAGCGGTTATACCCCTATATTCCATATCTTTTGGAAATGAGATGACACAGTCAGCCTCAAGTGCAGAATTTATTTCGTTATTAACAAACTACTTGGAAAGACAATTTACAGGTAGGGTATTATTGTTTCCGCCATTTACATATTTGAAAAATGAAAATTTAAATGATGAATTAACAGAATTGAAGAAATGGGAGGCGAACATAAAAAAAGGTGAATTTAAACATATTTTCTACATTACTTCCGAAAGTGAATGGAAAATGCAAGAAGAAAATCTGGATGGTTCATTGATTTGGCTTCCGTCACTACCACTCGAGCATTTACAGGATTCGCAAAAAATATCTATGATTGAAAGCCAAGTAAAACAGATATTAAGTCTATTTACTCGTAAGTGGAAAGAAAATTTGTAATTCTAAGCTGAATAACATGTTTTTGAAATAGTATGATATTGACCTTAGTTAAAAGTTGATATATCATGGTTATGTCCTAGTTTTATATGTGTTTATTTAATGTCCGATGGACTTAACTTATGAATATAGGGGGGGGGATAAACATGAGTAAGCATCGCGTTTCTAGACGACAATTTTTAAGCTACACATTAACAGGTGTAGGCGGTTTCATGGCTGCTGGTATGTTAATGCCAATGGTTCGTTTTGCGATTGATCCAGTATTAAAAGCAAAAACAGGTGGAGATTATATTGCAACACCGCTAAAAGTCGCCGATATTACTACGGAACCAACGCGGGTTGATTACACGTATGAGCAAGTCGACGCTTGGTACAAGTCTGACGTTACTGAAACTGCTTGGGTCTATAAGGATGAGCAAGATAATATAGTAGCGCTTTCACCTGTATGTAAACACCTCGGTTGTACAGTTGCCTGGGCAACTGATGAGGCACACCAAGACCAATTCTTCTGTCCGTGCCATTATGGCCGCTATACAAAGGATGGAATGAACGTCAAAGGTACTCCGCCAATAGCACCGTTAGATGTATATCCATTTCAAGAAAAAGACGGCTATCTTTATTTAGGTAAAGCAGAGCCACGGAAGGAGGCGTAATCATTGTTAAACAAAATTTACGATTGGGTAGATGAACGACTAGATATTACGCCTTTGTGGCGTGATCTTGCAGACCATGAAGTACCTGAGCATGTTAATCCAGCCCACCACTTCTCTGCGTTTGTTTATTGCTTTGGCGGTTTAACATTTTTTATTACTGTTATACAAATTCTATCTGGTATGTTCTTAACAATGTATTATGTGCCAGATATCAAGAATGCATGGGAATCAGTTTTCTATCTACAAAACGAAGTAGCATTTGGACAAATTGTCCGGGGCATGCACCACTGGGGTGCAAGTTTAGTTATTGTAATGATGTTTTTACATACATTACGCGTGTTTTTCCAAGGTGCCTATAAAAAACCGCGTGAGTTAAACTGGGTTGTCGGAGTTCTTATCTTTTTCGTTATGCTGGCTTTAGGTTTAACAGGTTATTTATTACCATGGGATATGAAAGCATTATTTGCAACAAAGGTTACACTTCAAATTATTGAAGCGGTACCGTTTATCGGTGTCCATCTAAAAACATTACTTTCAGGTCATGAAACAATTGTTGGTGCCCAAACACTTACTCGTTTCTTTGCGATTCACGTGTTCTTCCTGCCTGCAGCATTGCTTGGATTAATGGGCGCGCATTTCATAATGATTCGTAAACAGGGTATATCAGGACCGCTGTAAAAAGTAAATCTTATGACTATCAATAAGTAATTTTCTTATTTTACGAATAAAGGAGGGGGATTGCTCGATGCATCGCGGTAAAGGAATGAAATTCGTAGGTGACTCACGTGTACTTGCACCAGAAGCCCGGACGATGAAAAATATTCCAAAAGATTATTCAGAATACCCTGGTAAAACAGAGGCGTTTTGGCCAAACTTCCTTTTGAAGGAATGGTTGGTAGGGGCAGTATTTCTTGTCGGTTTTTTATGTTTAACGGTAGCACATCCAAGTCCGCTTGAAAGGATTGCTGATCCGTCAGATACTGGCTATACACCAATGCCTGACTGGTATTTCTTATTCTTGTATCAATTACTAAAATATGAATTTGCTGCAGGACCATATACAGTTGTTGGTGCAATGGTTATCCCAGGAATTGCATTTGGTGCCTTGTTATTAGCTCCATTCATTGACCGTGGACCAGAACGTCGTCCAAGCAAGCGCCCATTAGCAACTGGATTTATGTTGTTGGCCATAGCTGCAATTACGTTTTTAACATGGCAGGGTGTTGACGCTCATGATTGGGAAGCAGCAAAAGAATATGGTAAAATCACAGCAGACGTTGAAATCGATAAGGCCAGTGATGGATACAAAATAGCTGGTGAGCAAACCTGTTTGACCTGTCACGGTGAAAATTTACAGGGTAGCGCTGCTGCACCTTCTTTAATTGGCTTAGACCTAACAGTAGATGAAATATCTAAGATTGCAACAGATGGGCAAAACAAAATGCCTGCTGGGATTTTTAAGGGTACTGATGAGGAGCTCCAAAAGCTTTCCGAATTTATCACAGGCCTTGCTGAAGAATAAACGAATAAAAAAAGCTGGCGGTGTATCGTCAGCTTTTTTTACATTAACTGTTCGTACATAAAATTCTAAAAAGAAAAGAGGAGTAGAATTGAGTTGGATTTATCCTCTCCTGGCAAACAGATCCATTCTAAAGTTATTACTAGCAATAAATATAGCGGGAACAGTTTATGGGTATTATTGGTATGGTTGGCAATTAGCAGAAACCCCGGCAATCTTTCTCGTATTTGTTCCTGATAGCCCTACCGCAAGTTTATTTTTTGTATTTGTACTTATTGCATTCCTACTGCGTAAAAACTGGCCGCTTATTGAAGCACTTGCGATTGTCACTTTGTTTAAGTATGGTATATGGGCTGTTGTGATGAATCTGCTCGTATTTCTTGTTCAGGGAGAATTAGATTGGATTGGTGTTATGCTAATTGGGTCGCACTTTGCCATGGTTGTCCAAGGAATTCTCTTTGCCCCCTTTTACCGTTTTAAATGGTGGCATTTACTTGTTACTGCAGTCTGGACTTTACATAATGATGTTATTGATTACGTATTTTTTATGATGCCAAGATATCATATGTTAACTGACTTTAACCAGATGATTGGCTACTTTACATTTTGGCTGTCACTCTTATCGCTAGCAATAGCCTATTATTTGGTTCTTCGTCCTAACCGATATAAACTTAAGATAAAATAGAGATTGTGTCTATAAAAGATGGTCTAACCTTGTCCCACCTTTCATACATTTTAGTAGTAATGATAGGGGGGACAAGGTTTGAAGATCAAATGGTTACTAATAATTGCAATCGTCATCATGCTCGCTCCCATGACAGTTTATGCTAATGAGCAAACGCAGATAGAGAAACTTGATATGATTTCTGATGAGGCTCTTCAAATGATGAAATTTCATAGATATGAAGATGCCAAAAAACTGCTGGATTATTTCTCTGAGCAATTCACTAATATATCCAATGACCATTCATTTACGATGGATGAATTACGAATTGTAACTGTTTCGCATGATGAAGCAATGGAGGCTGCGGTGAACTCCAGTATGGAATACGATGAGCGAGTTACAAAAATGACTAAGTTTCGACTTGTGGTGGATGCTATTTCAACTAGCCATCAGCCCTTATGGATCGAAATGAAGGAACGAATTTTAACTGCATTCCAGCAAGCGAAAGAAGCTGCGAACAGTGGTGATTCTGCACATTTTCATACAAATTTTAATACCTTTTTATCCTTGTACAACATAATTTATCCAAGTATGAAAATAGATGTTTCAGCAGAAAATATACAAAGATTAGATGCTCGAATAAATTTTATTGATGAATATCGTGCTCAAGTTGTCAATAACATGAAAAGCCTGCAGGAATTAGACGGCCTTGAAACCGATCTGAAGGATCTATTTGATAATATGGACGAGGACGAGGCAGACCCTTCATTATGGTGGGTGATCATTTCAACTGGAAGCATTATAATCTTAACACTTTCATATGTTGGTTGGAGAAAGTTCCAAGCCGAAAAGGAAATGAGGAAAAATCGCTCTAGAAGTAATAAGGACTAAAACCATACTACAATAAGATTAAAACAGCACAAACTGAAATGAGGATTTACTATGGTTTTCATTATTTATTTCTTGATTATTATCCTAATTCCTCTCTGGGCGCAGATGAGGGTAAAAGGTACTTTTAAAAAGTATTCACGTGTTGCAAACTCTGCAAGCATTACAGGAGCAGTGGTTGCAAGGGAAGTCCTTAATGCCAATGGTCTATATAGTGTTGGTGTGGAAGAGGGAAGAGGTTATTTGAGCGATCATTATGACCCCAGATCGAAGACGGTTCGATTATCGTCTGACAATTATCATGGACATTCAATTGCTGCAGTTGCGATTGCAGCCCACGAATGTGGACATGCAATCCAGGATGCAGAAAGGTATGCATTTTTACGGTTCCGCCACGCTTTAGTTCCTGTCGCAAATATTAGTTCCAACTTTTCATGGGTTCTTATCATGATTGGGATATTTGCACAAATGAGCGGATTGTTGTTATTAGGTATTATTTTTATGGCAATGGCGGTACTTTTTCAAGTCGTTACGTTGCCAGTGGAATTTAATGCTTCAAACCGTGCAATGGATCAAGTGGTCTCCCTAGGATTAATCCGAAATGTGGAAGAGCGGGATGCAAAAAAAGTATTAAATGCTGCTGCGCTTACATATGTTGCAGCCGCAGCTGTAGCGGTTCTTGAGCTGCTAAGGCTGGTTCTACTATTCACTGGCATGAACCGCAATGACTAGGACCCGTGTATTTAGACAAAAAGCAATGTCCGTGTACCGCGGACATTGCTTTTTTATCTTTCTATAGGTTTTTTATTTTCATCTAAAGTAAACCCTTCACCATGGACATCGTGGACAATACTCACGGAGATAAATGCATGAGGGTCAACGGATGTAACCAAATTTTTCAGTCGAATAATTTCATTTTTGGCGACTACACAGTATAAAACTTCACGTTCTGCTTTTGTGAAGGATCCATACCCCTTTAGTACAGTAACACCGCGGTCCATTTCTTCCATAATTTTTTTGGCAATTTGTTCATTTTTTTCAGAAATTATCATTGCACCTCGTGCGGAGTACGCGCCCTCTAGCATAAAATCAATGACTTTGGCACTGATAAAGACAGCAACTAATGTGTACATGGCTTGTTTATAATTTAAATAGGTAATCACAGACAGTGCAATAACCCCAAGGTCAAATAAGAACATGGTTTTACCCATTCCCCAACCAATGTATTTCTGTACAAGCCTGGCAATGATATCGACGCCGCCAGTCGTCCCGCCATATCGAAAGATAATCCCTAATCCAATTCCCAAAAAAACACCAGCAAACAATGCCGCAAGTGTTAGATCGTCTTGAAGAGGCATATCGATGGGATAACGCTGAAAAATCCACAGAAAAACAGAAAGTCCTACCGTTCCAATTATCGTATAAATGAATGCGTTACGACCAAGTATTTTCCAGCCAATAAAAAAAAGTGGGATATTTAGAATTAAGTTTGAGTAAGACGGATCCCAGTTCCATAGAAAGTAAAATAAAAGGGTAATACCAGTAAAACCTCCTTCAGCTAATTTATTTTGCATATTAAAATTGACGAGTCCAAAGGACATAATCGCTGTACCAATTAAGATAAATAATATATTTCTAATTTTAAGTCCGAATATCATTTAACCTTCCACCTCTACCATAATTTCCCCTCATCCAGCGATATTTATTATATAGAATAAAATATCGAAGGGCAAACGAATTAGAAAAGTTGGTCCTTTATACAAAAATATTTGTAAAAGAGCCATTTTTTAGCTAATGTATTAATATATGTTTTGATTTAATAAAAGAGGTGAAGATGCATGGCAGGTGGAAAGTCAATAAAAGACATGCAGACAGAAGTAGACACATACATCGGTCAATTTAAGGAAGGATATTTCAGTCCGCTTTCGATGATGGCAAGGATGACGGAGGAATTAGGGGAACTTGCTAGAGAAATAAACCATTATTATGGAGAGAAACCAAAAAAGTCGACTGAAGACGAGAAAGCAATAGAAGAAGAAGTAGGAGACATACTATTTGTTCTTATCTGCTTGGCCAATTCTTTGAATATAGACCTAGAAGAGGCACATGATTATGTAATGAATAAATTTAATACAAGGGATAAGGATCGCTGGACGAGAATAGAAGGGAAATGAGAGTGAGGATAAATGAATAGAGTAAAGATTATTATTGCAGGACCACGGGGACGTATGGGAAGTGAAGCAGTTAATCTCGTAATCAATACCGAGCATTTCGAATTAACCGCTGTTATAGATTATAAATTTGGTGGTAAGTTGCTAAATGAAGTAGAAGGATTCAAAAAGATACATAATGTCCCTGTATATTCTAATATTGAAGAATGTCTGCAAACTGAAACAGCGGATGTACTCATTGATTTGACTACACCGGAAGTTGGGATGCATCATGCCCGGACGGCCCTAAGCTATAATGTTAGGCCGGTAGTTGGGACAACAGGTTTTTCTAAAATGGAATTAGAAGAATTAGAATATATTTGCCGGGAAAAAGGGCTGGGTTGTATAATTGCCCCTAATTTTGCCCTCGGTGCTGTTTTAATGATGAAGTTTTCACAGATGGCAGGAAAATATTTTAATGATATAGAGATCATTGAATTACATCATGATCAAAAGTTAGATGCACCATCTGGTACGGCTGTAAAAACGGCAGAAATGATTTCTGCTGCCAGGTCACCTAAAAGCCAAGGTCATCCAAATGAGAAAGAAACAATAAGCGGTGCTCGCGGTGCTGAATTTGATGGAATGCATATCCATTCGGTTCGATTGCCAGGATTAGTAGCACATCAAGAGGTATTATTTGGGTCAGATGGACAAACATTATCCATTCGTCATGATTCCTATAACCGGGCATCTTTTATGTCAGGCGTCAAAATTGCAGTAGACACGGTAATGAAGCTTGATACATTTGTGTATGGACTTGAAAATATTCTAGAATAGGAGCACCAAAAATGAACATAGCACTAATTGCTCATGATAATAAGAAAAATGACCTAGTACAATTTGTAACAGCATACCAGACTATTTTTTCTGAACATAACTTATTTGCAACTGGAACTACGGGTTCTCGGATAAGTGAAGCGACGGGTTTAACAATAACACGTTTTCAATCAGGTCCACTTGGTGGTGACCAACAAATTGGAGCGATGATTGCAAAAAATAATATGGATGTTATCTTCTTTTTCCGTGACCCATTAACTGCACAGCCGCATGAACCTGATGTAACTGCGCTAGTACGCCTTTGTGACGTCTATTCCATACCGCTTGCTACAAATATGGGTACAGCTGAATTACTGATTAGAGGGTTGGCAGAAGGCTTTTTAGAATGGAGAACGATTGTTGCTCAAAAAAATAGTGAAATAGAAGAACGATAAGGACCGTGTTCTAGGAGAATAAAAATGAAAAAACTTAAAATTGGAATTACCTGCTATCCGACCGTCGGAGGTTCTGGTGTAGTGGCAACAGAGCTAGGGAAAATGCTCGCTGAAAAAGGTCATGAAATTCACTTTATTTCATCTAGCATGCCTTTTCGTTTGAACAAGATGTATCATAATATTTTTTATCATCAGGTGGAAGTAAATCAATATTCTGTTTTCCAATATCCGCCCTATGACATTGCCTTAGCAAGTAAAATGGCGGAAGTAGCAAATCGTGAGAATTTGGATGTACTTCATGTTCATTACGCGATTCCACATGCAGTCTGTGCAATATTAGCAAAACAAATGTGCAAAGTAGATTTAAAAATTGTGACTACCCTGCATGGTACCGATATTACGGTTTTAGGTTCTGACCCTTCATTAACTGAAGCAATTAAATTTGGTATTGAAAAGTCAGACACTGTAACTGCAGTGTCAAATGCTTTAATTGACCAAACGTATGAAGTTATTCAGCCCGACAAACAAATTGTGCCAGTCTATAATTTTATTGATAAACGCATTTATAAAAAAACAGATGCAAGCCATTTAAAGAAACAGTTTGAGATTCAAGATGATGAAAAGGTAATCATCCATGTTTCGAATTTTCGACCAGTAAAACGTGTTCAGGACGTTGTAAAAACGTTCGCAAAAATTTCAGCACGTATGCCAGCAAAGCTATTATTGGTTGGAGATGGTCCGGAAATGACCATTGTTTGTAAATTGGTAAAAAAGTTAGGAATAGTGGACAAAGTTCACTTGTTAGGCAAGCAAGAAAATCTGGAAGAATTGTATTCGATAAGTGATTTAATGCTGTTATTATCTGAAAAAGAAAGCTTTGGATTAGTTACACTAGAGGCCATGGCGTGTGGAGTGCCGTGCATTGGAACGAATGTAGGTGGAATGCCGGAAGTCATCCAACATGGGAAAACAGGTTATCTTTGTGAATTAGGCGATATCAATGATATGGCAAACAAAGCAATAACCCTATTAATGGACAAACAGATGCATCAACAATTCGCAAAAGATGCCGAGGCAATTGTAAATACAAAATTTAGGGCTGATCAAATTGTTGACCAATATGAGCAAATATATTTTAGACTAGTGAAAAAAGGTGATTAGAATGAAGGAACCTTTTTTAGCAGCAGTACCTGTGTTACAAAAATTAGAGGATGCAGGTTTTGAGGCCTATTTTGTCGGCGGCTCGGTTCGGGATTTTCTTTTAGACAAAGATATTAATGATGTCGATATTGCTACTTCAGCAACCCCTGAAGAAGTAAAACAGGTTTTTTCAAAAACTGTCGATATTGGCATTGAACATGGAACCGTTCTCGTTTTATATCAAAATGAGTCGTACGAAATTACTACGTTTCGAACGGAAACAGAATATCAGGATTATCGAAGACCAAAAGAGGTAATCTTTATTAGGAATCTCACCGAAGATTTACAACGGAGAGATTTTACGATGAATGCCATCGCGATGGATAAAATAGGTCATTTAATTGATCCCTTTCATGGACAAAGGGCCATTAAAGAACAAATAATTCAGACGGTAGGCCAAGGGGCTGAACGTTTTCAAGAGGATGCATTACGCATGATGAGAGCGGTTCGCTTTGTAAGCCAGCTTTCCTTTCGAATTGAAAATGAAACATTAGCCTCCCTATCAGATCTAGTTCACCTACTTGAAAACATCGCAGTAGAACGCAAGCAGGCAGAGTTTGAAAAACTGCTCTCGGGAATGGATCGCAAAAAGGCATTACAATTAATTATTGAAACCAATATATATTCATATCTACCGGGTTTAGTAAATCAAAAGGATAGACTAACAGAATTACTTGAGTTCGATTGTAACCATTTAAATTCAAGAGAAATGTGGACTCTCCTCGTCTATTGTTTACAGTTAGAGGGTAAAGCAATTGAGGAATTCTTTAGAGACTGGCGGCTACCGCTAAACGAGATTCGGGTCATCCAAAGAATTAGTTATTTTCTAAAAAAGAGGTCGGATTCAACCTGGTCTTTATATGATTTATATGCTGCTACTAAAGAGATTTTCATATCTGCTGAGAAAATATACCTTGTAATAAATGGTATAAAAGATTCAGACACAATTTTCCATTATCTGAGTGTGTATGAAAAACTGCCAATTAAAGAACGATCTGAAATGAATCTGACTGGTAACGATTTAATAGAGTGGTACAACCAAAATGGTGGCCCATGGGTAAAAGATAAGTTACTCTTGGTTGAACAGGCAATTATAGACGGAAATGTGAGCAACGATAAGCGGGTGATAAAGGAGTGGCTAATGGAGTGCAATCACAAATAAGAAAAGACTTACTTGATGCCTTCACAAATGCTGGCGATTCCTATTTATCTGGGCAATATTTAGCTGAATTAGTTGGGTGCTCAAGAACAGCCATTTGGAAGCATATAGAAGAATTACGAAAAGAGGGCTTTGAGTTAGAGGCAGTAAGAAGGAAAGGATACCGGATTTTGAAAACTCCTGAAAAAATTACTGCTGATGAAATCAGACTGGGGTTAACAACAAACTTCATTGGCAAGGACATTCATTATGAAGAGTGTGTTGAGTCGACACAAAGAATTGCTCACCGCTTAGCATATGAGAACGTGCCTGAAGGAACTGTGGTAATTGCTGAAGAACAGCAAGCTGGGCGCGGTCGGATGGATCGTAAATGGCATTCACCAAAGTATACAGGGATCTGGATGAGTGTAATCCTCAGGCCAAATATACCATTAATCAATGCACCCCAATTAACGCTTTTAACAGCGGTTGCCATTGTTCAAGCTATTGAGGAGCATACAGACCTTAACCCGGGAATAAAATGGCCAAACGATATCCTTATCAACGGAAAAAAGGTGACTGGAATCCTAACAGAGCTTCAAGCGGAGGCAGATCGTATAAATTCTATCATTATTGGAATCGGGATGAATGTTAATCAGAGAATAGAAGATTTTCCAATTGAGATTCAGGAGATCGCAACCTCACTGTTCATTGAAAATGGTAAAATAGTCTCGCGTGCAGATATGATCAAAACCATCTTTATGAACTTGGAAAAATTGTATTTACTTTACTTGTCTCAGGGATTTCTTCCAATTAAGCTATTATGGGAAAGCTATGCGATTAGTATTGGAAGGACAATTAAAGCGAGAACATTGATAGATACCATAGTCGGTAAAGCTTTAGGGATTACCGAGGAAGGTGTGTTAAAAATTGAAGACGAACAGGGTGTAATCCATCACGTTTATTCTGCAGATATTGAAATATAAAAATATTTGCAAGATTTGTTGAATCATTACTCTTGCGCTTTACAGCATTTTTTTTTATAATTCCACTAATGGGCGGTATCGATAAAAGAGCTGCACCAATTTCTTTAAAAAACTTAAAAGGTTTCTGCCTAGATCCGTAGTACGGACAGGGACAGAGGGATAGAACACGTAAAAGAGTAATTTAGACCCTCTCTGCTTTTTGAGTTGGGTCTTTTTATTTGCTCAAATTCGTTTTAATCCACTCTTCCTATTAATAAGGAGGGAATGTTGATGAAGCAAACGACTGATTTTTTAAAAATGAAAGAGAATAAGGAAAAAATAGTCATGTTGACAGCGTATGATTTTCCATCTGCAAAACAGGCAGAGCAGGGGGGGGTCGACTTAATTCTAGTAGGCGATTCTCTTGGAATGGTCGTACTAGGATACGATTCTACCGTGCCTGTGACGATAGAAGATATGATTCATCACACAAAAGCAGTAAAACGAGGAGCAAAGAATACATTTATTGTAGTTGATATGCCTTTTTTAACCTACCATTTATCAATAAAAGATACCTTAGTCAATGCAGGTCGATTAATTCAAGAAACAGGTGCCCACGCGGTAAAAGTCGAAGGTGCTGATGATGTAATAGAAAAAATATCTACACTAACAAGAGCAGGAATTCCTGTTTGTGCCCATCTCGGATTAACACCACAATCTGTTGGAGTCTTGGGTGGATATAAGGTACAAGGGAAGGATTCGCAGGCTGCACTTAAATTAATTGAAGATGCAAAAAAATGCCAAGAAGCAGGTGCATTTGCCGTTGTCTTAGAGTGCGTGCCAAAGCAGCTTGCTGATGAAGTATCCAAATCAGTAGCTATTCCTATCATAGGTATTGGAGCGGGCATTGATGTGGATGGACAGGTGCTTGTTTACCATGACATATTAGGTTATGGAGTCGAGAGGGTGCCGAAGTTTGTTAAGCAATATTACTCTTTAAATCCGTTTATTTTGGAATCCATCCAATCATATGTAAAAGATGTAAAAACGAATCAATTTCCTGAAGAAAAGCACTCTTTTAACATGAAAGAACGAGAACTTAGCGGGCTTTATGGGGGATTAAAATGAAAGTGTTTACAAGCATCAGTGATTTCCAATCGGAAATAAAAAAGAGGAAAGCACAATCTGAATCAATTGGATTTGTTCCAACAATGGGTTTTTTACACGAGGGACATTTAACTCTATTAAAAAAAGCAAGACAAGAAAATGACATTGTTATTTTAAGTATATTTGTTAATCCGTTACAGTTCGGACCAACAGAAGATTTTTCTACTTATCCAAGGGATTTTGAACGAGATCGGGCATTAGCAGAAGGTGAAAAAGTAGATTTCTTGTTTTATCCGTCGGCGGAAGAAATGTATCCAAATGAACCTTCGTTAAAAGTTGTCGTTCAGGATCGTACAGATGTCCTCTGCGGAAAATCACGACCTGGTCATTTTGACGGCGTAGCTACTGTTTTAACCAAGTTATTTAATATTGTAATGCCAACAAGAGCATATTTTGGGCTAAAGGATGCCCAGCAAGTAGCCGTTGTAGGGGGAGTAATCTCTGACTTTAATTTTCCTATTGAGTTAGTTCCTGTGGATATCGTCCGTGAAGAGGATGGGCTTGCAAAAAGCTCTCGAAATATCAATCTGCTACCATATGAACGGAAGGAAGCAGGAGTACTCTTTAAGAGTTTGTGGACAGCAAGGAAAACTATTGAACGTGGTGAACGAAACCCGGACAAGGTCACTTCCTTGATAAGAGAAATGATCGCTTCTGAAACGAGCGGACAGATTGATTACGTAGAAATCCTGACTTATCCTAGGCTTAAACCATTGGTCAATTTAGAAAGTACCTTTATCATTGCGCTCGCAGTTAAATTTACGAAGGTCCGCTTGATAGATAATTTAATCTTAGAGATTTAGGCATTTAGATAGCAGGAATTTAGAGGAGGAACAAAGCCAAAATGTTTCGACACATGATGAAGGGGAAAATCCACCGAGCAACGGTAACAGAAGCTAATCTAAATTATGTAGGCAGCATTACCATTGATGAGGATTTATTAGATGCAGTTGGTATGATAGCAAATGAAAAAGTACAAATCGTTAATAATAATAATGGTGCCCGACTCGAAACCTATATTATTCCAGGTGAGAGAGGGAGCGGTGTTGTTTGTTTAAACGGTGCAGCAGCTCGACTTGTTCAAAAAGGCGATATCGTAATTATTATTTCCTATGCGCTCGTGTCGGAAGAGAAGGCTGCAGCGCATAAGCCAAGAGTGGCGATAATGGGTGAGAACAACTGTATTAAAGAACTTATTCATGCTGAACCAGCATTGACAATAATGTAAATTTATCCCCGTTTATCGGGGGTTTTTCTTTTTTATATGTAATCTACTATAATTAGTTTATGATATGCTTAGTGTTACCGTTTTTATTGAAGGCCTGAGGTGTAAAAAATGTTAACTAAATTTGTCGTTATAGACTTGGAAACTACAGGTAACAACCCCAAAACGGGGGATAGAATTATTCAATTCGCTGCCGTAGTTGTTGAGAATGGAATGATCATTGAAAGATTCTCATCACTTATCAATCCTAACCGTTCAATCCCAACTTTTATTGGAGAATTAACAGGCTTAAATGACGAAATGGTAAAGGATGCTCCTTTATTTTCTGAAATAGCCTCCAAGGTCAATACAATGTTGGAGGGAGCCTATTTTGTTGCTCATAATGTATTATTCGATTTGTCTTTTCTGCAGGAAGAATTAATTCAAGCTGGATATGAAGGTTTTTATGGCTTCGTGCTTGATACAGTAGAGATGGCAAGATTTTTATTTCCGACTGCTGATGGATATAAGCTTTCAGATTTAGCAGAACAGGAGAACCTTACTCATGATCGCCCACATCAGGCGGACAGTGATGCCGAGGTAACGGCTGAGCTTTTAATCATTCTCATGAAGATGCTAACTGCATTACCAAATAGGACCATCCAGCAGCTTTCTCTTCTATCAGGAGGGCTCAAAAGTGACCTCCAACAATTAATGGAAGAGATACTTGCAGAGAAGGTTAAGGAAGTTGAAATTTTACCAGAATCAATTGAAATTCATC
Organism: Neobacillus sp. FSL H8-0543; assembly: GCF_038592905.1. Lineage (GTDB taxonomy): Bacteria > Bacillota > Bacilli > Bacillales > Cytobacillaceae > Neobacillus. Next base: position 604,570 of record NZ_CP151943.1, on the reverse strand, counting down.
ATGAACTGGCATTAAAAAAACTGGCGACTGATGAAATAAATATATCCTATCAAGATATTCATCAATATCCTGCAAGTGAAGAGGGAAAAATAGAGTTAGTAAAACAAGGAATTCAGTCTTTTGAAAAGCGGACCGGGCAATTTGTAATGATGGATGGTGTCTACGATTCTTTCCAAAATAATACACATGCATTGATTGAAGCTGGAACAGGTGTGGGAAAATCTCTTGGTTATCTTTTGCCTGTGGCTTATTTTTCCAAGCAAAAAATGCTTCCCGTTGTAGTCAGTACCCATACTATCCAGTTACAAGAGCAAATTCTTTATAAGGAGATTCCTTTACTGGCAAAGATGCTTCCCTTTAAAGTAAAATCCGTTTTATTAAAAGGGAGAAATCATTACCTCTGTCTGGAAAAATTCACAAGAGCGTTACGAGAGGAAAATGATAATTATGATACGTCCCTGACCAAGATGCAAATTCTCGTTTGGTTAACTAGAACTGAAACAGGCGATCGTGATGAATTGAACCTATCAAGTGGAGGAAATATTTTCTGGAATAAAATAAGGAATGAACAAACGAATCTCACACGAAATAATACATGGCTGGAAAAAGACTTTTATCTTCGCGCAAAGAGTTCGGCAAAGGATGCGGACATCATCATTACCAATCATTCATTGTTATTAAGTGAGCTGACTGGTGATAATAAGATTTTACCGGAGTTTGATTATGTCATTATCGATGAAGGTCACCATTTTGAAAAAGCTGCAAGCCAATTTGTCGGTCTATCATTAGATTATCTGTCTACTCGTTTGCTAATAAACCAATTTGGCCAGTATGAACAAAGATTGCTTTTTTACGAATTGGAGCAGTTATTTGCCGTTCGCAGGAATAAAAAGGAAGAAATAGCAGAAGCGGAAAAAATAAACCAATTGATGGCAGATCTTTCGTATGAAGTGGATGAATTCTTTAAACTAACTGCAATCTATGCTAAATCAAAATCCACAGCAAAAAAAGGAATAAACCGAACAAAGGTGCATTTTTCTCGAGAAGATGGCGGGAGAGAAAAAGCGGCTTTATTACACAGTGCAGAACGGTTTTCTTTTTTGCTTAAGGATATACAACTTGCCATTAGCAACCGCATAGATCTGATTAAAAGGGAACAGGATCTTCTTTCCATTAATCAAAAAAACAAGCTGGAGGAAATCATCTTATTTTTAACTGAACTGGGGGAACTTAGAAATACGGTCCAAGAATGCTTTATTAAAGAATCAAATTATGTGAAATGGATTGAAATAGACTTCCGCTCACAGCAAAATGTTACTACCTTTTTTGCTCAACCAGCTTTTGTTGCTGCTACGTTAAAAGAAAAGTTTTTTCAGGTGAAGAAAGGTGTAATTATGACATCTGCCACCTTAACCGTAAATCATTCTTTCGATTATATTATTCGCGGGTTAGGCCTTAATCCAGATTTGACAACAAAGATGAGTATTCCTTCTCCCTTCGATTATAAAAATCAGGTTCAACTGCTCATACCAGAAGATATACCAGAGATAAACGCAGTAAGCCTTGAGGAGTATGTTATTGCAATAACTGAGCATATTATCACGATTGCAGAAAGCACCAAAGGGAGGATGTTAATCCTATTTACGGCGCATGACATGTTAAGGAAAACATATGAACTTATTAAAGAAAGTGGTTTTCTTAATGATTTTGTGATGATTGCCCAAGGGATAACAAGTGGAAGTCGAACGAGGTTAACAAGGAATTTTCAGCGCTATGACAAAGCCATATTACTCGGGACGAGCAGCTTTTGGGATGGAGTGGATATTCCAGGTGAAGACTTATCGTGCCTAATAATAGTAAGACTTCCTTTTAGTCCACCTGATGAACCTTTAACGAACGCTAAGTGTCAACTAATTAGACAACAAGGTGGAAACCCTTTTGCTGAATATTCATTGCCTGAGGCGATCCTTAGATTTAAACAGGGCTTTGGTCGTTTAATTCGTACCGAAACAGATCGGGGTATTATCATTGTGTTTGATAAGAGGATTGTTACAACAAAATATGGAAAGTCCTTCTTACAATCCATTCCTCCTGTTCAAGTAAAAATGGGGGAAATGGATGATCTAGCAGCAAATATTTCCTCTTGGATATGATAATATTTGGAAAAATTACACATCCTATCATTTAAGGGAGGTTTGTGTATGAGAAGTTTATTTATTTTGGTGTTACTATTCTTTCAGCTAGGTTCAATCGGGATTGCCTCTCCTTCTCTCGACAGCAGTGTAGAAAACATTGATGTTAAATTAAAGGATCATGAAATGGCTGTGTCTTTTTTTGGTCTTTCAGATGGCGAAGCTACTCTTATCCAAGGTGCAAAGGGTGAAAATATCTTGGTTAATACTGGGGGAGAACAAACAAAAGCTGAATTGAAGGAAATGCTTGGCCTGTTTGGAGTAAAAAATATATCAGTGCTAATAATTACAAATGCCCAAAATCTATTTGCTAATCAAATTAATGAATTGATTACCACATATAATATACAGGAAGTAGTTTCAACAACAGAAATAACAAGGATTTTGACAAAACTTATAGACCCTTCTGCCCTTGTGGAGATTATTGCTTGGAAAGAAGGGTCCTCAAAGATTCTGTTTCCTGAGTTGACTGCAGAAGTCCTTTACGCAGGTTTGGGAGAAAATGAAGGATTAGATTTTACGTTGCATTTTTTAGAGCACCGTCTTTTTCTTATGACCTCGTCTAGTTCCGAAGCGGAGAAAGTATTTTTGAAAAGTGACATTCAAAACATTCATATATTTAAGGTTCCAAATTGGGCTGAGGAAGATTCTTTATCTGAAATACTGATTCAATATTTAAACCCTGAAATTTCGATACTTTTTGAATCAGAAAATCATCAGCCAGATCCAGAAATTATTAATGATTTAACCGATACATGGTCAGAAATCTATTTTACAAAAAATACGGGCACAGTTACGATAAAATTTACTGATAAGAACTATGAGGTTTTTACCATTGCTAACGAAACAGAGGATTAAGCAGAAATATGAAAAAAGCAGAAAAAAATTGTTTAAAAACCAAGTGATTCGCTGTCACTTATTTGTCGACACCTGTTATAATGATTGTTAAAGATTATTTCCAGTTGCTTTAAAGAGACAGAGGAGGAATAAAATGGAGTCAAAAATTGAAGTTCTTTCGACTGTAAAGTTACAGCACAGTCCAGACTTATATAAAATTGTTGATGCACTTAATAGATCATTGAAAGAAAAAGACCTGATGTTCGGATTAGCCCTTGACCAAGAGGACCAAAATAAAGCGATTTTTACAATCTATCGTACATAAAGAAGTGAAATGAAATGAAGAAGATTATCATATCCTTAGTAATTCTAATCCTAATTAGTATCGGGTTATTTATCAAAGTGTACCTGACTGCTGTGGATCCCGTTAGTGCTGCAGAAAAAAAAGCGGTGATATTAGCAAAAGAAAAGGTTCATTTAAGTGAAGTCGAGGACTTCCATATTTACAATGGTTTAGAAACAGTAAATGTCATAGAGGGAAAAAACAAAAAGGGCGATAATATTATTGTTTGGATTCCTGAAAAGAGCAAAAAGGTATTTGTTGAAGAAGCAAAGAATGGACTATCAAAAGAAGCGGCTGTTGAAAGACTTTATAATGAAAAAAGCCCTAAAAAGGTTATTTCTGTTCGATTAGGAATGGAAAACGATATTCCATTATGGGAAATCTATTATCGTTCTGAAAATAATTTAATAAACTATTACTATGTTCATTTTAATACAGGTGAGTGGCTAAAAAAAATTGAAAATCTATAAATAAATTGATTCAGGAGGAGAAAAGGAATGGAAGTCAGACTCGCAAATAGAGTAAGGGCTCTTACGCCTTCAACTACCTTAGCGATTACAGCTAAAGCTAAAGAGTTAAAGGATCAAGGGGAAGATGTAATTGGTCTAGGTGCAGGTGAACCGGATTTTAATACACCTCAGCATATTTTGGATGCGGCCGTTCAGTCCATGAATCAAGGGTACACCAAATATACCCCATCAGCTGGCTTGCCAACTTTGAAAAAGGCGATTATTGGGAAACTTAAAGAAGACCAAGGTCTCACATATAATCCAAATGAGATTATTGTGGCTAATGGCGCGAAACATGCATTATATACATTATTTCAGGTTCTTCTAAATGAGGGGGATGAGGTTATTATTCCGACACCCTTTTGGGTAAGTTATCCTGAACAAGTAAAATTAGCTGGCGGAAAACCGGTTTATGTTGAAGGTTTGGAAGCTGAACAATTTAAAATCACACCACAACAATTGGAAAATGCAATCACAGAGAAAACAAGAGCGTTTATTATTAATTCCCCGAGTAATCCGACAGGTGTTATCTATTCAGCTGAAGAACTGCTGGAATTAGGTGAAATTTGTTTAAAACGCAACGTTTTGATTGTCTCAGATGAGATTTATGAAAAACTGATCTATGGAGAGGAAAAACATGTCTCTATTGCCCAGTTATCTCCTGAACTAAAAGAACAAACAATTATTATTAATGGTGTTTCAAAATCTCATTCGATGACGGGCTGGCGGATCGGTTATGCTGCAGGGAACCAAGAAATCATTAAAGCAATGACAAATCTTGCTAGTCATAGTACATCTAATCCGACGACTACGGCACAATATGCTGCAATTGCTGCGTATACTGGTTCCCAGGACTCTGTTGAGGAGATGAGAAAAGCATTTGCAAATAGATTAGAAATCATTTATGATAAGCTAGTTGCGATTCCAGGCTTTACTTGTGTGAAGCCGCAAGGTGCATTTTACTTATATCCGAATGTGAAGGAAGCGGCAGAAATAACGGGGCATAAAGATGTCGACAGCTTTGTTGAAGCCTTGCTGGTTGAAGCAAAAGTTGCTGTAGTCCCAGGCTCTGGTTTTGGCACACCAGATAACATCAGACTTTCCTATGCAACCTCGTTAGAGCAGCTCGAAAAGGCAGTTGCAAGAATTCGGAAATTTGTTGAAGAAAAACAACGATCCTAACAAAATTACTTATTATAAAAGGCTCTGATAAAGGTTGATTTTGATTTTGTAACTCTGTTGATTGGAGCGGAAGGTGCGAGACTCCTGCGGGAGTACGTGGCCGGGGAGACCCCACAGGCGCTTAGGCGCCGAGGAGGCTCCCCGGCACGCCCACGGAAAGCGAAACACCTGGAGCAGAAATCAACAGCCTAGTTTAAATAAGAATGTTTTCAAAAAAGTCTGCCTTTGCAGACTTTTTGCTTTCTATTAAATGGCATCCTTATTCTCTTACTCGAGAGGTATGTTCATGTTATACTAATCAGGAGGTGTCATAAGAATGAAAAACAATATAGTAACATGGCTTCAAGAAGGTAATATTACAGTTCCAGCAACGCTTTTTTCCGAGTATCGGAATATGAACTTAAACGAATTTGAACTTGTTCTTTTATTAAATATTATTTCCTTTCTAGAAAAAGGACACGAATTTCCTACCCCGGAAGAACTTTCATCACGTATGACTATTTCTGTGTCGGAATGCAATGAGATGCTAAGAAAACTAATCCAAAGAGGCTTTATTGAGATTATTGATGAGTACTCTACTGATGGGATTCGTTTTGAAAAATATACAGTAAGACCTTTATGGGAAAGACTTGTTGAGCAGTTCCTGCTAAATAATCAAAGTACAAAAGAGGTAAGTAAAAAGGCGGAAGAGACAGACCTATACACATGCTTTGAAAAGGAATTTGGCAGACCACTATCTCCTTTTGAATGTGAATCTCTTGCTATGTGGATGGACGATGATCATCATGATCCAGTGATCATAAAAGCGGCATTACGGGAAGCTGTTATGTCCGGGAAGATGAATTTCCGCTATATTGACCGCATTCTCTTTGAATGGAAGAAAAACGGGATTAAAACCATTGAGCAGGCGAAAAATCAAGGGCGGAAATTTCGTCAAAAACAAACACAAAGCCGCCCGGTGCAAGAAGGAACACAACCATCCACAGCCTCAGTCCCATTCTACAACTGGTTGGAACAATAGAAGTAAAAAACGGGAGGAACCTTTCTCTCGTTTGTTTTATTTGGTGGGATTAAAGGCGAAAGTTGATTTTGCATACTGAGTTGATTGAAGCGGAAGGCACGAAGGACTCCTCGAAAATGCTATCGCATTTCCTTCGTGCGGTGCATATTCGAGGGAGCATATTCAATATCCTGCGGGAGTACGGGGCTGGGGAGACCCCGCAGGCGCTTAAGCGCCGAGGAGGCTCACCGGCACGCCCGCGGAAAGCGAAGTGCCTGGAGCTGCAATCAACGGGCAATTTTAACAGTGCCTTTTATATAAAGCAAAGTAGGTGAGATTTTTGTTAAATAATAAACAAATTCGTTATTGTCTAGATCAAATGGGCGACATGTTCCCTAATGCACACTGTGAACTGAATCACTCAAACCCCTTTGAGCTGGTAATTGCTGTGGCCTTATCAGCACAGTGTACAGATGTGCTTGTTAATAAAGTAACTAAAAAGTTATTTGAAAAATATAAAACGCCAGAAGATTATTTAAGTGTATCACTCGAGGAACTACAAAATGATATTCGTTCGATTGGACTTTTTAGAAATAAGGCTAAAAATATTCAAAGTCTTTGCCGAATGGTTTTGTCAGAATATAATGGAGAAATTCCAAGTGATCGAGACGAACTGACCAAATTACCAGGAGTAGGAAGAAAAACTGCAAATGTAGTGGTCTCTGTTGCATTTAATATTCCTGCGATTGCTGTTGATACCCATGTTGAAAGGGTAAGTAAACGTCTGGCAATCTGCAGATGGAAGGATTCAGTGTTGGAAGTAGAAAAAACATTAATGAAGAAGGTTCCAGAAGAGGAGTGGTCAGTAACACACCACCGGTTAATTTTCTTTGGCAGATATCATTGCAAGGCCCAAAAGCCCGAGTGCCCTAGCTGCCCGCTTTTAGAGCTGTGCAGAGAGGGAAAGAAGCGAATGAAAGGAAAGGCGGATGTAAATGGGTAAACCTATAACAATACCCTTCCTTAATGAATTAGAGTGGCTAACACCCATGGAAAGTCAAGATGAGTCCATCTCGCATCTATTAGAAGAGTGGGAGAAGGTAAAGCCGGAACTTGAAAGCCTATATCGAAACCGTGATCAAAAAACTACTATTCGAGGAATGAAGAAGGGGATAGCTTTATTCCTGCAGTTCTTGTTTTGGTCAAACGATAGGCAAATGTCTGCATTGGAAACTACTCCACTAATTCTATTAGACATTAAACCAGTTAATATAGATGAGCGATTAGGTTTTATTATTTCCAGACCTAATTTATTCCATTCCTATCGCCAGCTTTGTGAATTAATGGTTGAGCATGAAAAACTTTATGCAAAGAAAAAAGTAATAAAAAAAGCGTTCAAGCCAAAGGGCTGAACGCTTTTTTTATATGATCGAAACTTACAACTAATTATTACGTGATCCAGAATTAGTACCGCCGTTGCCATTACCGTTATTCCCAGGTACATTACCTGGGGTTCCGGGTAATGTACCTGGTGGGAATTCGCCGCCGGTACCATCTTCGTTTTCTTCTTCCTCTTCGTCTCCTTCATTTGGCTTCTCTTCCTCTGCCCCTTGCCCTTCTTCCTCTTTAGCAGGATTAGGAACTTGAAGAGATGTTTTGATGGAGTCACTCGTTTTTTCTCCAACCTTTGCAAGAAGGGTTAGTGTAAGTGATGCCCCAGGATTCGCAGGGATTTTTAAATTTGTCTCAGTAGTTGTAAAAGTCTTGGTTTCCGATCCATCATTGTTTGTGATGACAAATTCAACATCCAAGTTATTAGCATTTTTGTAATTCCATGAGAGTGTAATTTCATTTGTTGCTGGGTCATATGTTGCTTTTAAATCAGTTGGTGTGTCTAGCTTGTCATACTTAGCTGATACTGTTTTAGGTGCATGCCCTTTAACGGCATATTCAGTTATAACTTCACTTTTTGGTGTGAATTCACCAGCCAATACCGGTGGCATTGAGCCTTTTTCAATTCGCACTCTTTCCACACTATCAGGGACGGTAAAGTCAGGATTTTCAATATCCTTAGACACATGTTCCATAATACTTTTAAAAATATATTGAGCGATATTTTGATCATTTGCTACAACAGGTGTTGAAAGGTCTTTATAACCAGTCCAGACGGCTGCAGTATAATTCGTTGAATACCCTGCAAACCATACATCAGGTGCGGAACTGCTGCTCTTAATATCCCATTTTTCTCGATCAGCTGCACTGTAGTTCGTTGTACCTGTTTTGCCAGCAAGCGGAACGCCAGGGATGCTGGCTCTTCTGCCTGTACCAGGTGGTACCATAACGCTCTTTAACATATCTGTAACCATGAATGCTGTATAATCCTTCATAACAATCTTTGGTTCTGGTGCAGTATCGATTATAGTACCGTCCCTCAGCTTAATTTTACTAACAGAATGTGGTTTAGTATAAAAACCTTTATTTCCAAATGCACTATATGCGCCAGCCATTTCAAGAGGGGACACACCTTCTCTGAAACCGCCAATTGCATAGGATTCATAAATTTCCTTTAATGGGATACCTAGATTTACTGCAAATTCTTTAGCCTTATCTAAGCCAACAGCCTGTAAAGCCTGTATTGCTGTTGTGTTTCTTGATAATGCGAGGGCTGTTCGCATCGACATTGGACCCATGAATTTATTGTCATAGTTACCAGGTTTTTCGCCGGTTGAATAAGTAATTGGTTTATCCGAAATGGTTTGATAGGTTCCCCATTGAAGATATTCAATGGCGGGACCATAATCGAGCACTGGTTTAATCGTTGAACCAGGCTGGCGTTTTGTATCTATGGCATAATTAAAACCACGTTTAACCTCTTGATTTCTACCTCCGCCAATTGCACGGATCTCGCCAGTTTTTGTATCAAGAAGAACAACCCCAGCCTGGAATTCTTCATCAGGATAGTTAATGAATTCATCTGTATCAAGAACCTTATTAACCTGTGTTTGAGCATTAGGATCAAGTGTGGTGTAAATGGTTAAACCGTCTGAAAAGATATCAAGCTCACCTTGTTCTTGAACCTCATCAATTACGGCATCAACAAAGGATTCAAAAGGGGTTCCATCTCGTTTCCGCTCATCCTCCTTAAGTAAGGTTGCTGTAACGGGCACACTCTGTGCTGCTTCTTTATCTTCCTTTGAAATAAAGCCATGTTGCTCCATCAACATTAAGACGATATTACGTCTTTTTTCTGCCTTTTCTGGAAAGTCAAAAGGATTATAATTATTTGGACTCTGTGGCATTCCTGCTAGCTGTGCAGCCTCTGGCAGTGTTAGATCTTTTAATTCTTTGCCATAATAGATCTTTGCTGCAGTAGCAATCCCATGACTATTCTCCGAGACATAAACTTTGTTAACATACATTTCAAAGATTTGATGCTTTGTATATTCTTGCTCTAGCTGATAGGAAAGCCAAGCCTCCTCAACTTTCCGTTTTATCGTTTTTTCTGGAGTTAAAAAGGAGTTTTTTACAACCTGTTGCGTTATTGTACTGGCTCCTTCAGAACCAAACCCCTCCCTGAAGTTTGCGATTACGGCTCCAGCCAAACGGATGGGGTCTAAACCATGGTGTTTATAAAAACGAACATCTTCTACTGCAAGAATGGCGTTTTCTACAAGTTTTGGTATATCCTTATAATTTACATATTCGCGATTGGCGGCGCCAACTTCGGTTATTAACTCACCATTTTTATCTAAAAGCTTGGATGAGATAGGGTCCTTTAATAATTTCGGGTCAAGTTCAGGAGCATCCTTTACTAAAAAGGCAAAAGTTCCGATACCTGTTAAAACCCCAATAATTCCAAGTGCAACAAGAATGAGAAGAATCTTCTTTATAATGCTCGCAGGTTTCTTCTTAGCTTTTTGTTTACCCTTGGCTTGAAGTTTTTTTCGGCGCTCCTCTCTTGATTGAAATTGATCTGCCATGATAATTCCTTCCTTTCTAACAACACAAGATATCATTTGCTAAAACCTATATAAAGTATCTACTATCTTAATATAGTCAATTCGAGGATGAAATCCAAGTGGGATTAAAGTCCCTTTCTGCTCGATTTCTTCCTTGGTTATTGATTTTCTCCCGCCACTAATCATTCGGTCCCAAAAGGCTAACAAATGGCTGGCTTCCAGAAAATATACCTGTTCATACTTTGAAAAACGAAGGATCACAAAACAAATTCCTTCTTGATTTACTACTTCTTCCATGTGAATAATTTGGTGATGATGAAAATTTTTCAAAGGAAAAGAGGTGGGGTTCTGTGTTTCCTTTGCCTCAAAGTCGATATATCTTCCTTTGTAAATTCCGTTATAGTCGGTAGTTGAGGCCTGCTTGAAATAGGCCTCTTTAATTACTGCTGCACTTCTCTTTGGATAATCTACCTGGACAATTTGAACAGGTGTCGGCTTTTTATGGATAACTGCAATTTTTCTCTCCCGATAGTATTCATTTGTTTCATTTAAATCTTCTTCAAGTGTCATACCTCTATTACTATAGGAATTGTTTTTTTGATTCTTCCCCCTAGTATGAGAATCGGTATCTTTAGGAATATACCTTTTTCCATTTGGATAATTAAAATTCATGATAAGCACACCTCACAAGCTAAACCTATCATATCAAATCTTTGTCAATTACGCGTGTATAAATTTAAACGGTAAACACACTCTAATAAATACAATGTACATTAACGGTAAGAAAATAACATGATTCCTTTTTCACATAAATATCAGGCTTTAAAATTCTAAAAAACTACTCATTTAATCGATAGGAAGATGAATATGAATCATCTTACAATACAGGAGATTGAGATCGTCAGTCAAATTAGAAGTCAAACTGACAAGAAAAATCTCGATAATATTTCACGAACGGATGCCTATTTCTCATTTTTTAAACAGAATCCGGATATTATTTGGTCCTTCCTTGCAAGCATGGTCTCACGGAATGGAGGATGGAATATGTGTGACCTCGAAGGAACAATATTCCAGCAAATTTTAGAACCCCAAACAAGAAAACAACTATTTCTTACATTTGAGCGGGCTAATTGGCTGATATTTCACGATGTATACCCTCAATTATTGCTTTATCAATATTCGACGAAAATACAGCGCCCAATGTTTCATTTGCTACCATATTTTAATGTGTCCATGTTTATCCAAAGTGAGTGGTATAAATATTGGAGAGAAAGTAATAGGGAGCGACTAACCACTGCACTGATTATTAATGAACAAAATGTAATTCATGCACCTGTTATTCTGCATCCCGCGTATAAAAAGAAGGTGTTTCATTCGTTACTATTTAATTTTCAGGATTGGCTTCATTTCAGTTCTGTTCTTTTTCCTACTTGTGGCGGTGAGGTATATGGTGCAAGTGTAAATGGCTTTAGGTCACTTTCAAAAAGAATAAATCTCGGAAAAAGACTGGTTCGCATTCTAACACATCCTCGACTTTTTCCTTATTTTCTTGAGTTTGCAGAAAAAACTCCTCATACTGGGTCTCGAAATGACTACGAACAATATTTTAAAACCAGGACAAACCGCAAGACGCCTCTATTACGGGCAACCTTCCCAATCATGGAGCATCATCAGCATAAATACGAAGATTGGAGTAAACACCGGTTTATTAACCCCTTCTGGATGCACATGTCTGTTAAACATCGGCACCCAATCCATCTAACAGATTGGTATTATGAAAAATCAAACCAACTTGAATTGATGCTTACAATGCAAAGAGCGTTGAATCTAAAGAGAATGTAAAAAAGCAAGGGAATCCTTGCTTTTTGTTTGCAACACTTTTTATGTTGATGGACGATCTGGGCCATCAAGTTTTTTATCTCCATAGCCAACTCTTTTTTCTGCTTCGGAACTGCCAGGGACACTGTTTTGTTTCTTATTTTGCTGGTTCTTTTTTGACATGATCAACACCTCCAATTTTAGCTTGTACGATTTTGAATTTTTCATACGAGTTTAGGATTATGTCGAATAGAAAAATGATAAATGCCAGATTGACACTTTCTTTGACGAATAGCTTCTAGTTTTGTCAAGGTGGAAGGAAGACTTAAAAAGAAATAGAATTTAACCTATAAGATTAAACCGAGGAGGTTTTATATATGACTAGACCAACGCATGAGAAAGAAAAGCTGGTGACAATGTTAACTGAAATATATGACCAATTAGAAGAGTTAGAGCTGGTGCTGGAATCATCGTTCTCAGACCTTCGTATGTGCTTGAATAACGAAGAGTTAAAAAAAATCTCCGCATCAGGACAAAGACTATCGATGATGGAAAAGGAAATAGAGGAATTAAATCTAGCTGTGGATAAAGCTGAGACGAATCATAGTCAAGTTAAACGAGCCTTGAAACTTGAAATGGGTTTTTAGTTACCGCTAAAATGAGAATAGTATCACTTTACTTGAATTGAGTAGCTTTAACTTATAAGCTACTTTTTATTTTTTTAACTAGAAAGGGAATAATCCTATGATAGAGGAAATTGCTCATCTAACAAAGAAGCTATTAGACTTTAACCGCTTATGCCTCGAATACTATGAGAAAGCTAGAGAGACGGGGGTAAATGAGGATTTTAATGAGGTAGTAAGGCCTTTTGCAAATGAGGTAAAATTTACGATTACTAAATGGAGTATTGTGATGCAAGAATGGCTAAAACAAAGCCCGAAAAAGCATCTTCATTTAAAACAAATTGGTACAACTTCAGATCATTTGGAGCAGATATCAATCCAGGCCTTTTTCCCGAAAACTAGCCGCACAAGATTTTTAAATGCAAATCGGACAGTAGAATTTTTCCTGTTAGAAATATTAAAGGAGTTAGAAGAATAAAAAAGAGATGCATATGCTGCATCTCTTTTTTGTCTGTTAAGCGTAAAAGTCTAGGTGACTTACAATTCTTTATATTATGAGTTTTCGATGAGGGAGTTTTCCTTATTATTTTCAGGTATCACGGCGCCTTGGGTTTCTAATTCGCGCACAAGAAGTCGATATTCATTAATGTCAATTTCATTGTGAATATATGCTTTTTTAGCAAAATCCATTAGTGCGTTTACATCATCAGTATTATAATCACGACTTTGATTAAATTTGCCCTTTAATACTTGAATATCCATATGTATCTCCTCCTTCATCAATATTTTTAATAGTATCACGAAAAAAAAGGATTTTTAGTTTTTCAAATATTTAAACTTTAGACAAAATCCTCCGCAATCTGACATTGTAATTTAACTGAAAATATGCACCCATTCTCAAGAAGTATCATAATCTGTAGCAATGAAAAAGCGGAGGAGATGTTTGCCCATGTTTGGTAAAAATAGATCAAATAAATTTGTTAACAATGGATACTTAGGGCAAATGAATTACGGGAGACCACAATATTCTCAATCAAATGCATGGCAGTTTCTTCGTAATCAACAGCCATATCCTTATCAGTTCCAACCGCAAACTTATAATTGGAACCCTTATCAGCAGCAGAATCCATACATTCAACCTCAATACAATACCTATGAATCAATCTATCAACCTAGTTACGTCCAACCACCGCCTCACTATTTAGCAGCAAAGGGACAGTCTAAAGATGCTCAATTTCTTTTTCAAAATCCACTCCAGCCCCAGGATGAAATGACTGCAAACCCCTATAATCAAATGAATGGTTACCCAATGATGAATCCTTATCCGAAGCAAAATGGGAACATAAAGCAGCCTGGTGGAGTACATTCAATTTTAAATTCCTTTAAATCGCAAGACGGAACAGTGGACATTAACAAAATGGTTAATACTGCGGGTCAGATGATGAATGCCGTAACTCAAGTGTCCTCAATCGTAAAGGGCTTTGGAGGTATGTTTAAAGTATAAAAAGGAAGACGGTGAATAGCCGTCTTCCTTAATGTTGGTTTATGTCGAAAAATTTTTAGTGTTAGACTAGGTTTATTTCTTCCATTAGGACGTCAATATCTAATAACATATTACCATGGTCATCTACTTCAATTAATTCGTCTTTTTTCATCTTTGTCAGGGTTCGGCTGATGGTTTCGCGGGTCGTACCAATCATACTGGCAAGGTCCTTATTAGTAAATTCAGACTTGAGCAGGATTGTCCCATCCTCTTGCTCTTTACCATATTTTTGGGCAAGTCTGATAAGGAGTTTGATAATCTGCTCATATGTATTATTAAGAATTTGTTCTTCGAGTCGGTTTTGAAGATCAACGATTTTTTCCCCGAGCACTTTAAATACTTTAATACAAAGTTCAGGATTTTCAATCAGTACACTTTCAAACTTTGAAATAGGGATGGCAATAAGCGTTGATTGCTCTAGAGCCTCAGCATATGCGGGGTATTCGCCTTTCCTAAAAAAGCCTACATGAGGGAACATATCACCTTTTTTCGCTATCGTTACAATCTGTTCTTTTCCATTTATATCACTTTTGTAAATCTTTATTTTTCCATCATAAATAAAGTAGACATTTTCTAATGGGTCGCCTTGTAAAAAAATATGGCTTTGCTTTTTCCACTCTCTCGTAATAGCAATATCTGATATCTTACCTAATTCATAATTATTTAATTCTTTAAACAGCGTGAATTCAGAAAGAACCTTTATTACTTCTTCAATCCTCATTTCTCCACCTCCGCACACCATAAAATTTATAGAATCCTTTTCTTATTGTAACAGAGATTCCGATTTTATTTTAGTTTAGATAACGGTATTTTTTTAAATGTTTAAACTCGTATTTCTTTTTTTAAGGAAAGTTAAAGATATTACTTTCTTTACGAACGTTCATTCGCTAAAATAGAGTAAATGAGGTGAGTGTATGAAATTTAAAAAGAATTTGCAGGAAGTACTCGCAGATTTAAAAATAAATGATGCTTTTAAAGAAAATATCGTGACATGGAAGACAATTGAGGAAAAGAAAGCCCAAACCGTTCCACTTCCCGAAGATCTCCATCGTGAAATTAGAGCATCGCTTAAAAGTAAAGGAATCGAAAAACTATATACGCATCAAAGATCTTCTTATGAAAAGATTATGACTGGTAACAGCATTGTAGCGGTCACACCAACTGCCTCTGGTAAAACATTATGCTATAACCTACCTGTGCTTCAGACGATTCTTTCGAATCCAAGCGCGCGTGCACTCTATATGTTTCCAACAAAGGCACTTGCACAGGATCAGAAAAGTGAAATCAATGAAATTATTCAAGCTGCGGGTGTTGATATCAATAGCTATACATATGATGGGGACACACCAGCGAATATTCGCCAAAGAGTCCGCAAAGCAGGGCATGTAGTCATCACCAATCCAGATATGCTTCATTCAGCGATACTACCGCATCATACAAAGTGGGTTTCGTTATTTGAAAACCTTAAATTTGTCGTCATTGACGAGCTTCACACCTACCGAGGTGTTTTCGGGAGCCATGTTGCCAATGTTATTCGCAGGTTAAAACGAATTTGCCGCTATTACGGAAGCAACCCCGTTTTTATTTGTACATCTGCTACTATCGCTAATCCATTAGAGCTTGCAGAAACTTTAACAGAGGAAAAAATGGTTCTTATTGATAACAATGGTGCTCCCAGTGGAACAAAACACTTTCTATTCTATAATCCACCAATTGTTAATAAACCGTTAAATATAAGAAGAAGTGCCACACTAGAGGTCCGGAAAATTGCAGGTGAACTATTGAAAAATAAAATTCAAACGATTGTCTTTGCAAGGAGTCGGGTTAGAGTTGAGATTATTCTTACGTATCTTCAGGAACTGGTAAAAAACCAATTGGGTGTTAAATCAATTATGGGCTACCGTGGAGGGTATTTGCCTACTGAAAGAAGGAAAATTGAGAAAGGGCTTCGCTCTGGAGAAATATACGGTGTCGTCAGTACGAATGCACTCGAGCTGGGAGTTGATATTGGTCAGTTGCAGGTGTGTATTATGACTGGTTATCCTGGTACGATTTCTAGTGCCTGGCAGCAGGCAGGAAGAGCGGGTAGAAGGCATGGAGAGGCACTTGTCATCATGGTTGCCAGTTCAAGTCCGCTAGATCAATATATCATCCAGAACCCGGATTACTTTTTTACTAAAAGTCCAGAAACAGCTAGGATTAATCCTGATAATCTGATTATATTAATCGATCATATGAAGTGTGCAGCGTATGAGCTTCCATTTAAGGTCGGCGAGCAGTTTGGAAATGCTGGAACAGAAGAGTTGCTTGAATATTTGACGGAGGAGCGAATCCTTTATCAAAACGGTGATAAATGGTATTGGATGAATGATTCGTTTCCAGCTCATAACATCAGCCTGCGCTCAGCTTCTCAGGAAAATGTCATCATTATCGACCAGTCAGATGTTGCGAACAGCAGAGTTATTGGTGAAATGGACCGTTTTTCAGCGATGACGCTGCTTCACGATGAAGCAATTTATTTACACCAAGGAACTCAATTTCAAGTTGAGAAGCTTGATTGGGAGGAGAAAAAGGCATTTGTCAGGGAAGTTGATGTTGATTATTTTACTGATGCAAATTTAGCTGTTCAATTAAAGGTGCTGGATATCGACAAGCTCATCCAATTGGAGGATGCGGAATTTGGCTATGGGGATGTTAGTGTTCGAGCAATGGCAACGATATTTAAGAAAATAAAATTTGAGACACATGAAAATATCGGATCAGGACCAATACATCTCCCAGAAGAAGAACTTCACACAAATGCTGCATGGATCTCATTGAATCAATCGCTAGCCGAAATGGGGCATGAACGTTTAGAGCAGGGATTGGTTGGTACGGCCCATGCCTTAAATCATATTGCACCATTATTCGTGATGGCTGATCCACAGGATATTCATGTAATACCCCAGGTCAAGGCTGACCATAACGAGAAACCGACCATTTTCTTTTATGATCGATACCCAGGCGGTATTGGTTTAAGCGAAAAGATATATTCTGGTATGAAAGAAGTATTTACAGAAACCAAGAAAATGATCGATAATTGCCGATGTGAATCTGGTTGTCCATCATGTATCGGCGCAGATACAATGGGGGATACGGCCAAAAAAGATGCATTAAAAATTATTGATGCTTTTTTATTCCCTCGTGGAAAATCTGTATAATTATGTTATGTCGAATGTGTGAAGGATGAATTTACCAATACAATTCTCTTGCTTTTTATGATAAATTTAATCATAAAAATGTTTTGGAGGCTTTATTATGAAATTATTTATTACTATGCTATCTGTCTTATTTTTAATCACTGGTTGCGGTACATCCAACCAGGATTCAACAAATCAGGGAGATAGTAAAAAGATAGAAGAAACTGAGAAAGCAGAAAGCAAAACTAGAGAATTAACAGAAGAGGACAAAAAGTTTACAGAGATGTTTCTAGCTGAGGATTACGAAAATTTAATTACAGAAACTGTAGACTTAAAAACTGAATCACAAAAAAACTTTTATTTCCTTGCTTCTTCATTTAAATTAGAAAAAGAAATTCCTACGAAATCTTATATGATTGAAGGTACAGATAAAGTGAGTAATAGAGGTATTCAAACTGACTATAAAGTAATTATTAACAATATTAATAAAGTTACCTATCTTAATGAACAAATTGAGGATCGGGTAAATCAGTTAAAAGCATCGGCTGAAGAGAAAGAAGCACATTTTGCAGCACTAGCCGCGGAAGATGAAAATTAAAAATAATTAAGTATCTGAGTGGCTGAGAAGTCACTCTTTTTTTATGTCTGATTCACTCACGCAGTAATTTGAGTAAACAATTGCTATAATGAATTATATGTAATTTATATGTATGAACTGAAAAGTGTAAATGGGAAAATAATTAATCAAAGGTGAGTAATTTGTCATTAAAATCAAAACTAAATCGAATGAAGAATCATATTTCTCACGTAGGTGAGACGGAGACACATAAGTCGGACTATTCCCTATTAGGTAATCCTAATAAGAATATTGAGGAAATTCCTTTCCGTGAGACATGGAGAGAAATTAATGCAGAACCGTACTACTACGAAGGGGAATATATTTTTATTCGTGAAGTGAAATATCCTTTAGACCATAAACATGGTCATTATAAATTTTCTGATTTATATACAGCAAAAGAGGTTTGGACAAATAGAGATTTAAACCATCCATTTTCCATGAAAGACTTTGAAATGTCAGAGATGGTCTTTTTTGATACAGAAACAACTGGGTTAAGCGGTACAGGAACACAAATATTTTTATTAGGAATAGCTTATTTCACAGACAAGGATTTGACCTTGAAACAGTATTTTCTTCCATCTCCAAGTTCTGAAGTTGCACAATTTAACTATTTTTTGAATGATATTGGAAGATTTCGTCTCATGGCTAGTTATAATGGTAAATCCTTTGACTGGCCGCAATTAATAACAAGGCATACGCTGGTAAGGCAGAATGTTCCAAAGCTCCCAGCGTTAGGCCATTTTGATTTATATCATGCTGCTAGGAGACTATGGAAGCATAAGTTGGAACGAACGAATCTTTCAATAGTCGAAAAGGATGTATTAGGTATTGATAGAGTGGATGATATTCCTGGTTACCTTGCTCCAATGATTTATTTTGATTTTATTGAAAGCAGACAGCCAAAGGGCATACACGGAATTATGAAGCATAATGAAATTGACATTCTTTCATTGGTGACCTTGTATACGCATCTCACCTTTCAGTTGTGCGGAATGGACATGAAGCAAACACGAAAAGAGTCATTTGAAGTGGGCAGATGGTTCGCCGCCATTGGGGAGAAGGCCGAAGCAGAACAAGTATTGACGAAGCTCGTTGATGGCAGTGATGTTACCTCTTTACAAGCAAAACTAGCATTAGCCTATCACTATAAGAAAGAAAAGGACTGGGAAAGGGCGTTAAATTTATTTGTAGAAGTGGCAGATACTCTGGATGTCAATATGAGTTTGGAGGCATGTATAGAAACAGCAAAGATCTATGAACATAAATTGAAAGATTATTTGTCTGCAAGGGATTATTGTCTAAAAGCATCTAAATTAAACGAGGAGAGTCAATTATCAAAAGATAAAAAAGGAAAAGTAAATGACCAGCTTCAAAATAGATTTTTTCGCTTAGAAAAAAGGATTGAAAAACACTGTGAAATTTGTAACAAAATAGACACATTTATTTAGTGTTAAACCAAAAATTCCATATTGTTTCTAACCGTCGCAAGAGGTAAAATATAAAACTGTACTGAGTAAAACGACTATAAAAACAAAAAGGGGTATATTTAGTGTATAAAGCAATCTTATTTTTATTTTTTGTTGTCGTTTGTTTGACTGCAGTAGTTTTTTCAAACTTAAAAGATAGCTTTTATTCAATGCTATAAAAATAGGTGTTTTCATTAGTACAAGAATTTCCTTTCTATCATAGGCTGTTAATGTAAACAGAATATTTGAAAGGGGAGAGTTTATATTGTATCTTGGAACCAATTTTGCGCCGCCAGTCATCCATCCGACTAAACAATTAGTGAACCACACGTTCTCAACGACTGTGGTCCCGCATATTCATCCTGTACACACAACAACAATCAATCATCATCTGTTCCAGCATAAACACTATTGTCCGCAAACAGCTTCAACGTGTGAAGTGTGTTGTAATCAGCACGTTGATTGTTGTTGTCCTGGAGGTCCTATTCCTGTGGCACCAATGGCTACTGGTCCTGCACCAAGTAATGTTTTACCATCAACTAACGTTTTACCACCTAGACCAGGCTTTGGCCCAGGAGGCCCAGGCTTTGGCCCAGGAGGCCCAGGCTTTGGCCCAGGAGGCCCAGGTTTTGGCCCAGGAGGCCCAGGTTTTGGACCAGGAGGCCCAGGTTTTGGACCAGGAATGGGACCAGGCATGGGACCGGGCATGGCACCAGGAATGGGACCAGGCATGGCACCAGGAATGGGACCAGGCATGGCACCAGGAATGGGTCCAGGCATGGGACCAAGACCATACCCAGGTCAACGACCTTCCTGGAGATAAAAACATCAGCAAGGGCACATCTGCCCTTGTTTTTTCGTTCATTTTTGATATATGGTAGTAGATTCATCTACCCAATGAGGAGAATGACCTTGATTAAAGTAATAGCAATTTCGGGTTACAAAGCTTTTGAATTAGGAATTTTTAAAAAAGACCATCCATCCGCTACTTTTATTAAAGCAGCAATAAAAAAGGACTTAATAACGATGCTTGATGACGGATTAGAGTGGGTGCTAATTAGTGGTCAGTTAGGTACGGAGCTTTGGGCAGCAGAGGTAGTATTTGAGCTTCAGCTCGATTATCCTGATTTGAAATTAGCTGTGATTACACCTTTTCTAAAACAGGAAGACTCGTGGAATGAAACAAATAAGGAATGGTATGCAACGGTACTTGCTCAGGCAGATTTCATTGATTCCGTATCAAAAAAAGGATATGAAAAGCCCTTACAGTTTCGCGTGAAAAATCAATTCTTCATAGAAAAAAGTGACGCAATTCTTCTGTTTTACGATCAAGAAAAAGAAGGAAGTCCGAAATACATATACGAAATGGCAACTCAATATCAAAATAATCACGCCTATCCTATTCATTTGATTACATTTTATGACTTACAGTCAATTGTTGAGGAAGAAGAACAAAAGCGCATGGATTTTTAACTAAATTTTATATGGCCACAAACGATGTTTAAAAAGAAAAATTGACAAAAGTATATATTTTTGAGTAAATAATAATATTGATAGGTGAATACTGAGGTGAATTAGAATGCAGTCCGATAAAGTGAAATTAACAGCGAAGGAAATATTGGAGAAAGAATTTAAGACTGGTGTAAGAGGTTATAAACAAGAAGATGTAGATAAATATTTAGATTTAATTATTAAGGATTATGAAGCATTTCAACAGGAGATAGAAGACCTTCAACAAGAAAATCTTCGATTACGTAAGCAGCTTGAAGAGTCGTCAAGACGACAGCCTGTGACGCAGCCAGCTGGAACCACGAATTTTGATATTTTAAAGCGACTATCTAATCTTGAAAAGCATGTATTTGGTAATAAATTATATGATTAAATGATTGGAAATTCAGTTTCCAATATTAACCATTGAATTAATTGACGTAAATACATATAATAATAAATATATTCATTAATTACGTTCGGGTAATCGCTGCAAGGAGCATTTGTTTCCTTGTAGAGGAAAGTCCATGCTCGCACGAGCTGAGATGCTCGTAGTGTTCGTGCCTAGCGAATTCATAAGCTAGGGCAGTCTTATGGGCTGACGGCCGGGAAAATACCTAAGTCCATTTGGATATGGTATGAATACCTATAAAAGTGCCACAGTGACGGAGCCTTTTCAGAAATGAAAAGGGTGGAACGAGGTAAACCCCACGAGCGAGAAACCCAAATAATGGTAGGGGCACTTTCTCTTAGGAATTGAACGAGGAGAAGGACAGATTATTGTAATCTGTAGATAGATGATTACCACCTAAGTACGAGACGTTAATCGTCGTTTGCAGTACTCTGGTACAGAACATGGCTTACAGAACGTTTTTAATGAAAAATTAAATTTTAATTAATCGACTCTCCAATGAGGAGAGTCTTTTTATTTTCTATATTAAAGAGTTTCTTGCATTTGTCCTTGATTTTTAGTCTATAATGAAAAGATAATGCAATTTTTTAAGAATAGCATACATATGTAATGAATAAGGGTGAAAATAATGGGAAAATATCAATTAATAGCGACCGCAGCAATGGGACTTGAGTCTTTAGTGGCAAAAGAAGTTCGTGCATTGGGATATGAATGTGAAGTGGAAAATGGAAAAGTAATTTACACAGGTGATGAGACAGCGATTGCCCGAAGTAATTTATGGCTCCGCACAGCTGATAGGGTAAAAATAAGGGTAGGAGAATTTAAAGCATTGACCTTCGATGAGTTATTTGAAAAGACGAAGGCACTGCCATGGGAAAAATTTCTCCCCGAGAATGCGGAATTCCCTGTAATCGGTAAGTCGGTCAAATCAACACTTTTTAGTGTTTCTGATTGCCAGGCAATTGTAAAAAAGGCAGTTGTGGAAAGATTAAAAAAACATTATAACCGTAGTACTTGGTTTGAGGAGAACGGCGCCTTTTTTCGGATTGAAGTGGCATTGTTAAAGGATATTGCTACGATTACGATTGATACGAGTGGTCAAGGACTTCACAAACGGGGCTATCGCGTTGACCAAGGAGAAGCACCGTTAAAGGAGACCCTTGCAGCTGCATTAGTGATGCTGACTAACTGGAAGGCAGATCATCCGTTTATGGACCCTTTCTGTGGTTCTGGTACGATTCCAATTGAGGCCGCATTGATAGGGCAAAATATTGCTCCTGGATTTAACCGTGAATTTGCTTCAGAAGGATGGGATTGGATCCCTGAAAAGATATGGGATAATGCTCGAACAGAGGCTGAGGACTTAGCGAACTATGATCAGCCACTCGACATCCTAGGTACGGATATCGATCACCGGATGGTTAAGATTGCTCAAGAAAATGCCTTTGAAGCGGGCCTTGGTGACCTCATTAAATTTAAACAAATGCAAGTTAGAGATATCTCAACACCTAAAGAATACGGTGTAATTGTTGGTAATCCTCCCTATGGGGAAAGGATCGGAGATAAACCTGAAGTCGAGCATATGTATAAGGAAATGGGTCAGGCATTCAACAAGCTTGATACATGGTCAATTTATATTTTGACCTCAAATGAAGAGTTTGAACAACTTTATGGCAAGCGGGCAACTAAAAAAAGAAAGCTTTTCAATGGTTTTATTCGAACAGATTTGTATCAATATTGGGGAAAAAGACCTCCTCGTTCCTTCGAGTAAATCGATTATCATTGGTGCCTCTTCTCTTGACATTAGGCACTTTTAGGATAAAATTAAACAGTTGAATATAGCTTATAACATTCTAAGAGGTAGCGTCTTCCTAAAGACGCTATTATTTTTTGCTGGGGAGGTTTTTTTTTGCAAAGTAAGATACCTTTTGAAATTACTAAATCTGAATCCTTTTATGACAAACTAAGTGAGTGGATTGGCGACTTATTTTACGATATATTACCCGAAGCTGGGTTCGAATTAAGAGATGAACAAATTTTCATGGCCTTTCAGCTAGAGAAGGCTTTTAAAGAGAAAAAGGTAATGTTTGCAGAAGCAGGAGTGGGCACGGGAAAGACCATTGTGTATTTACTTTATGCCATCATGTATGCTCGATACACAAATATGCCTGCAGTGGTTGCCTGTGCGGATGAAACTTTGATTGAGCAACTTGTAAAAAAAGAAGGCGACATAGCCAAGCTTGAAAAAATACTTGGTTTAAACTTCGATGTACGGTTAGCAAAATCCAGAGATCAGTATCTTTGTTTGAAAAAGCTAGATCACGTTAAGCAAACAGATTTTAATGATGATATTGCTGATATTTACGAACAATTACCTGACTTTGTCCACAATGACGGTTCAATGCAAAAGTTTGAAAAGTACGGTGACAGAAGGGACTTCCCCGCATTATCTGATGAATCATGGGGTAAAGTGAATTGGGATGCCATTCAGGATTGCTTTACGTGTGAGAAGAGGCATCGGTGTGGGCTTACTCTAAATCGTGATTTCTATCGTCATTCCACGGATTTAATTATTTGTTCTCATGATTTTTATATGGAGCATATTTGGACAAAGGAATCGAGAAAACGGGAAGGACAGCTGCCGCTTTTACCAGAGCATTCCTCTGTTGTTTTTGATGAAGGACATCTCCTCGAATTCGCTGCACAAAAGGCGCTAAGTTACCGCTTTACCGATGCAACTTTAGAAACGTTGCTTACTAGGTTAATGGAAAATGAAGTGCGTGAAAAAACGTTGTATACGATTGAAGAAGCACTGTTGGATAACGATAAATTTTTCAGTTCCATTTCGGAGTTTTCTGTTCCATCGCAAGGCTCTGATAAGCAAATGATAACACTCAATCCGCAGGTAATAAAATACGGTGAAAAATTGTTAAGTAAGCTTCAGCAATTAGAAGAAGAACTAGTGTTTGAAAGTGAATTGTATGTTATTAATGAGTATGATTTAAGGATTGTCGAAGAATACTTGGAACAGATTACGTATTCACTTTCTCTTTTCCTAAAAGAGATGAACGGTATTACTTGGTTTGAGGAAGTAGGCTATGAACGTACCCTTGTTATCATGCCAAAAATGGTTGAAGAAGTTTTAAGAGATGAGGTATTCTCGCAGAAAAAACCGTTTATTTTCTCATCAGCAACCCTATCAAACCAAAAGAACTTTGCCTATATTGCTAACGGCCTTGGGGTGAAGGAATTTTTATCTTTTTCTGTTGAATCACCGTTTGATTATGAAGAAAAGATGGAAATCTATTTACCGACATTCAGCAAAGATAATAGGGATGAGAAGCTAGACTATCTATTGAATACCATTCGACAATCAGAAGGCAGAGCACTGATCCTTTTGAACAATCAAAACGAAATGAAACAGTTGAAAGAAAGCCTAAAGGGCTCGGTAGAGTATCCGATCTATTTTGAAGGGGACGAAGAAATTAGCACGCTCGTTTCCAAGTTCCAAAATGAGGAGCATGCTATCCTGTGTACCATACATCTATGGGAAGGGTTAGATATTCCAGGAAGGTCGCTAGAGAATATCATCATTTATTCTTTGCCATTTCCACCAAACGACCCTGTGTTTACCGCGAAAAGGGAAGGCGTAGAAGACCCGTATCGGGATGTTGATTTACCATATATGCTGCTTCGTTTAAAGCAGGGTGTAGGTCGCTTAATTAGGAGTGAAAATGACCGTGGTACCGTTCATATCATGCTTCAAGATGATATCTCTGAAGAATTATTGCAAACAATTAAAGATGTTCTGCCAACGAAACCAATAATGACTGCATAATATAAAAAAGGTCAAGCACCGAATAGTGGTGGTTGACCTTTTTGGCTTCTTACATGCCTAATAATCTTTTGCCTTCAGGAGACATTTTTTCAGGAGACCATGCTGGTTCCCAAACAGTATTAACCTCAACATTTCTTGTCTCTTCCATGCCTTCAACGCAATACCGTACCCCGCTAGTAATACTGTCATGAAGGGGACAGCCTGGTGTGGTTAATGTCATCGTGATTTTGACATCTGCCTCATCAGTTATATCCACATCATAAATTAAACCAAGGTCAACGACATTTATATTTAACTCAGGATCTAGTACAGTTTTTAACGAAATAAGTACTTTCTCTTTTAAATTCATCTAAAATCACCTCATTATTTTTTTAGAACACTTAGAATGTTTAATGAAAGAACAATAAACACGATTGAAAGCACAATTTGCCCAATATTAAACAGTAAAACGGTTTTAAATAGTAGGGATAGAAATACAGTTAAAACAGAAACAACAAATAATGAAAATAAAGGTACAACAATTTTTTCATTCATCATATCTTTTAATGAAGGAACAGCATGTTTGCCAATTTCCTTACTATATTTATATGTCCACCATAGAAACGGAACAATTTTAAATAAATAACCACTAATACTTAGGATAATCCAAAGAAATAAATACAGATAAATGAGTGGCCCAATGATTATTGAAAAATGTCCAGTGAATAAAGCGATAAAGGCAGCAAGATGGATGAGATTTCCAAAGCTAATTGCAATGATGGCAATTGTAAATGGCTTATCAAGCTTTTTCTTTAATCTCTTTTTAATAATGATGCTAATATGCCAACTAAAAATAGAAAACCCGATTAGCAAGAGAAGGAATCCTAATTTTAATAACAACGAATTATTATTAAAAAATGAAATTAGCGTGATTAGCAGTCCCACAGCATAAAATCCATAGACATATCTCGCCTGAACCATTGGAAAACCATGAGATAATGAAAACATTGGTACCATTTTATAAGAAAAGCCGAAAATCAAAAGGGTAAACCAGCCAGTTACACCCATTAAGAGATGGCTTTTAAAGAAAGATTGATAGTATTCGGATGCAAAGCCTGTTTTAAGGGAAATAACCAGTGTAATCCCTAAGAATATCGTTAAAAATAAACCAACTAACGCACTGCCAACAAAAGCAGTAAGGATGTTCGGTTTTGCTTGCTTTCTTAAAGTCATCACCATTTGGAATACAAACATTAAGATGCCTAGTAAAGTCAGTATACCTGGGATTAAGGCATTTTGTGGGGACAAATATAGCATCCCTGAAAAGGTCGCAATTCCTATTGCAGTAATGAAAAACTGAATAAAGCCAAATTTCTCATTCCAAATTTTAGTTAAAAAGGCCACAGGTACTAATTGATACATCGCACCCATTGCCACCATTAAAGCCCATCCTAAAATTAGCAGGTGAGCGGATGACCAAATAGCTGGTATTCTAAAGCCACCCTCGACAAGCATCTGTCCATTTAACAATAGTAGGACTTGTGAAATAATTAAAGAAATAATACTAAAAAAGATAAATAAAAATGGAAGCTTGATATTTGTTTCACTTCCCAAATTTTGAGGAAGCATATAATTACACCTTCTTACTTGAAGATTTCAATTTTAAAACTGCCATCATTCTGTGCTTCCGTCCGTTGCTGGTACCCTAAATCCTCGAGCTGCTCGTAAAGGAACATCGGACGCCGATCATTAATAATGGTTAGTACTTCACCAGCACCGAGGGTTTCTAAGGCTGCAAGTGTCCTCATCATTGGCTGTGGCGGTTCCAGGCCGCGATTATCTAAAATCATACCCTATCACCTTTCTTCCTATCCAATTTAGGCATTCTTAGTAAAAGTTACTTTCCAATGTTTCTTATCAAGCTCTTCTGCTTCATGTGTAAAGCCTTTTGCCTTTAGTACCGCAAAAAGTGGTGCAGGCTTAAATGGAGCGTGAAGGATAAAAATATCATTATCCTTTACTTCTTTAATTGCATCCATTATTTTTTGGAAGGGTTCAATCTTATTCTTCAAATCCTCGCGTACATCTAGTTCAATAATTCTTTGTTCCATTATAGATACAACCCCTTTTATTAGTAGTAATTTTCTCTTTTATAAGACCATTGTAACAGTGATTTCACAGTATTTATGTGACCTCAATCATAGATAATGTATTTTTCACTATCACCAACTACTTTTTTAAAACCTAAATAATGAAAAAGATCCGCAAAGATTAACTTTGCGGATCTTCGTCTTTCTTTGTTCCTTCAAAGCACTCAAAACAATAAAGTACTTTGTCATCTGTGTGTACACCGTTAAAGAATCCATCTAAGCAAAAGATTTCCTTGGAACATGACTTACAAGTTCCTATCAATTCCTTCATAAACATCCTCCTATGCATTTTAACATCTTTGAATAAAATTATTCTCTTAGTGTGATGGGACGCACTATGTAAAAGCCATTTGTTTTTTATAATAAGCTAGAAGTTAACAAATTAAAAGGAGTGAAAATGATGCAAACATTCGCAACAATCATCAATGTTCCAGATTACGCACCACGTGAAAAGCACGTAACGATTTTTAAAGCATTTGACGAATTAAAATCTGGAGAATTTATGCAGATTGTCAACGACCATGATCCTAGACCACTTTCATACCAATTTCAGATGGAAAGACCTGAGCAATTCTCTTGGGAATATCTTGAAGAAGGTCCTGAAACATGGAAGGTATCAATCGGTAAAAAATAATCACTTAGACTCTATGGGGTCTAATAACCTCTCAACTCGATAATCTTAGTTATTGAATATATTTTCTCAGTAACATTCTCTTTCCCTATATATATTTTTTACAACAGGAATTTATTTCTGTTGTTTTTTTATCTCGGGTGACGGAATATTCTTCAGAAAAATATGATAAAATCGTTGGAAAGGGGGAATTCAAAATGAGTATGAAAACAGTACAAATGGAAGAAGCATTTCTGGATTATGTGAAGAAAATTTCAGCATATAATGAAGCACTAAGTGTAATTTATTGGGACCTAAGGACAGGTGCTCCGAAGAAAGGAGTCGAACAACGATCAGAGGTAATAGGGGTTCTTTCTTCTGAAGTTTTTAAAATGTCGACTTCTGAAGAAATGGCATCATACATAGCTAATCTAGGAAAAGCAGAACTTTCCGAAACGACAAAAAAAATCCTAGAAGAATGTAAAAAGGAATATGAACGAAATAAAAAAGTTCCGGCAGAAGAATACAAAGAATATGTCATCCTGCAATCAAAAGCTGAGAATGTTTGGGAAGAAGCAAAAGAAAAGTCGGATTTTGAGCTTTTCCAACCATACTTAGAGAAGTTAGTAGAAATGACAAAGCGCTTTGTCAATTATTGGGGCAATGAAAAGGGACAGATGTATGATGTCTTGTTAGACCTATACGAGCCTGGAATTACCGTAGCCATTCTTGACGAAGTGTTCGGTGAACTTAGGGATAAAATTGTTCCATTAGTCAAACAAATCAAAGAGTCAGCTATTAAACCTAATACAGACTTCCTTTTTGAAAGATTTAAGAAAGAAGAACAAAGTGCATTTAGTAAAGAAATCTTATGTAAAATGGGTTATGATTTTGATGCTGGCAGACTCGATGAAACGGTACATCCCTTCGCAATTGGTTTAAATCCAGGAGATGTTCGAGTTACAACAAGATATGACGAGCAGGATTTCCGGACAGCAGTATTTGGAACAATTCACGAAGGCGGTCATGCGTTATACGAGCAGAATATATCAAAGAAGTTAATTGGAACACCGCTTTGTACTGGGACATCTATGGGAATTCATGAATCACAATCACTTTTCTATGAAAATATTGTCGGTCGTAATTTCTCATTTTGGAAAAACAATTACCAGTTGCTAAAAGAATACGCTAGTGGCCAGTTTGATCAAGTTAAGGTAGAGGATTTCTATCGTGCCATTAATGAGTCAAAACCTTCTCTCATAAGAATTGAAGCAGATGAGTTAACCTATCCGCTGCATGTCATTATTCGCTATGAAATAGAAAAGGGCTTGTTTAATGGTGAAATCGAAGTGAAAGACCTCCCAGAAATTTGGAATGATTTATATGAAAAGTTTCTAGGCATACGCCCTGAAAATGATGCGAAGGGTGTACTGCAGGATGTTCATTGGGCAGGAGGCAGCTTTGGTTACTTCCCATCCTATGCGCTAGGCTATATGTATGCTGCTCAGTTTAACAACAAGATACGCAAGGATCTTCTAAACTTTGACCAGCTTCTTGAGGAAGGAAATTTACTTCCAATAAAAGAGTGGTTAACAGAAAATATACATCAATATGGCAAACTTAAAAAGCCACTGGAAATTTTAAATGATGTTACCGGTGAAGGACTAAATGCGAAATACTTAATCGATTATTTATACAATAAATATAGTGATATATACCAACTAAATTAACGATAAAAAGGGCTTCAATCACGGAGATTGAAGCCTTTTTTTGTCTAATAAAGTGTCTAAGAAAAATGAATTTCTTTTTCCCTAGACAAGTCGCTGCCGCATTTTATATTACCATGTTTTAAACCCTGGTGATCCTGGAGGTGCGTTTTGAATCATATCGATAAACGGTATCGTGTATGCGAAAAGAATAAGTAGGACAGTGATCCCAAGCCATAATTTCCAGTTTTCAAAAATCATTGGTGCAGATTCATCAGGATTTTCTGCTTCAGCAACTGGGAATTCCTCTTCACCTTTAGGTGCAAAGAAAGCTAGGTTGACAAAGATAATGATCATTAGGATGATTCCTAAGAAAAGAATCGAACCGCCAACCGCCTGTGCAATTTGATATGGTATCCATTCAAGGGCTTGGGCTGAGTCACCATAAGTAGAGAATGATGAACGCCTTGGACCGCCTAATAGCCCTTGGAAGTGCATCGCACCAGACATGAATGCCATCCCAATTAACCAAACCCAACCTTGGATAATACCTAGTTTATTCATAGCTTTTGTTAATTTACGTCCTGTTAAGTGTGGAACAAGCCAAAAAGATATTCCAAAGAACGTTAATACCACAGAGGTTGCAGCTGTTAAATGGAAATGACCTGTTACCCAAATCGTATTATGAATCACTTGGTTCATTTGGTTTGAAGCATTGATAATACCACCTGCACCCGCAGGGATAAAGCTTGCCATCCCGAGAAATGGAACGGTAAAACGAGCATCTTTCCATGGCAGAACTCTAAACCATCCAAAAAGTCCTTTTGCTCCTTTTGAGCGGCCATACCTTTCGAAAGTTGCAAACAATGAAAAGGCAGTCATCAATGATGGAATAATAACCATGAAAGTTAGAACTACTTGTAAAAACTTCCATGCAGGATCAATTCCTGGTTCAGTTAATTGATGGTGAAACCCGACTGGAATTGAGAAAAGTAAAAATAAAATGAATGATAACCTAGCTAACGAATCGGAGAAAATTTTTCCGCCGATAATTTTCGGTATAATAGCATACCAACACATATAGGCTGGAAGTAACCAGAAATAAACTAGCGGATGTCCGAAGTACCAGAAAAGTGTCCGGCTAATTAAAACATCTACTGTATCCACTATGCCTAATGACCATGGTAGTAATTGGAACAATACAGATGCAGCAACACCAAGTGTAGCAACAATCCATAAAACGGTATTGATCACTGCCATAAAGCTTAACAGTGGGCTTGGTTTACCCGGATTATTCCTACGCCATTTTGCATAGGTCATAATTTGTGCTGCTCCAGCAAACCAACTACCAACAATAACAAATGTTAATCCTAAGTAAAAAATCCAGTGAGCCTTAAGTGGAGCATAGAATGTATAAAGTACAGATGCTTCTTTAAGTAAAACCATGGTCGCTGCCATAATTGTTCCAACAGTCATAATCCAAAAGCCAATCCAAGCACTTCTTCTTGCTGTTTTTGAATGTGTTCCAGCTGTCCGGCTGACTACAACATATTGGAATCCCATGATAAAGAAGGTTGTTAAAACAAGACCCATCAATACACCATGAACCGTTAATATTTGGTAATAATCAATTCCCCATGGAAGCTCAAATTTACCTGAACGGACAAGAGTTTGTAAAAGTCCCATAAGTCCACCAAGTGTAAGAGCGGTAAACGCAACATAAAAGTTTGCCATTCCGATTTTGGCATCACGAGGGTCAACTTTAAATTTTTCCGAAGCAGTGTTAATCATTATTCAACCACCTCTATCTTCGAACTCATTAAATGGTGTCCAGTACCACAGTACTCATTACAAACCACCAAATATTCTCCAGCCTTATCAAATGTAGTAACAATTTCGTTAACGTATCCTGGTTCAAGCATCATATTAATATTCGTTCCAGCCATTTGAAATCCGTGAATAACGTCTTTAGTCGTTGCAATTACCTTTACCTTTGCTCCTAGTGGAACTTCAACTTGTGCAGGGTTATAGGAGAAAGCAGAGGCAACATAAACTAGTTCATAATCCCACTCTTTTCCTTCAACCTTATGTAGACCTGGTTTATCGAATGGTGCTTGTGTATCAACCTTTGCTGGGTCGATAGTAGTTAAACAGCTTGGCGGCTTGTTCCCCAGATAGAAAGCGCTCACACCAACAACTGATAAGAAAATCACAAGTGCACTTATTCCAACTGTAAGCCAAATTTTTTCAAACTTGTGCATATGCATGACCTTTTCCCCTTTCTCTCTTTAAAAACGATTGACGAATAAGAGATAGACACTTACCCATGTGACAACAATAAATGCTCCCAAAAACATTACAGACACAAATGTCCCTTTAAGTGAGGAGCTGTCCTCAACTTCTGTTTTTTGGTTGGTTTTCAGTTCCACCTTTGCCATCCCCCTTGCACTCCCTTCAGAAAAAATCAAATAAATATAACTTCTCTTCCATAATACAAAACAATTGTGAAGAAAAAATAACAAATTTAAGAGTTCACAAATTGTTCATTCCTTAGGTATCTACTATGGTAATGATAAAAACTTGGTATATCAGTGATTTATATCACAATACCTCTAAGGTAAATGTGAATAAAGTGTGAACATCAGAGAAAAACCTGTGATAAAAGTTGTTGAATGTGTTCGGAAAGGTAGAAAAAACAATCTTTTTTTGCTATTAGTCACCATTCAGAAATCTATAAATAAAATAATATATGTATCTTAGACTCATCAGAAGAGAGTGTGTTCTTTATGGAAAAATATTATTGCGAACAATGTCGGATTCTGTATAGTGAAGTGGAATATTGTAAGGTCTGCGGGTCACTAGCGAGCAATAAAATTAATATCGAGGTCCAAAAGCAATCCGAAAAATAGTTAGAATTTTTATGCACCTTACCGTAGGTGCTTTTTGTTTTATTACTGAAATACTCTGCTAAAATATTCAAGAATACATAGATACGAGGGATAAACAGGGGCCAATAAAAATAAATGGATTTTAACAACTGGAAAAGATTATCTAATGAATAGAATGGAAATCCGCGATATAATCAAGAAGCACAACAACAACAACCTTCAAAACGTTTGCTTCCCTGATAGGGAAGCTTTTTTTTTGCCCCTTTATTTTATGGAATATTTTTTCCTATATTGGAAAAAATATCTATACGTATGTTAAAGGAGACTGAATGTATGATGCCAACGATTCTATCCGTTGCTGAAGTAATTCCCCCTTTTGAAATAAAACAAGAGCAAGCGATGGATTTCGCTCGAGGAATTTTTACAGAAAGGTTTAAGGATATTGAAAGACTGCTAAAAGCCTTTCAGAATGGTCAAATTGAAAAAAGACATTTTGCGAAAGATATTGAATGGTTTAAAAAGGATCATTCCTTTGAGGAAAAGAATAATGCTTACATTGAAGCAGCAGTTACTCTAGGGAAACAAGCAATTGAAAAATGTCTTTCTAATCGGGGCTTTTTAGCTAGGAAGGTGGACTTTCAAGAAATCGATGCCATATTTTATATCTCTTCAACTGGATTAGCGACCCCAAGTATTGAAGCAAGAATTATGAACCTTTTACCCTTTCATTCTCACACAAAAAGAATCCCGATTTGGGGACTCGGTTGTGCAGGCGGAGCTGCGGGCTTATCAAGGGCATTTGAATATTGTCTGGCTTACCCTGAGGCAAAGGTGTTAGTGTTGTCTGTCGAACTTTGTAGTTTAACTTTTCAACGAAACGACCTGTCAAAAAGCAACCTAATCGGGACCTCGCTGTTTGCGGATGGAATTGCATGTGCATTGGTTTGCGGCAATGAAGCTAACTTAAATGACATTCGTCGACAAAAATCATTTCCTTCTATTATAAATACACAATCGACGCTGATGCCAGATTCATTGGATGTAATGGGTTGGGATATAAAGGAACAAGGGTTGTTTGTAGTATTCTCCCGTGATATCCCTCGTATTATTGAAGACTGGTTAAAACCAAATGTCGGTGAATTTTTAAAGAGTAATCAGCTGGAACTATCCGATATAGACCATTTTATTGCTCATCCAGGAGGAAAAAAGGTAATCGATGCATACATAAAGTCACTATCTATTCCATCTGCAATGACGGACGTTTCATTGGAGGTTCTGCGGCAATATGGGAATATGTCATCGGCAACGATTCTATTTGTACTCAAGCGTTTTATGGAAATGGATATTGAAGCGGGATCCTATGGATTGTGTACAGCACTAGGTCCTGGTTTCAGTTCAGAACTATTATTAGTGAGGTGGGAATAAGTGGATAATATTCTTCTGTTTCTTTTATTCTTTATATTTGTCGTTTTTCAACGGGCCATTGAACTATTTGTAGCCCGAAAAAATGAAAAATGGATGAAAGACCAAGGAGCACTGGAATTCGGATCAAATCACTATCAATACATGGTGTTCATGCATGCACTATTTTTTGTGTTTTTTTTCATTGAAAAAATAACTATTAATCGTGATGTTCCTCAATTTTGGCCGCTGTTATTATCCGTTTTTGTTTTTACGCAGATAATGAGATTCTGGGTTATTTCTTCGCTGGGAAAATACTGGAACACAAAGATTTTGGTGTTGCCAAATGTTAATGTCATTAGAAAAGGTCCATACCGTTTTATAAAACACCCGAACTATGTAGTAGTCACACTGGAACTAATCGTTGTCCCGTTGCTGTTTGGGGCATACTTTACGGCCATTTTGTTTACTATCTTGAATCTGTTAATGCTGTCGGTTCGGATTCCAGCAGAGGAAAAAGCCTTAAATGAATTAACTGAGTATGAGGGAAGCTTTCAAAGCTGTAATCGCTTTTTACCAAAATTGTTAAATAAATATGACAATTAACCGAGTGCTATTGAAAATGATTATCAGCTATGATAATATTTAACTAACGATGAAAATCATTCTCAACGCGACAGCGCGGATAAGGAAGGTGTTTACTGATGACTCTAGCTTTTGTTGGTGGCACGGTAGTTATATACGCATTTGTCTTGAAACACGTTTTAAAAAATGTAACCCATTGACTATATTTTAGAAAAACCCAAGGAGAGCTCCTTGGGTTTTTTGTATGTACTTAACGATAAAGAGGGGATTATGTTATCGACAGAACTCCGGTCACGGAAGCGAAAGCGGAAACTATGAAAGCTTCAATGTGACCGAACTCTGGGAAATGAAGCCAAAACGGTAACTAAGAAAGGTTCATAGTGACCGAACTCCGGGAAAAGAAGGCGGTGCGGTAACTAAGAAAGGTTCATAGTGACCGAACTCCGGAACAGGAAGCCAAAGCGGTAACTAAGAAAGGTTCATAGTGACCGAACTCCGGAACAGGAAGCCAAAGCGGTAACTAAGAAAGGTTCATAGTGATCGAACTCCGGAACAGGAAGCCAAAGCGGTAACTATGAGAGGTTCATAGTGACTGAACTTTGGAACAGGAAGCCAAAGCGGTAACTAAGAAAGGTTCATAGTGACTGAACTTTGGAACAGGAAGCCAAAGCGGTAACTAAGAAAGGTTCATAGTGACCGAACTCCGGAACAGGAAGCCAAAGCGGTAACTAAGAAAGGTTCATAGTGACCGAACTCCGGAACAGGAAGCCAAAGCGGTAACTAAGAAAGGTTCATAGTGACCGAACTCCGGAACAGGAAGCCAAAGCGGTAACTATGAGAGGTTCATAGTGACTGAACTCTGGAACAGGAAGCCAAAGCGGTAACTAAGAAAGGTTCATAGTGACCGAACTCCGGGAAAGGAAGCCAAAGCGGTAACTATTAAAGCTTCAATGTGACCGAACTCCGGGAAAGGCTGTTACTTAGTTTCACTAAAAGGAATTTTATCATTCATAATAGCAATATTTTCCTGGCCCGATAGCTTTAAAATTTTTCTTCAGTATCCTTCTAATCATCTTTTCCGACTCCACCACTTGACACCACTCATAGACAATATTTGTAGTAATCTTTTTATCCAGAAAAAGGAGTTTCATTTCACTCACACTCCTCAACACGGCTGATTCTATAGTTTCAGTGCATCCACAAGTGTCACAAACTATTATCCGTCCCCCCACAATTATCGAAAAAGAATAACAGGTTGACAATTTAACCCCTTGCGCAGCTTACTATATTCATACTGTGGTAACCGGGTATAGGGAGATTCACAAATATGCGCCGATAATAACTTGTCAGCGAGCTTTTTGTGGCGGGAAGTTAATTTAGGAGGACTCTTATCCAGTTTTATCATACAGGCGTTTAGCTGTGATGGAAAAATAATTGGCTTATTTAAGGGTGCTTGATAGAGAGTAAACTTGAGGTTGACATAAATAACGTTTGATTCAAGTGGAAAAGTGTATCCTGTTTTTTGGAGAAATTGTCGGAGCAAGGATTCACATCGTTCTAACTGCAGCAGCGGGTCTTTTATCTCACTTCCAGATTTCGTGTAGAGCCTGTCAGATTGATAGTAATAATCTCCTTCATAATTTTTCACTTCACAAGGGTAAATGATGTCAGCTGAGATGATTAATGTGTCGATTTGAAACAAGGTATTATTAACCTCAAGTAACAAGTCTCGTAAAATTAACACATCACTCTGAAGTTGATACGTCAAAATTTCAAACGTAACTTCCCCTACATAGCCCTTCTCAAGGTATACATACAACTGCTTATCATTTGGTGTTAATTCCATTCGGGTGTTTAAATGCCTTAGAATGATTAATTCCGTTGGAACCGTTCGAGGTTTTACGACTTCCATATTCCACAACCTTTCTCACTTTTTGAACTACATATTAATAATATCGAAGTGTCTGAAAAAAAGGCATGAATGTTTACTTACATTTGCTCATAAGTAAAATTAATATGAAAAGTTTAAATAATCGTATAAAATAAAAATATTACAAAGTTGTGAACAAGGGGAAAGTGATATGGTCCAAACGGCGAACCAGCAAGACACCATTCAAGCTTTAAAAAGTAAAATTACTGCAATCTACGGTTACCTTAACAAACAAGGTGATGTTGAAAATGCGGAAAAAACGAAGCAACTAGCTAAAAAACTTGAAAACAGAGAGTTTATGATTGCTTTTTGCGGCCATTTTTCTGCAGGGAAATCGACAATGATTAATAGGGTAGTAGGCGAAAACCTGCTGCCATCGAGCCCTATTCCGACCAGTGCCAATCTGGTAAAAGTAAAATCGGGTGAAGAATATGCAAAAGTTTTTTTCAAAAATGAAAAACCACGCCTCTATTTAGCTCCATATGATTATGAATTGGTAAAAAATCATTGTAAAGATGGCGATCAAATTGAAGAAATTGAAATCAGCCATGCCGATTCACCGCTACCTGCCGAGACGGTAATAATGGACACACCTGGAATTGATTCGGCCGATGATGCCCATCGGATAGCCACTGAATCTGCGATCCATCTTGCCGATTTGGTTTTTTATGTAATGGACTATAATCATGTTCAGGCCGAGTTAAACTTTTTATTTACCAAGGAGTTAACGGAAGCCGGTAAAGAGGTTTACTTGGTGATTAACCAAGTGGATAAACATAGAGAAGATGAGTTGAGTTTTCTAGACTTTCAGCAAAGTGTACTGGATTCCTTTTCTGCTTGGGGTGTTGAGCCGGCCCGAATTTACTATACTTCCTTGAAGTTCGAGGACCATCAGCATAATGAATTTAACGAACTACAGCAATTTATCTCACAAAAGTTGCAAACAAAGGATCAATTTTTACAGCAATCAATCTTTCATTCTTTAAAGAAAATAGCCGAAGATCATCTTGAGAAAATGCGGATAATAAGCGAAGAAGAACTTCAACCGGCCATTGAAATTCTTAATGAACTACCTGATGAGGACAGAGAGAAACTACACCACAGCTATCAAGAAATTAAAATAAATCTTCAGACCCTTTCCGGTGGAGTAACAGATACAGAAAAGGAAATGGATGCCCAAATTGTTCAAATTATGAAGAATGCCTATTTAATGCCCTTTCAAACGAGAGCCTTAGCGGAGGCATTTCTGGAAGCCTATCAGCCAGAATTTAAGGTGGGACTTTTATTTACCAAGCAAAAAACTATGGAAGAAAAGAAGACAAGACGTGATCGTTTTTATCAGGAATTGCTTGAAAAAACAAAGTCCCAGCTCGAGTGGCATTTACGTGAATATTTGTTAACGTTAGTAAAAGAACATGATCTTGATAACCAAGAATTACAGACGATTGCTCAAGCTTTTACGGTAAAAATACCGGTTGAATTGGTAAATGAGACCGTTAAGCAGGGGGCAAGATTATCTGGAGAATATGTTCTTCATTACACGGAGGATATTGCAAACGGAATCAAAAAAATAGCCCGTCTCGAGATAGAAGAATTTAAAACGGTTTTCCTTGCCTTTTTAACGGAGAAAACTGAAAAATTAAAGAAGATGTATCATGTTGAATATCAGAAAATCGAAAGATATGTGGGTGCCTTGGAAAAAGTTTCAAACCTAGAAACTCAAAACGAGGAAGAAGGAAAAATAGTAACACAGTTATTAACCCAAGTGTCGAATTTCAATCTAGATACTATTCAGCTTTTTAACCAAGCGGAACAAGATTTTGAAGTGGTGTATGGGCAGGAAAAGACAGCCAGGGCTGACGCTGAATTCGCCATAAAAACGATAAACAAACCTGCACCTGTAAAAATAAGCATTAAAGCAGCAGCAGAGGAACCTGACCATGTCCAACAAATGATTAATCGCTTAGAAAAGGCTTCAAAGCTTGTAACCAACCTTCCTGGCTTTCAAAAACTGGCTGATGAATTAGCAGAAAAGGCTGAAAGATTAACAAATAGAGGGTTTACAGTGGCGCTATTTGGTGCCTTTAGTGCGGGAAAATCTTCTTTTGCTAATGCCTTAATGGGTGAAAAAGTATTACCCGTATCGCCAAATCCGACGACTGCAGCCATAAATAAAATAAAGCCCGTTACTGAAAGGTAT
This sequence comes from Neobacillus sp. FSL H8-0543, assembly GCF_038592905.1. Lineage (GTDB taxonomy): Bacteria > Bacillota > Bacilli > Bacillales > Cytobacillaceae > Neobacillus. The sequence goes on along the minus strand of NZ_CP151943.1, from coordinate 566,113 downwards.
CAGCATGGTACAGTATTAGTTAAATTCAAGGAAGAAGCAGCGATGCTTGAGGATGTAAATCGTTCATTAAAGTTTTTTGAGGTACAAGTTGGGAATTTGAATGAGGCTTCAAAGGAAATTGACAAGGTAATGCTAGAAAAAGGGCAGGAGGGTGTGTTAGAGAAGACACATTATGCCTTTTTACAAGCATTTAAACAGGGCTGTAATGATTACTTTCATCAGCTTGGGGCAGTTATCGAAACCGATTTAAATGAATTTGCAGAGTTTGTTGCGCGGGAAGAAAGATCGTGTTTTGTAGAATGGATTGAGCTTTATTATGATTGTGAGCTGACACGTAAAGGAATCACACTTGTCGATACACCTGGAGCCGATTCCATTAATGCCCGCCACACAGGAGTGGCATTCGATTATATTAAAAACTCTGATGCGATTCTTTTTGTAACTTATTATAATCATGCCTTTTCAAGAGCGGACCGGGAGTTTTTAATCCAGCTTGGGCGAGTGAAGGAATCTTTTCAGCTTGATAAAATGTTCTTTATTATTAATGCGATTGACTTGGCGGAAGATGAGGAAGAACAGGAAACTGTTACGGACTATGTAAAAGAACAGTTAGTGAAATATGGCATCAGTCAACCACATCTCTACCCGTTATCAAGTCTTTTAGCATTAAAAGAGAAGCTAGAAATTGGAACAATTAATCAATCAGGACTAGGCAATTTTGAGCGTAATTTCTACCATTTTATTTCCAATGACTTAACAAAAATGGCAATCACCTCTGCTAGAAACGAGCTTCACCGGGTTCAAGAACTTGTGGGTAAGATGATTCAAGGCTCAAGAGAAGACCAAAGTGAAAAAGATAATAAACGGTCAGAAATCGTGCGCCAAAAAGCAATGATTAAAGCCTTTTTTGACAAGCAAACAGAAGAGGCGTTAACAAAGCGAATGACTCAGGAATCAACAGAATTAATTTACTATATTAAACAAAGGGTATTTTTTCGCTTTAATGATTTCTTTAAAGAAGCGTTCAATCCAACCGCATTAAGAGATGATGGAAGAAATTTGAAAAATGCACTTCAGGGGGCTTTAGATGAGTTTCTTGAAAGTCTCGGGTTTGATCTAGCTCAGGAGATGAGAGCCACTACAGTAAGACTCGACCGGTTTGCTGAAAAAATACTCGTAGACTTTCAGAAAGTACTCGTACGGGACTTAGTTGAAATTAATGATGATCTTTCCTTTTCAACGTTTGAAACGAACTTTGATGAGGGAATTGACTTTCCAATCGCTTTTTCCAATATCAATAAAAAAATATTCACGAAGGCAATATCCTATTTTAAAAATCCAAAAGCCTTCTTTGAAAAAAATGAAAAGAAGTTGATGAGCGACGAGCTTCAAGCAAACTTGAGCACACATGCGGATGACTACTTAAAAATAGAAGCTAAGCGTGTTGAGGAATATTACACCAACCTCCTGTGCTCTGAATTCAATCGGCTTATCAGCCAAATGAATGCTCAGGTAGAAGATTTTTACTACAGCCTACAATCGGCCTTGGATGGCGGTGTATTAATCGAGGATTTACTTGAGGTTTATAAAAAGCTAGAAGAATATGGGGGATAAATATGAAATTCATCATCGACAAAGAATGGCTTTTCAATCAATTACATGAATCAAGTATTCGCATTGTTGATTGTCGGTTTTCATTAGCAGACTCTGAAAAAGGTAATCGCGAATATGGTTATAGTCATCTTCCAGGTGCTGTCTTCTTTGACCTCGAGAAAGACCTATCTGGAAGTGTGGGTGATCACGGCGGCAGGCATCCACTGCCTGATATAGATGAATTTGTTCAAAAGCTAGAGCGATCTGGAATTGACGAAACCATTACTGTGGTAGTCTATGATCAAGGCGACGGAGCGTTTGCGGCAAGGTTTTGGTGGATGCTCCAATACCTTGGCCATGAAAAGGTATTTGTCCTTGATGGAGGGTTTAACAGCTGGAAAGAGGCGGATTATCCCGTATCGACAGAGATACCTGTCTACGAGCCTGCTGAATTTAAGATTAATATCAATCGGGAAATAATTGGTAATGTTGATAATGTAAGAGCAGTGGTAAACGGCCAGTTAGCCCCTGCGATTTTAATTGATTCACGAGAAGAAAGACGTTATTTAGGCTTGGAAGAACCGATTGATAAGAAAGCTGGTCGTATTCCGGGAGCAATTAACAAGCCTTGGATAGAGGGACTTCATGCGGGGTGCTATAAACCTGTCGAAGCCCAAAAACAACGGTTTTCAGAAATCCCCCTTGACTCTCAGTTGTTTGTATACTGCGGTTCTGGTGTGACCGCTGCACCAAATTTCCTAGCCTTAAAAGAAGCAGGATTCGAAAAGGTAAAACTTTACTTGGGAAGTTTTAGCGACTGGATTTCTTATCAAGAAAACAAAATTGAATGATCTTTTATGTTATAATGGGAAACGTGCTGTTTTAAGGCAAATCAATTTAAGGGGGTAATTATTTGAATACTAATCAAAAACCTTCACTTATGCTTGTAGATGGAATGGCACTGTTATTCCGGGCATTTTATGCAACGGCCGTATCAGGTCAGTTTATGATAAATTCTAAAGGTATACCGACGAATGGAATTCATGGTTTTATTAAGCATTTATTTACCGCTGTTTCTTCTTTCAAACCTTCACATGTGGCCGTTTGTTGGGATATGGGAAGCAAAACGTTTCGTACCGAATTGTTTGACGCTTATAAAGGTAATCGCTCAGAGGCGCCAGTTGAACTAATTCCGCAATTTGATTTAGTTAAAGAAGTGGTTGCTGCTTTTGATATACCTAATATTGGCTTAGCAGGCTATGAAGCAGATGATTGTATTGGTACGATTGCGAACCAAGCAAGAGATACAGCAAATGTGTCGATTTTGACAGGAGACCAGGATATCCTTCAACTCCTCGATGATAGCATTTCCGTCATTTTGTTGAAAAAGGGCTATGGGAATTATCTTGTTCACACCCCTGATACTTTCTTCGAAGAAAAAGGGATTAGGCCTAGACAAATGATTGATTTAAAAGCATTAATGGGTGACCCGAGTGATAATTACCCTGGCGTAAAGGGAATTGGTGAGAAAACCGCGCTTAAGCTCTTAAAAGAATTCGAGCATGTCGAGGGAATCATTGCTAACCTAGATCAACTTTCAAAGTCACATAAGACGAAAATAGAGCAGGATCTTGAAATGCTTCATTTATCGAGAATACTTGCAGAAATTAAGTGTGATGTGCCCGTAAGCTGTGATTTGGAAAGTGCAGGACTTAGAATCGAAAGAGAAAAAGCAATGAACAAACTAATGGAACTTGAACTCCGTGGTGTGCAAAGGCTGTTACCGCTAGAGGAAGCATTTATATCCTAATACAAAAAAGGTTGTCTCATATGAGGCAACCTTTTTTGTATATAGTTTTTATGCATAACAACACTTATTTAAGTGTTGATAACTGCACCTTGGAAAGATCCCATACTAAAAGTAACGGTTTGTTGTTGACCCCCACTTGGATGAGTTACACTTGCTTGCAAAGTGTAAGTGTGTACTCCAGCATCGACAGTAGTGTCACAACAGCTAAATGCTGTCGTATCAGCTTGACCTGCTTGATCAACAGAATCAATTGCTGAACAAAGTGGGTCAACGCCATCACGTAAAAATCTAAAAGTAATAAAATCTGCTGCAGAAGTTCCTGTCCAAGTTGCATAAGCATTCAACCAAACTGCGTTTGTCGGAGAATTAACAGTTAAAGTAATTTCGGCAAGGTCTTGAAAACCTGTACCACTTGTTACCGTTATATCTGGATCCCCAAAGTTTTCACAATCAAAATCAATAAGCAAGCCAGGATTAAATACTCCCATATTTTTCCACTCCTTCATTTTTTTAGTTCCCTACATGTATATTAAACTTGTCTTTTAGTGGACTAGTTATCTGCCTTATTTTATAAAAATGGGTTAATAAACAGAAAAATAGGATTACCCCCAATTTATTCATTGGTACAGGAATATATATTTTTTCAAAATAGAATATAAATGAGGCAATAAATATAAAAAGGAGAGGTAAAATGCGTGTTTCTGTTGGGAAATGGACAAAGCATAAATTGATGATGGAGGATGGAAGACTTTCTTCCTTTTTGCCTGATACTCAATACTTGAATAGAAGTTCTTTAAATACAATGTTAGAAAAATATAATCAAATAATGGTTAAGCCCTGCTTTGGTTATCAGGGACTTGGCATTATCCAGATATCATCGTTAACAGATGGAAATTTTGAACTTCATATTGGTCACAGGAAAACAATCATAAACGGAATAGAGCAAATTTATGATTATTTAAAAGAGAATCACTTTCCAAGTAAAAGACAACGGTATATCGTCCAGGAAAGAATTCCACTTGCAACGATTAATAAGAATCCGTTTGATTTTCGCGTAATGGTGCAAAGGAAAAAGAGTTCATCGGAATGGGCAGTAACTGGTAAACTTGCAAAAGTGGCCGCAAATAATTTTGTTATAACTAATGCAGCCAAAGCAATTTTATCAGTAGAAGATGCAATTGAAAAATCACTAATTAATAATGAGAAAATCAAAGATATTGCAGCTGAATTAGAGGAAGTTTCCTTGCTAATTGCTCAGCAATTAGCAAATTCCTATACAAAAAAACGTGTATATGGAATAGATCTTGGTATTGATTTAGACGGTAAGGTCTGGATTATAGAAGCAAACCTGACTCCTGCTGTTTCCATGTTTAAATTTTTGAATGATGGCTCTTATGAAACCATTAACTCTTATAAAAGAGGATGAAATAAGGCTAAGTTTAAAATCTGCCCATACCTTTTAATGAGCATTGAATATAAATTATGGTAAAGGTCCTAATTACCTATTTGTATTAGGAGGTGGAGGTACGAGGATGAATACGGTTGGTGTACTGCTTTCTAAAAGAGAATGGAGTAAGCTGCTTAGCCAAAAAAACAAAAAGGACGAAATTTGGCAAATTTATGCTAAGAAGGGCAAAGAGTTAAGCCTAAAAATTCAATTCTTTTCACTTATTGATATTTCTCTCGAGAGTTTAAAAACGCAAGCAATTGAACTTCAGAATAATTCAACGATAAAAAAGGATATAATTGACATCCCATCGATTATTTATAACCCAACAATCTTTTATAAAAAAAAGAATATCAAAAAATTAAGGGAACTTTCTAACCACCCAAAATTTCAAGTCCTTAATGAGCACCATATAATAAAGAAAAAAGATTTAAGTGCATTATTAGATTCATATTCTGATATAAAAATAGACTTTGAGGAAGAAATCGACCCTAATAATACTTTGTTAACTTTTTATGTATTAGGTCAAAAAAAATTAAATAACAAATGGAAATCCCCGATTATGTACGCAAAAGATTCTAATCAAAAATTATTCACCCTAGAGGATGCCTCAAAGTTAGTAGCAAACCAATCATTTGAAGAGAACATAAAGGACGAACTAAGGGATCTAAGCCAAAAGGTTTTAGATATCATTCAATTTTATTACCCTGGAATTTTCGAGATTGGCATTGTCTTTTCATTAAATAAAAATGGTTTCTATTCTTTAAGTTCAACATGTTCAATAAATACAATTATTAAAGACATTTTTGACTGGAACACTCATATGTGTGAGAAAATATGTAAATTTCCATTCAAGGTAGCGAAGGAAATACTTCAACAAAAGAATTCTCAAGATGAACCCAGCTTTGGAAATAGCCAGGAATATCCAACTAAAACAACTGAACTTTTATCAAGTTCAGAATCTGAAAAGAACACAACAATGCCTTCAAGCGAGGATGATACTAATTACTGGATCAAATTAAAAGAGTATCAGGACGATGAAATGTGCCTCAAATTTCCAATTCATCTGTCAAGTCTAACGAACAGCACACCAACCTTACTCCAGTTTGGCATTAAAGAACAACCATGTAAAATAGACTTAATAGAAGAGGATATTTTATTAAAAGGGAATTCATTTACTGATCCTATAGAAGTACTTATCTCTAATACGCTTGTTAAAAAGATGCATATCCCAATGGACTTGACTTATCAATTAAAGATTTCAAAAGATAAAGCAATAATCGGTCCATCTATTGGTTTGTTGCTGGGGGAAAAAAATCAGTTGTACAATCCAACATATATGGAAAAGTACTCTGACCGTTTCAGGGAGTATGAAAAATTTGGCGGATTAGTTTTTGCCTTTTCCACTCGTTCCATCGACTGGGAGGAAAAGATCGCCTATGGAATGCTGTATGATCCAACTGAAAAAAAGTGGAAATATGATTCTGCACCGATTCCAGCTACCTTGTACCGAAGAAATTTCCATCAGAATCTTGAAAGGATTAACCAACTAATTGAATTAACAAATAATAATTTATTCAATTCCCATTACTTTAAGAAATCTGATCTTATCTTATTAAAAGATGAAAAGGAGATCCGTTACCATATCCCCTCCACTCATCTTTTGAAAAAAATGGACGATTTAATTGAATTTATACAGGATAGGGAAAAGATTATTTTAAAGCCCGTTAGCCTATCACGCGGGCGAGGCATCTTTACACTGGAAAAAAATCAAAAACAAGAGGAAGGGTATATTCTATACGACCATCAAAATGAGTTCCTGCTCCGGCATCTGATTCCAGATGCCAAGGGATTAGAGGAAATGTTAAAGAAATTGAATATATTAAATAAGCAGTATTTGTATCAAACTTACATTCCGCTTCTAAAAATAAACAACCGCCCCTTAGATGTGAGGGTAGTTATGCAAAAATCTGATATTAAAAGCTGGAAATGCTCTGGAATCGAATGCAGAGTTGCAGGTGAAAATGAGGTGTTAACCAATATTGCAAGAGGCGGAGAAGCAATGACCTTGGAGGAAGTAATAATTGGATCAGGAAT